>CAZDGH010000159.1:0-12326 GCA_964504805.1 uncultured Myxococcales bacterium | reverse complement strand
ACGCGCACGGGCGGGCGGCGCCACGCCGATCGCTCGGGCGGCAGCCGCGTTGGCGGCGCGGCGGGAGCGGCTGCCGGCGACGACCACGAAGGCGGCGCTGCGGCCCTCGCCGCCGGCGGCGGCTACTCCGCTGGCTTCGCAGACCTCGCGGACCAGGAAGGCCGCTCCGGCGCCGCAGCCGACCTGGCGGCCGGCGGCGACTGCAGTCATCTAGCAGCGGGCGTCGACCTCCCAGCCGATCGGGCGCCGGCTGGGCCGGCGGCCCTCTCGTACCGTGACGTCCCGCGCGTCGGAGGCGGCCGACCTGGCGGCTCCGGCACACGCGGCGTGCGGGCTCCGCTTCGAGCACGCGGCGGCGAGCGCCGTCACCCGCGACGACCTCGAGACGAGCCGCGGGGGACCGCTCCAGCATGGACCCCCGCGACGGCGCGGAGCGCCCACGGCGCTGCGGCCCGGTGGCTCTCCGCGTACGGAAGCGCCGCTCTCGATTCGGCGCTGCGGCCCGGCGGGCTCGCCGCGAACGGCGGCGCCGCTCTCGATTGGGCGGACCTCGAGCCGCGCCTCGCCGGGCCGGACCGCTCTCACCTTCGGTGAAGCTCGCCGCGACACCCGCCACGCGCCGGAGAGCGCGGAGGCGGTCCTCCCCGCCCCACCCGGCCGGACCCGCTCTCACGCCATGTGAAGCCGTCACGACGGCGCCGCGCCTCGGAGGCCGAGCGCGTCGTCGACCTCCGCACGGGTCTGTCCGAGGCCCGCCGCCCGTGCCCGATCCGCCCACCCGCCACCAGGCGCGCGGATCGCGCCGGCCCTCGCCCACGGCCGCAAGGCCCTACGCCTCCGACGGGCCCGACGCGGTCGCGCGCCCGCGGACGCGTCGTCACCTCGCCCGGCCGCGCCTCGGAGGCCGCGCGCGTCGTCGACCTCTGCATGCGCCTGTCGGAGTCCCGCCGCCCGTGCCCGATCCGCCCACCCGCCACCACGCGCGCGGATCGCGGCGGCCCTCGCCCGCGTGCCGCCGCGCCCCAACGCCGCCCTCGGGCTCGATGCGGTCGCGCGCCCGGGGACGCGTCGTCACGCTGCGCGGCCGTGCCCCGCGGCCCCGCAGCCCCGCCGCCCGCCTTCGCCCAGCACAGCCCCGCAGCCCCGTCGCCCGCCTTCGCCCCGCAACCCCGCAGACCCGTAGCCTCGTAGCCCGCGTTGCCTAGCGCAGCCCCCCAGCCCCGCAGCCCGCCTTCGCCTCGCGCAGCCTCGCAGCCCGCCTGCCCCGCTGCCGCGGACGCCTCGCCGAATCGCGTGCCGAGCCGCGCAGCCTCGTAGCCTCGTAGCCCGCCTTCGCTTCTCGCCGCCCGCGCCCCGCCCCTAGAAATACCCCCACCGCCGTCGCAGCACCCACTCCGCCGCCAGCAGGATCCCCAGCGCCGCGAGCGACCACAGCCGGTCCCAGATCGGCCGGTCCTTCGACCGCCCGACCTCGACCACCTCCGGCTCCGCGAGCCCCAGGTCGGGCAGCTTCCCGTCCGACGCCTCGACGAAGCCGCCGCCGGTGAGCTTCGCGATCGCCCGGAGCAGCTCCGGCCGCGGCGCGGCGTCCGACAGCTCCGCGCTCGCGGCGCGCACCGCCACCGCGTCCTCGCCCTGGCCGAGCTCGGCGCCGTCGAGGCTGGCGCGGGCGATCAGCTTGTACGGCCCGGGCTGCGGCGCGGGGAGCTCGACCCGCGCGGCGCCGTCGGCGTCGGCGGTGAGCTTCTCCGTCGCCAGCACCTTCCCGGTCTCCGCCTCGCGCAGCTCGAGGTCGATCGCCGCGCCGGCCGCGGGACCGTAGTCGCCGCGGCGCGCGGTGATCACCGCGGCGATCGGCTCGCCGGGCTCGACCTCGTCGGCGACGGCGTCGACGCGCACCGGCGTCAGCTCGGGATCGCGCACCAGCCAGCGGATCGAGCTCGCCCAGAAGCGCTCGTAGGCGCGGGACGAGCCGCCCTGCTTCCCCGCCGCCACCATCGACCAGTACCAGGAGGCGTCGGTGGTGAGCGCCATCACCCGGCCGCGGCCGTGCTCGCCGAGGACGAGCACCGGGGCGTTGCCGTCGCCCGTCGACAGGTGCGGGTGGTCGAGGAGCACGCGGGCGCCGGGCTTGGCCCGGGTGACGTTCACGCCCGGCAGCTCCGGCAGCGACTCCCACGCGCGCCGGTTCGCCTCGGCGCCGGGGAGGAGCTGGGTGATCGGGTGGCGCACGCCGGCCTCGGTGAGCCGCGGCCGGAACAGCTCCTCGCTCGGCGCCTGGCCGGTGCTCTCGACCGGGAGCACGTCGGCGAGCGGGCTCTGGTCGTAGCCGCCCTCGCCGAAGCTGCCCTCGCCGCCGATCATCACGAAGCCGCCGCCCTCCTCGACGTAGCGCCGGATGTTCGGGAGGTACCGGTCCATCTGGTACGGCCGGTAGCCGAAGTTCTGGAAGACGACGAGGTCGAAGCTCTTCAGCTGCTTGTCGAAGATCTCGTCCACCGGGAACGGGATCAGCGACAGGTCCGTCGGTCCGCCCTTCGGGTTGTCCTGCGGCGTGCGGAGGATGAAGAAGGAGATGAGGTCGACGTTCGGGTCCTGCTTCAGCAGCTGCCGCAGGAACCGCTCGTCCCACGACGGCCGCCCCACCACCAGCAGGGTGCGCACCCGGTCGCGGATCACCTTGAGCACGAACGACCGGGCGTTGTTCGCGGTCACCGCCTCGCCCTCGTACGCCGGCGCGGAGAGGGTGAAGACGAACTCCCCGATCTGATCCGGCGCGAAGGAGAACGACAGCGGGTACTCGGTGCTCCCCGAGTCGGCGCGGACGACCTGCTGCGCCACGACCCGGCCCTCGCGCCGGAGCACCACCGGCACGTCGAGGCGGCCCATGCCGGCGACGCGCAGCGTCGCCTCGACCGTCAACGTCGTGCGCACGAAGGCGAAGTCGTCGAACTTCACGTCCTCGACGGCGACGTCGGCGAGCTCGCCGCCGCCGACCGCCACCGCCGAGACCGGCGCCCGCAGCTCCTCGAGGAGCTGCCGCGTCGGCCCGGCGACGTCCGCGCCGGGCAGGTCCACGTTGTCGGCGCCGTCGGAGACGATCACCGCGCCGGCGAGCTTCCGCCCGCCCGCGCCCGGCGCCGCCGCGGCCCGGAGCGCCCCGAGCAGATCGGTGCGCGGCCCGGTCGGCGTGGCGCCGCCCTCGGCGAGCGCGGCGCGGTCCGCCGGCACGAGGTCGCGGTCGAAGCGGTAGAGCTCGAGGGTGTGCGTCGCGGCGAGCTCCGCGAGCGCCGGCGCCACCTCCTGCAGCCAGCGCGCCGCCACCGCCGCCCGGCTGGCGCCGCCGGCCTCGGCCGGGAACGCCATCGACGCCGACGCGTCCACCAGCACCGCGAGGCGGTTCTTCACCCGGGCCGTCTGCAGGAGCCGGATCCCGGGCTCGAGCAGCACGAACACCGCCGCCAGCATCGAGCCGGTGCGCAGCGCGAGCAGGATCGCCCGCCGCGCGCCGCGCGGCTCCTTCCGCAGGCCGATCGCCGCGAGCACGACGCCCGCCGCCGCGGCGAGGCCGACGAGCGCGAGCGCCCACGTCGGCCACGGCGAGAGCGAGACGAGGCGCCAGCTGTCGTAGGCGACGTCGGGCTCCACGCTAGCGGCGCCTCTTCATGATGAACGGGATGTGGACCTGGTCCTCCTTGTAGTCGGTGCACATCGCGTACATGACCAGGTTCACGCCGAGCCGGAACGCGACCTCGCGCTGCGCCTCGCCGCCGGGCGCGACCTCGTACTCCCACGAGCCGAGCTCGTCGCGGCTCCACGCGCCGCCGAGGTCGTTGGCGGAGATCACCACCGCGAGCCGCGGCCCCTGGAGCACGCCCGACAGGTACGGCCGCTCGAGCGTGCGGCCGGCGGGCTGGTCGACCAGGTAGAAGGACTTGTAGAGGACGTGGTCCACCGGGATCCGCCCGGGCTCCTGCCCGGGGAGGATCCGCGCGAGCTCCCGCTCGGCCGAGGTCGCGAACGTCGCGCCGGTGCCGTCGAAGAGCACGAACCCGCCGTAGGTCAGGTAGCGGCGCAGGTTCTCGAGCTCCGCCTGCGAGAGCGGCGGCAGCTCGCCGTCGCCGGCCACGTAGAGGAACGGGTGGTAGAAGAGCTCCGGCGCGTCGAGCGCGAAGGCGCGCTCCTCGGGCAGCGTCGCGATGCTCGTCCGGGTGCCGATCTCGAACGCGAGCCTCCTGAGCGCGTGCGGCCGCGGCTGCCAGGTGCCTCCGTGGCGGCCCTGGGCGAAGACCAGCCGCGACCGCTCGCCGAACGCGCGCGCGCGCGCCGGCGCGGCGAGGCCCGCGGCGACGGCGGCGGAGGCGGCGAGGAAGCGGCGGCGATCCATCGGGTCTCGGGAAGGCCCCCCGGGGCGGGACGCGGGCCGCCGCGGCAACGCGAGGCGGCCCCGGCTTGTTCCCGTCTCTACCACGCGGCTCCCGGGGGAGCGCGCGCGCTTGCCGGGAAAGGTCTCGCCCACTACAGTCCGCCCGCGATGGCGAAGGACAAGAAGAGCAAGAAGCGGGACGGCGCGGGCGGCGCCGCGGTTCCCGCCGCCGGGATGGCGCGGGTGCGGGCGCTCTACGGCGCCGGCGACGTGGCCGCGGCGAGGGCGGCGGCGGCGCAGGTGGCGGCGGACGCCTCGGCCTCCGCCGACGAGAAAGCGGCCGCCGAGACGCTCCTGAAGTTCGCGACGCCGGACGCGCGGGCGCTGCACGTCGGGCTGCTCGCGCTCGGGCTGGCGCTGTTCGTGATCGGCGTCTTCGTCATCGGCTGACCGCGGCCCCGTGACCCGGCTCTTCGTCTACGGCTCGCTGCTCCCCGGCGAGGCGAACGAGTCCCGGCTCTCCGGCGCGCGCCTCCTCGGCCCGGCGCGGACGGTGGCCCGCTACCGGCTGGTCGACTGCGGCGCGTGGCCCGGGCTGCTCGAGGGCGGCGCCACCGCCGTGCGCGGCGCGCTCTTCGAGGTGGACGACGCGCTGCTCTCGAGGCTCGACGCCTTCGAGGGGCACCCGGAGCTGTTCCGCCGCGCGCCCGTCGCCCTCGAGGGCGGCGCCGTCGCCGACGCCTACCTGCTCGCGACCCCCGGCCTCGCCCGGGCGGAGCTCCCGTCCGGCGACTTCCGCGCCCACGTGCGGACCGCCGGGCCGTACCTCGTCGTCGGCTGCGGCTTCACCGGCACGCGGGTGGCGCGGGCGCTCGCCGCCCGCGGCGCGCCCGTGGTGGCGACCTCGCGCGATCCCCGCGCGATCCCCGAGGGCGTCGTCCCGCTCGCGTTCGACGCGCTCGAGCCCGCCTCGCTCGAGGCCCTCGCCGCCGCGACGCCGCCGGGCGCCCGGGTGCTGCTCTCGGTGCCGGTCCTCGACGGTCCGGGGCGGCCGGTGGAGCGCACCGCGGCGATCGTCGCGGCGTGCCGGCCGCGCGCCACGCGCTTCGTCTACCTCTCCACCACCGGCGTATACGGCGACGCCCGGGTCGTCGACGAGCGCACCGCGCCGGCGCCGATCACCGAGCGCACGCGGCTCCGGCTCGAGGCCGAGGCCGCGGTGCGCGGCAGCGGCGTCTCGTCGCTGGTGCTCCGCCCGGCGGCGATCTACGGCCCGGGGCGCGGCGTCCACGTCGCGGTGCGCGCGGGCCGCCACCGGATCGCCGGCGACGGCGGCGGCTTCGTCTCGCGGATCCACGTCGACGACCTCGCCGCGCTCTGCGTCGCCGCCCTCGACGCCTCCCTCGAGGGCGCGTTCCCGGTCGCCGACGACGAGCCCGAGACCGCCGCCGAGATCGCCCGCTTCTGCGCCCGGCTCGTCGGCGCCCCGCCACCGCCCCACGTGCCGCCCGCCGAGGCCCCGGAGACCCTGCGGGGCGACCGTCGCGTGGACGGCCGGGCGATCCGCGCGGCGCTCGGCGTCTCGCTCTCGTACCCGTCGTACCGCACCGGCGTCCCGGCGGCGCTCGCGGCCGAGGGTTAGCATCCTCGACGGAGGTCCTCCCGTGGCAGGCGCGCACACCATCGACGTGGACGAGGCGAGCTTCGAGGCCGAGGTGCTCGCCGAGAGCCGGCGGCGCCCCGTGGTCGTCGACTTCTGGGCGGCGTGGTGCGGGCCCTGCCGCGTGCTCGGGCCGGTGCTCGAGCGCCTCGCCGAGGAGGGCGGCGGCGCGTGGCGCCTCGCCAAGGTCGACAGCGACCGGAGCCCGTCGCTCTCGGCGCGGTACCGCGTGCAGGGCATCCCCGCGGTGAAGGCGTTCGTCGGCGGCGCGGTGGTCTCGGAGTTCGTCGGCGTGCAGCCCGAGGGGGAGATCCGGCGCTTCCTCGAGGCGATCGTCCCGGGCCCGGCCGAGGAGGCCGCGGCGGAGGGGCTCGCCCACGAGCAGGCGGGGCGCGAGGCCGAGGCGCGGGCGGCGTACGAGCGCGCGCTCTCGCGGAAGGCGCGGCAGCCCGGCGCCCACCTCGGCCTGGCGCGGCTCGACGCCGCCGCCGGCCGCGACGACGAGGCGCTGCGGCACCTCGATCTCCTCCCGGCCGCGGAGCAGGACGCGCGCGCGAAGGAGCTCGCGGCGCTGCGCCTCTCGATCGCCGCGCGGCGCGCCGGCGGCCGCGGCGAGGCCGAGGCGCGGCTCGCGAAGGATCCCGGCGATCACGAGGCCCGGATCGGGCTCGGTCGCGCCCTCGCCGCCGAGGGCCGGCACGAGGCGGCGCTCGAGGAGCTCGTCGCGGTGGTGGAGAAGCTCGGCAAGAAGGGCGCCGGCGACGAGGCCCGGAAGGCGATGCTCGAGGTCTTCGAGACCGTCGGCGCGAGGAGCGAGCTCGCCGACCGCTACCGGGAGCGGATGGCCCGCGCGCTCTACCGCTGACGAAGGCGCTAGAACCCCATCCACCGCGGCCGCACCAAGAGCAGGATCCCGAGCGCGACGATCACCACGCCGGAGAGCAGCTTCAGCCAGCGGCCGCCGCGCTCGCGCAGCTTCGGGCTCCCGAGCGTCGCCACGCCGATCGTCACCAGGATCGCGTCGTCGACCATGTACGCCGCGATGTAGAGCGCGAGGTAGGCGTGGTGCGCGCCTTCGCCGAGGCCGCGGCTGGTGAGGATCCCGGTGTAGAGCGCCGGCAGCCCCGCGGTGCAGAGGAGCTCCACCAGGTTCACCAGGAACGCGAGCGCCACCGTGCCGGCGAGCGCCGCCGGGAGGTTCTCCGCCGAGAGGATCGCCCGGGCGCGGCGGTAGATCCCGGGCTTCGCCGACGCCGGGATCGAGAGCGACGGCCCGCGTCCGAAGGCGAAGAAGTCCTTCAGGTTCACGAGGCCCATCCCGATCGCCACCGCCGCCAGCGCGAGCCGCACCGGCGTCGACACGCCGATCACCTGGAAGAACCCGAGCCACGCCGCCATGAACGCGTAGTAGACGGCGCCGCTCACGACCACGAACGTGCCGGCGACGAGCGCCATCCGGCGGCGGTCCCGGAGGTGCACCAGCATCCCCAGCAGGAAGAGCAGCACCCACGTCGCGCACGGGTTGAAGCCGTCGACGAGGCCGACGGCGACGGTGAAGAGCGGCAGGCCGAGCCGCTCGAGCTCCACCCGTCCGAGGAGCGGGAGCTCCACCCCGGCGGGCGGCGGCCCGGCGCCCCGGAGCGCGTCGCGGAGGAGGCCGGGCGTCGTCGCCGGCTCGAAGCCGACGAGCACGCGGCCGCCGACGACGAAGGTCGGGACGCCCGGCGTCGCCACGCCGGCCTGCGCGGAGAGCGCCTCGAGCCGCGCCAGCGCGGACGGATCGCGCACGACGTCGTGCTCGACGACGGTCACCTCCGGCAGCTCGCGGCGCAGGTACGCCTTCGCGTCGTCGCAGTGGGGGCACCCGGGGCGGGTGTAGAGCTCGACGTTCGGCGCGGCCGAAGCGCCCAGGAGGAGCAGCCCCGCCGCGGCCGCGAGCGCCCCCGCCATGCGCTACGGCGCGGCCGCCACCGGCGCCGACCCCGCCGGCGTCGCGGCCGCCAGCGCCTTCGCGTCCTCGACCGCCCGCAGGATCGCCTCCGGCGTGCACGGGATCCGGAGCTCGAGCTCGTGCGCCCGGCCGCGCGGCGCGTACGTCCCGATCGCCTGCCGCAGCGCCCCGACGACGCCGATCGCCAGCATCAGCGGCGGCTCGCCGACCGCCTTCGAGCCGTGGATCGTCGTCTCCTGCCGGGCGTCCTCGAGCAGCGCGACCCGGAGGTCCTCCGGCGCGTCGCCGACCGCCGGGATCTTGTAGGTCGACGGCGCGTGGGTGAGCAGCCTGCCGTCCTTCGACCAGACCAGCTCCTCCGAGGTGAGCCAGCCGAGGCCCTGCACGAAGGCGCCCTCGACCTGTCCGCGATCGATGGTGGGCACGAGCGAGTCGCCGACGTCGTGGAGGATGTCGGCCCGGAGCACCCGGTGCTCGCCCGTGAGCGAGGAGACCTCGACCTCGATCACCGCGGCGCCGAACGCGTAGTAGTGGAACGGCTTCCCGCGGCCGGCCGCGTGGTCGTAGTGGATGCCGGGCGTGCGGTAGTAGCCGGTGGCCGAGAGCGACACCTGCCCCGCCCACGCCGCCTCGGCGACCTTCGCGAACGGCACCTCGGCGCCGCCGGGGTGCCGGACCGCGCCGCCCTCGAAGGCGAGCGCGCCGCCGTCCACCCCGAGGAGCTCCGCCGCCACCGGCCGCAGCCGCTCGCGGATCGTGGCGCACGCCTCGCGGACGGCCTGGCCGTTGAGGTCGGCGCCGGAGGAGGCGGCGGTGGCGCTGGTGTTCGGCACCTTCTCGGTGGAGGTCACCATCACCCGCACCGCCTCGAGCGGCACGCCGAGCTCGTGGGCCGCCACCGCGCGCATCTTGGTGTGGAGCCCCTGCCCCATCTCGGTGCCGCCGTGGTTCAGCTGCACGGAGCCGTCGGCGTAGACGAGCACCAGCGCGCCCGCCTGGTTGAGCATCGAGTTGGTGAAGGAGATGCCGAACATGACCGGGGAGAAGGAGAGCCCGCGCCGCAGGTGCTCGTGCGTCGCGTTGAAGCGGTCGACCGCCGCGCGCCGCTCCGCCCACGAGGCGCTCCGGAGCAGCTCCTCGTGGATGCGGTCGAGGCGGAAGCCCTTCACCTCCTGCTCGAACGGCGTCCGGTCCCGCGGCGCTCCGCCGTAGTACGAGCGGCGGCGGAGCTCCGCCGGGTCGAGGCCGAGCTTCTCCGCGGCCCGCGACAGGATCGCCTCGACCAGCAGCATCCCCTGCGGCCCGCCGAAGCCGCGGAACGCGGTGTTCGACGCCTTGTGGGTCCTGGCGATCCGTCCCTCGAGCCGCACGTGCGGCACGAAGTAGCAGTTGGTGGCGTGGAAGAGCGCGCGATCGACGATCGCGTGCGAGAGGTCGAGGGCCCAGCCGCCGTCGGCGACGAGCTTCGCGTCGAGGGCGACGAGCCGGCCGTCCCCGTCGAGGCCGGCGTCGTACTCCATCCGGAACGGGTGGCGCTTGCCCGTCATGACCATGTCCTGGTCGCGGTTCAGCCACACCTTCACCGGCCGGCCGGTCCGGGTCGCCGCCAGCGCGGCGAGCGCGGCCCACGGCGCCGCCTGGGTCTCCTTGCCGCCGAAGCCGCCGCCCATCCGCGGCACCTCGACGACGATCCGGCTCCGCGCCCAGCCGAGCACCTCGGCGACCTTCGCCTGGACCTCGCTCGGGTGCTGCGTCGACGAGACGAGCCGCAGGGTCCCGCGCTCCTCCGGGATCGCCAGGCTCGCCTGCGTCTCCAGGTAGAAGTGGTCCTGGCCGCCGCAGGTGACGACGCCGGAGAGGCGGTGCGCCGCCCCGGCGAGCGCCTCGCGCACCTGCCCACGCTCGATCACGTGCGGCGGGCGGTGGAACGAGCCCGCGGCGACGGCGTCCTCGATGGTGAGCAGCGCCGGCAGCGGCTCCCACCGGACCGAGAGCGCCTTCGCGGCCGCCCGCGCGGCGCGGAGCGAGTCGGCGACGACGAGCGCCACCGGCTGCCCCTCCGAGAGCACCTCGCCGTCGGCGAGGAGCGGCTCGTCGTGCGCGACCGCGCCGATCTGGTTCTCGCCCGGCACGTCTCCCGCGAGGAGGACCGCGGCGACGCCCGGGATCGCCCGCGCCGCCGCCGCGTCGATCCCGAGCAGCCGCGCGTGGGCGTGGGGCGAGCCGACCGGCAGGCCGTAGAGCGTGCCGCGCGGCTCGGGCACGTCGTCGGCGTAGAGCGCCTCGCCGCTCGCGTGGAGGAGGCCGGACTCGTGGGGCGCCGGGCGCCCGAGGGGGCTCGTGCTCACTTCGCCACCGCCTTCGGGAGGTGCACGGTCGCGGTCGGGCGCGGGTCGAGCGCGGCCGGCGACGCGGCGGTCTCCAGGTAGAAGCCGAGGAGGAGGTTCCTCGCCACCGTCGCCCGGAACCACGACGAGCCGCGGTGGTCGTCGAGCGGCGCGAAGTCCTCGGCGAGCGCGGGCAGCGCCGCCTCGACCGTGGCGCGGCTCCACGGCCTGCCGGCGAGCGCGGCCTCGGCGCGGGCGGCGCGCTTCGGCGTCGCCGCCATCCCGCCGAAGCAGAGGCGGGCCTCGGTCACCGTCCCGCCCTCGACCCGGACGAGGCAGCCGGCGGCGACGGCGCTGATGTCGAGCTCGCGCCGCTTCGACACCTTGAACGAGCTGGCGCGATCCGCCTCGCCGGGCCGCGGCAGCTCGATCCGCGCCAGGACCTCGCCCGGCGCGAGGGCGGTCTTCCGGTAGGCGACGAAGAAGTCCTCGAGCGGCAGCGTCCGCTCGCCCTTCGCCGAGGCGAGCACCGCCCGCGCGCGGAGCGCGACCAGCACCGGCGCGAGATCGCCGATGGGAGAGGCGTTGCAGAGGTTGCCGCCCACGGTCGCCCGGTTCTTGATCTGCCGCGAGGCGAAGAAGCGCAGCATCTTCTCGAGCGCCGGGAGCTCGGGGCCGACCTGCGCCTGCAGCTCGGAGAGCGTCACCGCCGCGCCGATCGACCAGCCGTCGCCGGACGGCGCCAGCCGGCGCAGCTCCGGGATCGCCTCGACGGAGACGAGCCGCTCCGGCTCCTCGAAGCGCTTGGTGATCTCGAGCGAGAGGTCGGTGCCGCCGGCGACGAGCCTCGTGCCCGGCTCGGCGAGCGCCTCGAAGAGCTCGCCGAGCGTGGTCGGGTTCCGGTACCGCTGCGCGCCGTGGCGGTAGTCGAGGGCCGGGCTCTCCGCCGGCGCGGCCGCGGCGGCGGCGTGGGCGTCGTGGCGGCAGGCGCCCTTCACCTCCGCGGCGGCGTCGCGGATCGGGCGGTAGCCGGTGCAGCGGCAGAGGTTCCCGCAGAGCTGGTCGTCCAGCTGCCACGGCTCCGCCAGGTCGGCCCGGTGCCCGGCCTCGAGCAGCGACATCGCCACGCCCGGCGTGCAGTAGCCGCACTGGCTGCCGAGGTGCCGGGCGAGCGCCTCCTGCACCGGGTGCGGCGCGCCGTCCTTTGCGAGGCCCTCCACGGTGACCACGCGCTTGCCCTGCACCATCGGCAGCAGCACGAGGCACGCGTTCACGGCGCGGAAGGTCGGGCCGCCCGGCGCCGCCGGATCGGCGATGGCGACCGTGCAGGCGCCGCAGTCGCCCTCCTTGCAGCCCTCCTTGGTGCCGGTGAGCCGCAGGGCGCCGCGCAGGTAGTCGAGCAGCGTCGTGGTCGGCGGGACCGCGTCCTCCTCGACGAGCCGATCGTTGACGAAGAAGCGCAGCTTTCCCATCGGGTCCTCGGCCTCGTCGCGGTGCGTGAGGCGGTTGTACCACCGAGGCGGCTCCGGCCGGCAGCTCGCACGGCCGGACCGCATGCGGCCGTCGGCGCCGACGACGTGGCCGCCCCCGAGCTCCTCGCCCCGGTGCGCGTCCGCGCCGGCTCGTAGCGACCCCGGCCTCCCGTGCGCAGCGTGTGCGCGAGGGAGGAGCGATCCATGGCGAGGACCTTGGGACGGACCACGACCGATCACGACGAGATCCGCCGCTGGGCCGAGGCGCGCGGCGGGCAGCCCGCCGAGGTGCGGCGGACCGGCAGCAAGGGGCAGACGGGGATCATCCGCCTCGACTTCCCCGGCTACGCCGGCGCGGAGTCGCTGAAGCCGATCACCTGGGACGAGTGGTTCCAGAAGTTCGACGAGAGCGGCCTCGCGCTCGTGTACCAGGAGAAGACGTCGCGCGGGCAGACGAGCAACTTCAACAAGCTCGTCTCGCGCGAGACCGCGACGGCGCGGCGGCGCGCGGCGGGCACGCGGGCGGGCCGCGCGGCGGTGGTCGTGGCGG
>CAZDGH010000158.1:0-12413 GCA_964504805.1 uncultured Myxococcales bacterium | reverse complement strand
GGAGGAGCGACAGGGGTCGGCGCATGGGCCGCCAGTGTAGCCCCGGCGCCGCGCTGCGACATGGCCCCGAAGCGGGCAGGCGAGGCCCCCGAACCCTCTCCTCCGCGGCGCGGCTCCCACGGAACATGGGGACCCACGCCGCAAGCCGTGCCGCGCCGCTCGCCGCGCTCCTCGCCGGCTGCGGGATGGGGATGGAGCCTCCCGCGGGCGTCGTCGAGGGGCGCTTCGCCACCGCCGAGGCCTGCGCCGAGTGCCACGCGTCGTCGGAGTTCTCGCCGGCGCTGCGCGACGAGGCCGGCCGCTCGGTGGCGCCGTACGATCTCTGGCGCTCGTCGATGATGGCGAACGCCGCGCGCGATCCGGTCTTCCGCGCCGCGGTCTCGGTGGAGGTCGCCGAGACGCCGGCGGCCCGGGACGCGATCGAGGCGAAGTGCCTCGGCTGCCACGCGCCGATGGCGATGACGGAGGCCCGGCTCGAGGGCGAGCCGCTGCCCGGCCTCGCGCTCCTCGGCGCGCCCGGCCACCGCGGCCAGCTCGCGCGCGACGGCGTCTCCTGCACGCTCTGCCACCAGATCCGCCCCGACGGCCTCGGCACCGAGGCGAGCTTCTCCGCCGGGTTCGTGATCGGCGACGACGCCACCATCTACGGCCCGCACCGGGCGCCGCTGGCGCGGCCGATGGAGCACCGCTCCGGCTACACCCCGGCCTACGGCGCGCACGTGCGGGAGTCGGCGCTGTGCGGGAGCTGCCACACCCTCTTCACCGAGGCGCTCGCGCCGGACGGCGCCCACACCGGCGACCGGATGCTCGAGCAGGGGCCGTACCTCGAGTGGCGGAACTCGGCGTACTCGACCGAGTCCGGCGGCGCTCGCGCCGCGAGCTGCCAGTCGTGCCACGTGCCGACGACGAGCGAGGACGGCGTCCCGCTCCGGACCCGGATCGCCCGGAGCCCCGGCGGCATGGGCTTCCAGGTGGAGGAGCGGTCGCCGGTGGGACGGCACGTCTTCGTCGGCGCGAACACCCTGGTGCCGGCCCTCCTCCGCGATCACGCGGAGCTCGGCGCCACCGCGCCGCCGGCGGCCTTCGACGCGACGATCGCCGCGGCGCGCGAGAGCCTCGCGGGCGCGGCGCGGCTCGAGGTCGAGGCGGAGCGACGGGACGGGCGCCTCGAGGCGACGGTGCGGGTGGAGAACCTCGTCGGCCACAAGCTGCCCACCGCGTACCCGGCGCGGCGGATGTGGCTCCGGCTGGCGGTCCGCGACGGCAGCGGCGCCGAGGTGTTCGTCACCGGCGACGTCGACGCCGCGGGCCGGATCCTCGGGGCCGACGGCGCGCCGCTGCCGTCGGAGCACGCCGGCGGGCCGCACGAGCCGCACCGCGACCTGCTCGCCGCGCCGGGCGAGGTGCAGCTCTGGGAGACCGTGCTCGCCGACGGCGACGGCGCGCCGACGCACCAGCTCCTCCGCGGCGCCGGCTACGCGAAGGACGACCGGATCCTGCCGGCCGGCTGGCGCGCGGACGGGCCCCACGCCGGCGAGACGGCGCCGGCCGGCGTCGACGGCGACCCGGACTTCGTGGCCGGCTCCGACCAGGTGCGGCTGTCGATCCCGCTCCCGGGCGAGGGCCCGCTCCGGCTCGAGGCGACGCTGCTCTACCAGTCACTCTCGGCGCGCCACGCCGCCGAGCTGCTGGCGCACGACACCCCCGAGGTCGCGCGCCTCGCGCGGCTCCTCGACGGCACCGCCCTCGGCCTCGAGCCGATGGCCCGGACCGAGGTCGAGGTGCCCTGACCGCGCCCTACTGCGAGCCGTCCGCGTGGCAGTTGGTGCAGGTGGTGCTCTCGTAGCGGTAGCCGCTCCGGCCGTCGTGGACGTCGTCCATCCGGCTCTGGCTGTGGCACGCCGGGCAGCTGTAGGTGTCGAACGAGATCGCCGGGTACGGGCGATCGGCGCGGCGCGCCGCGTGGCACTCCGCGCACGGCTCGCCGTCGTGCGGTCCGGAGGTGACGCGGAACGGCGTGTGGCCGCCGAGCCGGAACACCTGCGAGTCGGCGTGGCAGAGCAGGCACGACGCGCTCTCCTGCCGGAAGCCGCCGACCTGGCCGTGGGCCGGCGTCATCTCCGCGGGGTTGTGGCAGGTGGCGCAGGCGAGGACGCTGCGATCGCCCGGGTCGGCGTGGCAGGCGGCGCAGTCCACCGACGCGTGGGCGGTGCCGGGGCCGATCGGGAAGAGCCCGGCGTGATCCACCGAGGCCTCCACCGTGCCCGCGGGGTGGCACCCGAGGCAGGTCGCGGTGTCGTGGGCGTAGCCGGCGATCCCGACGTGGGTGGCGTCGGTCTCGGCGGCGCCGTGGCAGTCGGTGCAGAGCTGCCGCGAGAAGTCGGCGCCGAACGGCTTGTCGGCGCGCATCGACGGGTGGCAGTCGAGGCAGCTCTCGCCGGCGTGGGCCGAGCCGGCCTGGATCCCGAACGGCTGGTGCGCCGCGACCCGGGAGACCTGCGCGTCCGCGTGGCAGCGCACGCACGAGACGCTCTCCTGCACGAAGCCCGGCACCACCGCGTGCTGCGGCGTCGTCTCCGCCGGGGCGTGGCAGGTGGCGCAGAGGAGCTGCGAGCGATCGGCGCCGCTCGCGTGGCACTCGCTGCAGCCGCGGCCGGAGTGGGCCGCGCCTCCGAGGATCGGGAAGCTGTCGTGCTCCACCGGCGCGTTCTTCTCGCCGGTCGAGTGGCAGGAGAGGCACCAGGCGTCGTCGAAGACGAAGCCGTCGACGGCGACGTGCTGCGAGGTGGTCTCGGGCTGCAGGTGGCAGCCGACGCAGGCCTGCTTCGCGAAGTCCGCGCCGAAGCTCTTGTCGGCGCGCAGCGCCGGGTGGCAGTCGAGGCAGGCGGAGGTCTCGTGCGGCGCGCCCGCCTGGATGCGGAACGGACCGTGCTCGGCGACGCGGTCGACCTGGGAGTCCGCGTGGCAGCGGACGCAGGTGCGGCTGTCCTGCGCGAAGCCCTCGACCTCGGCGTGGATCGGCTCGGTCTCGCCGGGCACGTGGCAGGTCGCGCAGAGCAGCTTCGAGCGGTCGGCGCGGTCGGCGTGGCACTCCATGCAGCCGACCTCGGCGTGGGCGGAGCCCTCGTCGATCGGGAAGATCGCCTCGTGGTCCACCGACAGGTCGCCCGCCTCGCCGCGCGGGTGGCACTCGTAGCAGGACGGGCTCGCGTAGACGTAGCCCTCGACGCCGCGGTGATCGGCGTCGGTGCGCTCCTTGCCGTGCTCGTGGCAGTCGAGGCAGCGGAACTCGGCGAAGCTGTCGCTCCGGCCGTGGCAGGCGTCGCACTCGACGCCGCCGTGCGGGCCGGTCTCGATCGGGAAGAACGCCTCGTGGCTCTGCCGCGTGGGCGCGGTGACGATCGGCGCGTCGCCGGCGGGCGGCGCCTGGCAGGCGGAGAGGACGAGGGCGATCGCGATCGGGAGACGTCGGCTCATAGCTCACCTCGCAGCGACAGCGTTCCGTACAGCCCCGCGGGGACCTCGGAGGACTCGAGCCCGCCGGCGAACGTCGGCAGGCCCGCCCGGGCGAGCAGCCCGCCCGAGACCGACAGCCAGTCGAGGACCCGCGCGTCGACGGCGCCGTAGACGCCGACCTCGCGCGACGCGTCCGGCGCCCCTTCGCCCGTGGCGCCGGTGCGGTCCTCGAAGTAGGCGAGCCGGGAGAGCAGCCGCAGGCGCTTCGCGGGAATGACGATCGCATGCAGCCAGCCGGCGCGGCCGGCGGTCGCGCCGAGCTCCTCCTGGTACCCGGCGGTGACGCCGCCCGCGGCGCCGAAGAGCCGCGGGAAGCCGAGCTCGGGCCCGATCCAGCTGCGATCGTCGCCGCTCGCGAGCTCGGCGGCGTACCCGCCGGCGGCGCCCATGGTGAGCCAGCGGGTGGCCTCGAAGGTCGCGCTGGCGTCGGCGTGCCGCGACGCCACCGGCGCGAGCTCGTCGGCGACCGCGGCGTCGTCGTCGAGCCAGCGGAAGCCGCCGGCGACGCGGAGCCGCTCGTGCGGCTTCCCGCCGAGGTCGAGCCGCGCCGCCGAGAGCGCCGGCTCGTCGAGGCGCGCCCGCACGTCGGCGGAGGCGTCGAGCGCGCCGCCGAGCGAGGCGTGGAGCAGGCCCTGGGCCTCGAGGCGCCGCCCGGCGCCGGGCACCTGCACCGCGGCGAGGCGGCCCTCGTGCCGGAGGAACGGCACCGCGCCGTCGTCGTCGAGGCGGCGGAGCGACCAGTAGGCGCCGCCGGTCCAGGCCTCGGCGCGGGGCGCGAGGGTGTCCGGCGCCGGGATGCCGCCGCCGAAGGCGCCGACCTCCGCCGCGCCGCTCCCGGTGCGGAAGCCCGCCTGGGCGCCGTCCATCGTCGGCGCGCCCGGCGCGTACCACGGCCAGAGGCGCCCCGCGGAGAGCGTGAAGCGCGAGCCCGGCTCGCGGGCGGAGAGCTCCGCCTCGCGGACGTAGAGCTGCGTCTCCTCGCCGGGGCGGAAGCGCGCGGCGGCGGGCGCGGCGCGGCGGAGCGCGGTGAGCTCCGCGAAGAGCCGGAACGGGCCGGCGACCGGCGCGCCGCGGATCGAGAGGTCCACGCGCTCCTCGTGGAAGGCGCCGTCCGGCGCGTGCAGCGTGGTCCAGGTGGCGTGGGCGAGCTCGGCGCTCGCGCGCATGCGACGGCCGAGGGTCGCGTCCGCGGCGGTGGCCTCGTCGGCGACCGCCGGCGAAGGCGCGGCGGCGACGATCGCCCGCTGCTTCGCGAGCGCCGCCTTCCCGCGCGGCGGCGGGAGGCGCTTCGGCGGCGCGGCGGCCTCGGGGCGCTTTCCGAGCCGGAAGCGATCGCCCTCGCGCACGTTGCCGGTGCAGGTCGCGGTCTTCGGCCCGACCCACTCCACCGTGCAGCGCGCCCGCTTCCGCCGCATCGGCAGCACCTGCCCCGCGGCGAGGCCGTGCTCGGCGCCGCGGTCGAGGTAGGCGCGGGCGGCGGTGACGTGGACCACGCGGCCGGTGGACGGCTGCGACGCCGCCGCCAGGGCGAGCGCCAGCGCGAGCGACGCGACGCTCACCGCGCCCTCCCGGCCGGCGCCGTCGAGAACCGGTGGCACTCGTAGCACTTGCGATCCCGGCACTGGTACCCGGGGACGCCCTGGTGCTCGTCGTCCATCTCCCCGCAGGCGTGCTCGTGGCAGCCGGTGCAGGACGCGGTGTTCGTCGAGCAGGTGCCGCCGCCCCCGGCGCCGCGGAGGGTGGTGTGGCAGTCGAGGCAGGCGATCCGCGCGTGCGGCCCGCCGGAGAGCTCGAAGCAGGCGTCGTGGCCCGGGAAGCGGCCGCGCTCGAAGCCCCAGGCGTCGTGGCAGCTCCGGCAGTCGGTCGAGAAGCCGAGCGCCGCGTGGTCCACCGAGGTGAGCGCGGCCCGCGACCAGTCCCTGGCGTGGCAGCTCGCGCACGGGACGGTGGCGCCCGAGAAGGCCTTGCCGGCGGTGCCGGGGTGGCACTCGGCGCACGGCAGGAACGCGTGGCGGCCGGTGAGCGGGAACGCGGTGCGGCGGTGCGCGAAGGCGTCGAAGGCCGCGTCCCAGCTCGACGGGTCGTGGCAGCCGTCGCAGCGCTGGCCGAGCGAGCCGCGGTGCACGTCCTGGTGGCACCCGGCGCAGGTCGTCGGCACCGGGTCCTCGAAGGCGCCGGTGTGGCAGCCGCGGCACGGCGCGCCGCCGTGGGCGCCCTCGAGCCGGTAGCCGGTGCGGTCGTGGTCGAACGCGCCCTCGCGCCAGGTGGTGGTGACGTGGCAGAGCTTGCACCGGGTGACGCCGCCGCCGTGGCCGGCGGGCGCCGGCGGCGGCTCGCGCGGCGAGGTGGTCGGCCGCGCCGCGCCGGCCACGAGGCCGAGGACGTAGACGGCGAAGCCGACGGCGAGCGCGCGCTTCAAGGCTGGAACCCCTCGAACGTCCCCTGGTGGAAGTCCCGGTGGCAGCCCTCGCACTCGGTCGGCAGCCCCTCGTAGCGGCGCGTCTTCGCGCCCTTCGCCAGCTCGACCTCGGCGTGGCAGCTCTCGCACGGCGCGGTGGCGTGGGCGCCGTCGAGCACGAACGACGCCAGCGGCGGCTCGTGGCGGAAGCCCGGCGCGGGCACGAACGCCCTGGCGTCGTGGCAGACCGCGCAGTCGGTGGTCCCGTCCTCCGCCGCGAGCTGGCCGACGTGGACGTCGTCGTGGCACGAGGCGCACGCGGTCTCGAGCCCCGCGTAGCGCACGGTGCCCTTGCGGTCCGGCAGGTGGCACGAGCCGCAGGCCGCCTCGGCGTGGGCGCCCTCGAGGGCGAAGTCCGTCTCGGCGCCGTGGTCGAAGGTCACCTCGGCGAAGGAGGCGGCGCTGGTGTGGCAGCCCTCGCAGCCGGTGTCGGCGACCCGGGCGTCGAACTGCCCGCGGTGCACGTCGTCGTGGCAGCTCTTGCAGGCGCCGCCCTTCGCCCTCGGCAGGTCGAAGGCGACCAGCGAGACCTGCACCGGCCGCTTCTGGCGGCGCCGCAGCTTCGCCTCGCCCTGCGGGAGCCTCCTGGCGAGCGCCTTCTGGGTGGCGTGGCACGCGCTGCAGGCCACGGTGCGGTGGGCGCCGTCGAGCGGGTAGCCGGTCCGGTCGTGATCCGCAGCCTCGAAGCGCGCGGGCAGGAAGCCCTCCACCGCGTGGCAGCCGTCGCACGCCTGCGGCTTGCCGCCCTCGGCGACGAGCTGCCCGAGGTGGGCGTCGAGGTGGCAGTCGGCGCAGGCCTCGAAGGCGAGGCCCTTGAAGCGCGTCGGCATCCCCGGGAGCGGCCCGTGGCAGCTCTTGCACGGCACGTCGACGTGCTCGCCGCGGAGCGGGAACCGCGTCTTCTCGTGGAACGCGGGCGCGGTGGCGAGGCCGCGCAGCTTCAGCCAGCCGTCCTCCGAGTGGCACGACTGGCAGCGCGGGCCGTACTTGCCGGCGTGCGGATCGTCGTGGCAGTCGGTGCACGCCGCGTGCGGCACGTCGTCGAGCTGGAGGAACTTGAAGCTCTTCGGCGACGGGAACGCGGTCGCGGCCGTGGTCTCGTCCTCGAGGACCTCGTGGCACTCGGTGCAGCCGACCTTGCGGTGGCGCCCGCGGAGCGCGAACTCCGTCTCGTCGTGGTCGAACTTCGGGGCCCGCTTCCAGTCGGCGGCGTCGTGGCACGACTCGCAGCGGTCGCCCTCCTGCCCGCGGTGCTCGTCGAAGTGGCAGGTCGCACAGCTCGTGGAGAGGCCGAGCCAGGTCTTCTCCTTCGGGTGCTCGGCGATCCACGCCCGGACGTCGGCGTCGGCGACGAGGCGCGCGTCGTGGCACGGCTCGCACTTCACCTTCCGGTGCTCGCCCTCGAGCGGCCAGCCGGTCCGGGCGTGGGCGAAGCCGTCCTTGCCCGCGGGGCCGAAGCCCGCGAGCGCCTGCTCGTCGTCGTGGTGGTCCTTGTGACAGGACGCGCAGGCTCGTTCTCCTGCCGGCAGCCGGCCGTGGAGGCCCTCGCCCGCCTGCAACCGGCGGCCGACCTCCTCGTGGCAGGCGAGGCACTTCCGATCGGAGAGCTCCTCGCCCGCCTCGTGGCACTTCGTGCAGTTCTCGAGGCCCTCGAGCCCCCGGTGCGCCCGCGCGAGCGGGCCCGGCGAGAGGAGGTCGGCCCGCGAGGCGGCGGGCGCGACGAGCAGTGTGCCGACGATCCAGACGACGGAGCGCCGTGGCCGCCTGCGCCGCGCGCAGGCAAGAGGCTGCCGTTCCGCCGCGACCCCGGCGGTCGCGACGGTGAGACCCGATCTGTCGCGATTCATCGCCCTGCTTCGGCCCGCTGAGGTGATCCCCGACCTTGCTGTCCCGACGCCGCGCCGCGTGCGTACCGCACGCGACGCCCCGCGATGCGGGCAGCGTTGTACGCCGGGATCGAGCGCGAGGGAATGTGAGCGCGCGACGCCGCCTATGCGACGCGCGCCCCGGGCACACCGAGCGGAGTCGAGCCACACGCGACGTGAAGCGCCGCGTGCGGGCGAGCGGCTGCTAGATCACGCCGCGCTTCTCCTGGTCGCGCTCGATCGAGCGGAACAGCGCGCCGAAGTTGCCCTCGCCGAACGAGAGGTGGTTCCGGCGCTGGATGAGCTCGATGAAGATCGGGCCCACGACGTTCTTGGTGAAGATCTGCAGCAGGTAGCCCTGCTCGTCGCCGTCGACGAGGACCTGGTGCGCCTGGATCCGCGCCCGGTCCTCGCGGACGTTCGGCACCCGGTCGAAGACGGTGGCGTAGTAGTCGGCGTCGATGTCGAGCGTCGGCACCCCGCCCTTCATCGCGTCGAGCGAGGCGAGCAGGTCGTCGGTGAGGAAGGCGAGGTGCTGCACGCCCGGCCCGCGGTACTCCTGGAGGTACTCGGCGATCTGTCCCTTGCCGCCCTTGTCCTCGTTGATCGGGATGCAGAACGAGCCGTCCGGCGAGCGGAGCGCGTACGAGTAGAGGCCGGTCTTGGCGCCGTCGATGTCGAACGACCGCACCTCGGTGAAGCCGAAGACGTCCTTGTAGAAGCTCGACCAGGTGCCTAGGGTGCCCTTGTGCACGTTGTTGGTGAGGTGGTCGATGGCGAGGAAGCCCTTCGACGCCTCCACGATCGGCTCCGGGTGCGCCACGAGCTCGCGGTCCCAGCTCCACGCCTCGTCGACGAAGTACACCAGGCTGTCGCCGATGCCGTAGATCGCCGGCACGTCGAGCGACGCCTTGCCGGCGGCGCCGCCCTCGAACGGCCGCGCCCCGCGGGCGACCGCGGCGTCGAAGGCGGCGCGGGCGCTCTTCACCCGGAGGCCGAGCGCCGAGATCGACGGGCCGTGCGCGGTGCGGAACGCGGCGGCGAAGCTCCCCGGCTCGCGGTTCACCAGCAGGTGGATGTCGCCCTGCGCCCAGTGGTCGAGGGCGAGCGTCTTGTGGCGCTGCGTCCGGGAGAAGCCGAAGGCGCGGAGGAGCGCCTCGAGCTTCCCGGGATCGTCGTGGCTCAGCTCGGCGAAGGCGAGGCCGAGGAGGCCGCAGGGGTTCTTGGGATCGGTCATGGTCGGCTCCTTCAGCGCGCGGCCGGCTTCGGCTGCCAGCTCCTCCAGTAGTCGGGGATCGCGACCTTCCGGCCGGCGTCGGTGACCGACAGCGCGTTGCGCGTGTCGACCATCACCGCCACCTCGTCGGTCCGCTCCTTCGTCTTCGCCGCGGCGGCCGCCTGCGGCTGCGGCCCGTGGTGGATGCCCTGCGGGTGGAACGTCACCATCCCCGGGCGGATCCCGGCGCGGCTGAAGAAGTCGCCCGCGTGGTAGAAGAGCACCTCGTCGAAGTCGACGTTCGAGTGGAAGAACGGCACGCGCAGCGCGCCCGGGTCGCCGACCTCGAGCGGCCGCGGCAGGAACGTGCAGACCACGACGTTGCGCATCAGGAAGGTCACGTGGGCGGTCGGCGGCAGGTGGTACCGCTCGCTCGCCACCGGCCGTATGTCCGCGACGTTGATGCGCCAGACCGTGAGGTCGCCCTTCCAGCCCACGGCGTTCAGCGGGTGGAACGGGTAGACGATCCGGCCCACCTGCCCGCCGCGGCGCACCTTCACCTCCCAGGCGGTGCGCCCCGGCTCGTCGGGCGCCGGCACCGGCGACGGCACGTCGATGACGTCGGGGTCGAAGAGCGCGTGCTTGCCGAGGAGGCCGCGGTCCGGGAGCTCCACCTCGTCGCGGGAGTCGATGACGAGGACGTCGGTGAGGTCGGCGGGCGCGAGCCGGTAGACGGTGCCCCGCGGGATCACCAGGTAGTCGCCGGCGCGGTAGTCGAGCGGTCCGAAGTCGGTCTCGAGCCGGCCGGCGCCGCGGTGGACGAAGAGGATCTCGTCGCCGTCGGCGTTGCGGAAGAAGTACGGCATCGGCGCCGAGAGCCGCGCCATCGACAGGGTGACGTCGGCGTTCTCGAGGAACGGCACCCGGGCCGCGAGCCAGTCGCCGCCGCCGGGCCCCGGAAGCTCCGAGACCGCCAGCGCCTGCGGGACGATCGGGCCCTCGACCTCGGTCCACTCCACCGGCGGCCGCGTCCGGTACAGGTGCGAGACGCGGCCGAAGAAGCCGCGGCGCGCGTACTCCTCCTCCACGGTTCCCTCGGGGAGGTCGACGTGGGCCTGCCGGGTGACTCGTCCGCGGATCCAGTGCATGGCGCGCTCCTCTGCCGGAGACGAGCCGAGTCTCGCCCCGGGGCCGGGCCTGTGAACAGCCCGAACGATGCGGCAGAATCGTTCGAGAAACCCGAACGACCGGAGGCGGCGGTGCAGGTCAGCCTGGACGGGCTCGAGGCGCTGGAGGCGATCGCGGAGGCGGGCTCGTTCGCGAAGGCGGGCGCGCGGCTCCGCAAGGCGACGAGCGCGGTGAGCTACGCGGTGGCGCGGCTCGAGGAGAGCCTCGGCGCGCCGCTCTTCGACCGCTCCGGCCACCGGGCGCGGCTCACCGACGCGGGCCGGCGCGCCCTCGACGAGGGCCGGGCGATCCTCGCCCGCGCCCGGAGGCTCGAGCGCCTCGCCGAGGAGCTCCGCACCGGCTGGGAGCCTTCGCTCGCCGTGGTCGTCGACGGCGCGCTGCCGCTCGGCCCCGTGCTCGACGCCCTCGCCGCGCTGCACCAGGCCGCGGTGCCGACCAACGTCGCGCTGGCGGTCGAGTACCGCCGCGGCGTGCAGGCGCGCTTCGAGCGCGAGCGCGCCGACCTGATGCTGGTGAAGGACCTCGCGCCGAGCGAGGCGCTGGTGGCGCGGCCGCTGCCGGAGGTGGAGCTGGTGCTGGTGGCGGCGCGGTCGCACCCGCTCGGCCGCCGCGCGGGGCGCCTCGGGCCGCGGGCGCTGCAGGAGCACGTCGAGCTCACCGTGCAGGGCTCGTCGGCCACCGACGGCCCGCTCTTCGGCGGCCCCCGCGTGCACCACCTGCCCGACTTCCCGACGAAGCGCGACGCCGTCGCCCGCGGCCTCGGCTACGGCTTCCTGCCGCGGCACCTCGCCGACGACGCGCTCCGGACCGGCGCGCTCGTGCGCCTGCGCGTCCCCGGCCTCGGCCGGCAGAGCTTCACGCCCTGGCTCGTGCACGCCGCCGACCGGCCGCCGGGCCGCGCGGGCGCGCTCTTCGCCGGGCGGCTGCTGGCGCCGCGGCGTCGCTAGCGGTGCCGCCGCGGCGGGAGCTTCGCGCCGGTGCCGCGGCGCTCCGCGGGCTTCTTCGGCGAAGGCTTCTTGCCGGCCGGCTTCCTCGGCTTCGGCTCCGGCGGCGGCCGCTCCGGCTCGCGCCAGGTGCCCTTGTCGAGGTCGATGCGCGGCCGCTCGGGGTTCGGCTTGTAGAGCAGGAAGGTGCGGCCGAGCACCTGGGCGAGGTGCGCGCCGGTCGCCTCGGCGAGCGCCTCCGCCGCCTCCTCGCGGTCGAGCGGCGCGGCCTCGAGGACCTTGCCCTTCACCAGCTCGTGCTGCCGCAGCGTCGCCTCGGCCGCCTCGACCAGGCCGGGGGCGACGCCGTCCTTGCCGATCTGGATGACGACCTTGAGGTGGTGCCCCAGCGCCCGGAGGGCGCGGCGCTGCTTGCCGGTGAGCTCGGTCACTTCCCTGCCCTCGATTCGATCAGCCTCAGCTCGCGCTGCGCGTCGACGTTCTTGTCGTCGAGCTCGAGGCACTTCTTGAAGTACTTCACCGCGTTCGGCGCGTCGCCGACGACGGTGGCCATGCGGCCGGCGAAGAGCCACGCGATCGCGCAGCGGTCGTTGAGCTTCACCGCCTTCTGGATGTCGCCCATGCACTCCTTGAAGGCGGCGCGCTTGTCGGCGGCGAGGCAGAACCGCGCGAACCCGCGCCAGGCGTGGAACTCGCCCTCGTTGGCGTTGAGCGCGATCGCCTTCTCGAGCTCGGCGAGGCCCTCGGCGTACTTCCGGGCCTTCACCATGATCGAGCCCATCTGGAACGTCTCCTCGGCCTCGAGGATCGCCGCGACGTCCACTTCTCCCGACTTCGAGCCCATCGAGAGCGCGATCAGGTAGTCGGCGCGCTTGGCGTCGTCGGCGAGCACCTGGTACGCCTCGTTGAGGCGGGCGGTGATGTCCTCCTTCGCCTTGCGCAGCGCGGGATCGGCGCCGGCCCCGGCGGTGTCCGGGTGGAACGCCTTGGCGAGCTGGAAGTAGGCGATCTTCGCCTGCGCCGCGGTGGCCTCGCGCTTGAGGCCGAACAGCTCGAAGTGATCCTGCTCCTTGATCTTGGCGAGGAAGGCGGTGACGCCGGCGAGGTCGGTGGGGTAGCTCGGCCCGGGCTTCGCCGGCGCGGCGGGCGGCGGCGGGGCGGCGGGCTTCGCGGGCGCGGCGGGCTTCGCGGCCGGCGGCGCAGGCTTCGCGGCCGGCGCGGCAGCC
>CAZDGH010000157.1:0-12441 GCA_964504805.1 uncultured Myxococcales bacterium | reverse complement strand
GGCGCGGGCGGGGCCGGCGGCGCGGGCGGCGCGGGCGGGGCCGGCGGCGCGGGAGGCGCGGGCGGCGGCGGGTGGATGTGCCCCGGCGCGACCGGCGATCTCCAGACCGGCACCGCGTGCGCGACCGACACCGATTGCGCCTCGTGCGTCTGCAACGGGATCGACGAGACGCGCAGCACCTGCTCGCTCGAGTGCGAGGACTTCGAGGACTGCCCCGCCGGCTGGCGCTGCGCGCCGGGCGGTCCCGACCGGCCGCTCGCGTGCAAGTGCTACTTCGCGGTCGAGGTCTGCAACGGCGTCGACGACGACTGCGACGCCGTCACCGACGAGGAGGGCTGCCTCGCGTTCCCGGAGCTGCCGGAGGACTACGCGACCGGCGCCGTCGCCTATGTCGACACCGTCACCGTGCCCGCGGTCGACGCGCAGGGCGTCGCCACCTGCTGCAAGGACTTCGGCGTCCTCTCGGCGGACCACGTCTTCGACGGCACCGACCTCGTCGACAACGCCTACGCGCAGCTCGCCCGGGAGATGGAGCTCCTCGACGGCACGCGGCCGCAGCAGCAGCTCGACGACGCGCTCTCGTCGGGCGCGCTCGTCTCGCTCGTCGACCTCCTCGCCTTCGAGGGCGCGAGCCCCGACGACCTCGTCCTCGCCGAGCTCGACGCCACCCTCGATCCCTCGTCGTCGGTGGCCGAGGCCCGAGCCGGCGCCGGCCGGTTCGTGCTCGCGCGCCGCGCCTTCCACACCCGCGACCTGCCCGGCGGGCAGCCGCGCAGCCTGGTGAACCCGGCGCGGTTCGAGGACGGCGCGCTGGTCGCGAACGGCGGCACGCTGTTCCTCGACCTGCCCTTCGGCTTCCTCTCGATCGAGGTCGAGCTGCACGAGCCCGAGCTGTCCGCGCAGGTCGATCCGGCCGGCCCGGTCCTGGCCGACGGCGTCGTCACCGGCTGGGTGAAGCTCCGCGACGTCTTCCAGGCCTACAACGCCTTCGCCAACTCGGAGGCGTGCAGCTGCCTGGGCATCGCGCGGCCGCTCTTCCGGCAGCAGCCGGGTGGCGGGCCCTGGGTGAGCGACTGCGTCGCCGACGCCGGGACGCTATGCGCCGCGGCGCCCGAGTGCGCGCGGATCGCCGGCACGAGGATCGCCGAGGGCGAGTACTGCGCGTTCCTGCCGGGCTTCCTCGCCGACTTCGCCGACTACGACTCCGACAGCACCATCCCGGGGTTCGAGTCGTTCACCGTGGGCCTGCGCTTCACGGCGCAGCCGGCGGCGGTGACCGGCGTCGAGCCGCCGTAGCTCACGCCGCCGCGGGCGCGGGCGCGGCCGCGCGCGCCCGCAGCCGGCCCTCGAGCACGAGCAGGAACACCGGCAGGGTCGCCGAGAGGCCGATCGCGACCAGCGCCACCTCGGGCATGTGCGCGAGGCTCTTGTCCGGGTTCTCGACCAGGATCTGCGACGAGAGCACCGCGCCGAGCGCCGCGCCGGCGTGCTGCAGCGTCGACTGCAGCGACATGAACGAGGCGCGGTCGCGCGGCCCGGGCACCTTCGAGAGCAGGGTGTTGTACGGGATGTTCCGCATCGACATCGACAGCATGAAGCCCATGAACACGAAGATCAGCGGCACCGGCGGGCTCGCGACGTAGAAGCCGCCGAGCACCACGATCGAGAACATCACCGTGCCCAGCAGGCCGATCTTCGGGGCGCCGAAGCGGTCGACGAGGAAGCCGGCGATCCGCGTCGCGGCGAAGCTCACCGCGCCGCCGGCCATGTAGAGGATCCCGAGTCGCTCGCGCGGGTAGCCGAGGTTGAACTGGATGTACGAGGCGATGTTCGGGATGAGGGCGAAGCCGCCCATCATCAAGAGCCCCGTCATCGCGCTCGAGAGCGCGACGCCGTCCTTCCTCACCAGGCCGAGGAAGTCCGGCCTCGGCGGCGGGCCGCCGGCGAGGTGGCCGCGGAGCGGCGGCAGGAAGAAGATGCCGCCGGCGGCGATCACCACGCCGAGGCCGGCGACGGCGAAGAACGGCAGCCGCCAGCCGCCGAGCCGCGCCAGCTCGAGGCCTGCGGGCACGCCGAAGACGCTCGCCACCGCGAACGCGCCCATCACCGCGCCGAGCGCCTTGCCGCGGCGCTCGGGCGGGATGACGTCGGCGATCACCGAGAGCGCGAGCGCGGTCGCCGGCCCGCCGAACGCGCCGGCGACGATCCGCGCCAGCACCAGCGTGCCGAGCCCGGTGGCGAGGCCGCCCGCGGCGGTGCCGAGCACGAGGCCCGCCATCGACACCGCCAGCGCCTTGCGCCGGTCGAACCGGTCGAGGAAGAACGCGCCGGCGAGGCCGGCCACCGACGCCGAGGCGGTGTAGCTCCCGCCGATGAGCCCGAGCTTGTCGGTGGGGATGCCGAGCGCCGCCGAGAAGTCCGGCCCGAGCGGCATCACCATCATGAAGTCGAGGACGTTGACGAGCTGGACCGCGCCCAGCAGGAACAGGATCGTGCGCTCGGAGGGGGCCTTGGACACGGGGCGTGGGTATAGCGTCGGCGCGCCGGCGTCGCCACTCGACGCCGGGGCGAACGTCTCGTCGATGCGGTAGGACGCGGGGATGGCCGCACGGAAGAAGCCCGGCGCCCCCGCCGGGCTCGACGACCTCATGGGACGGCTCCGGACCGTCGGGGAGGAGCTGCCCGAAGCCCTCGCGCGCGAGCTGGTGGCGTGCGGCGAGGCGGCGGTGCCGGCGCTGATCGCCGTCCTCGAGGAGACGGGCCACGCGACGGCGGCCGAGGCGTGGGCGCCGGTGCACGCGGCGACGATCCTGGGCGAGCTTGCGCACCCGTCCGCCGTCGCGCCGCTCCTGCGGGTCCTGGCCGCGACCGAGGGAGAGGACGCGCTCCACGATCGCGCGATCCTCGCGCTCGCGAAGCACGGCGCGGCGGTGGTCGAGCCGGCGCTCGCCGCCCACGAGGCGACCGACGACGCCGAGCTCCGCATGGCGATCCGCAACGTGCTCGGCGAAGCGGGCGTGCGCGACGAGCGGATCTTCCGGCTGCTCGCGGGCGTCGAGCCCTTCACGCCCTGGGCCGCGATGGACCTCGCGGCGTACGGAGACCCGCGCGGCCTCGCGCCGATCTCGGCCGCGCTCGACCGGGCCGACGTGCAGGACGGCCCGTTCTTCGGCTTCGACGTGCGCGAGCTCGCCTGGGCCGTCGAGGAGCTCGGCGGCACGCTCACCCCGTCCCAGGCGGCGAAGCGCGCCACGGCGGCGGCCCCGGTGCCCGGCGCCCCCGCGCGCCCGGGGGGCGGCCCGGGGGGGGGGCGGGCGCGGCGCCCCCACCCCCGGCCCGCGGGTGGGCTCGCCGAGGCCGCCGCCGCGCCCGCCGCCCGCCGCACGACCCGGCCGCAACGACCCGTGCCACTGCGGCAGCGGCAAGAAGTACAAGAAGTGCCACCTCGACGCGGACGAGGGGCGCTGAACGGGCGGCGCGACGCCACGGCCGCACGCCGCGGCGCGCCGGTCAGCGAAAGAGGCGCCGCTTGCCGGCGGCGCCGGCCGCGAGCGCGGCGCCGAGCAGGAACAGCGCCGCGCCCGGGAGGCGGCCCCGCCTCGGCTCCGCCGCCGCCCACTGCTCGGCGAGGAGCTCGTCCCGGGCGCCGGTCTCGACGAGGGGCACGTCCACGAGCTCGTCGCGGGCGACGGAGGTGCGCAGCCGGGTGAGGTACTGGCCGTTCGGCTGGATGACGCCGGCCTCGACGACGAACGCCCGCGGCCCGAGGCCGGCGAGGACCTCCTGGAAGGCCGGCTCGTACGCGGCGTCGTCCCGGCGGCGCACCGCGGCGGCGACCTCGCGGACGGTGGCCAGCTCCCACGGCGCGCCCGGCTCCACCCGGCCGCTGTCGGCGAGCACCCAGAGGGTGACGCCGACCTGCTCCGCGGCGCCGGCGCGGGAGAGCTCGAGGCCGTAGGTGAGCGGCGCCCCCGCGGCGCGCGGCCAGCGGATCCGGAGCGGCTTCAGGTCGTCGAGGCTCGTGCCCGGGCGGCCCTTCGCCCAGACGAAGGACATCCCGGCGGCGCCGTAGCGCCGGAGGAGACCGTCGACGCCCTCGGGGATGACGTAGCCCTCGGCCAGGAGCCAGGCGCCCATCGCGGCGGGATCGCCGGGCGCGATCACGTCGTACGCGAGCGGGCCGACGGTGCCGGAGGCGATCACCTCGACCGGCGACGAGGTGCCGGCGCCGCCTCCCGCTGCGGCGTCGGCGGCCACCCCGCCGCGCTCGACGCACCCGCAGCCGCCGTCTCCGTCCGCGGACCCGTCGCCCTCATAGGTCTCCACGTGGACCGACGGCCGCGTCTCGGCGTCGAGCCGCTCGAAGGTGTCGGCGCTCGCCTCGACCAGGTCGGTGAAGCCCGGCACCGGCAGCACCCAGACGAAGCCGTCGGCGGGACCGCTGCCGCGGATCTCGAAGGTCGCCTCCACCTCGGTGGGGGAGAGCTCGAGGAGCGCGCGCTGCGTGCCGATCGTCGCCGGCGCCTGCGCGGCCTCGGCGTGGAACCCGCCGCCGCAGGCGTGGGCCGGGGAGGCGCGGGCGAGGAGGGCCAGGGGGAGGAGTAGCAAGGCGGGGCGGGCGAGGCGCATGTCGGCTCCGGGCGAGGAGGAATCTTCCACGAACGATCGACGCGCCGCCAGGGACCGCCCGTCGAGGCCGCTCGCTGCGCGGCGGGTGTCGAGCTAGCGCGCCACCGCGGCCGCGTGCGCCCGCTGCGCCTTCCGCCGGCTCATGAGCCGCTCGACGAGGAACATCGTCACCGCCGCGGGGAGCAACAGGAAGAGCAGCTCGAAGAGCGGCGCCGGCCGGTCGGAGGCCTCCATGATCCACATCACCAGGCCGAGGGTCAGGACGGAGCCGGTGATCCCCGGCCAGGGATGGCGGACCAGGAGCTGGACCGCGCCGAGCAGGAGAAACGGCATGGCCAGGACCAGCGCCACCACCACCTCGGCCAGGCCCAGGTCGGCGCCGGCGGCGATGTCGGCGAGCCAGGCGCCGGCCTGGGCGAAGACACCGGCGGCCACGAGCCGCGCGGACCGCCGGAGACGCTGGGCCTGCATGGCCGGCTGTCGCTCGCACGGGCCGCAGAAGACGGAGGCGCCGAACCCTCCCGCGGGGACGCAGCGCTCGCAGGCGAAGAGCCCGCAGCGCGGGCACGACCCGACGGCGGCGTGGTCGGGGTGGGCGTGGCAGCGCGCGCCGGGCTCGTCCGGCCCGAGCACGCGGGGCTCCGGCCGGGCGGCACGCTCGGCGCCCGTGCGGCTCGCGGCGACCAGCCGCGCGATTCCGCCCACGACGAGGACGATCGCGAGGAGCCGCCCGCGGGACGCGAAGAAGAGCAGCACGCCTCCGGCGATCATCGCCGCCGCGACCAGGGCCCTGAAATCCAGCGGCCCGCCCGGTTCCTCCGGCTCGGGCTCGGCCTCGATCGTCCCGGGCGTGCGCTCGGGCGGCGCCAGCCCGACCGCGCCGAAGACCGTGGCGAGCTCGTCCTCGGACAGGCCTCGCGCCCGGAGCCGCTCCGCGATCGCCGCCGGCGCGACGCCCTCCGCCGCCAGGCGGCGCGCGAGGGCCCAGGGCGTCTCGTCGTCCGGTGCCGCCGGTGCGGGATCGGGCTGCATGGCTCTCCGGAGTAGCACGACGAGCGCCACGCGGGCCCTGACGAGCGACACGGTGCTTTCGGCGGCGGTCGCCCTCGGCTGCGGCCGCTCGTCCGGCGCGAGCCGAGGCGGTGAATGTGCAAGAGTGCGGGTGTAGCCCAGCTTGCGTGATGACGGCGGGACGGCTCACGTTAGCCTTCAGGCGTCCCAGGCATCGACTTCAACCGCGCGGGAGTGCGTTCCCTTGTCGTCCGCGGAGAGTTGACGGAGACCGGCGTGGACTGGGGTAGACCTCGGCTCTTCGACCTCGACGGTGACGGACGCGACGAGCTCTGGATCGTTGGTCAGTATGCCGCTGGCATGCCGACTCCTCCCACGCGCGTGTGGCGCCTCCGGTCCGGAGTAGCTCGGTGATGAGCACGTCGTCGTCGAACGGCAGAATCGCGGCGAGGGTTGCTGGACTCGTTCTTTGTTCGCTGGCGTGGATCGGTTGTGGAGGTCCTCCCGCCGACGGCGACGCTCGAAGCGGAGGAGGCGACGCCGGCGCCGGAGGCGAGGGAGGAAGCGACCCCGGCCCGGGAGGCTTCGGAGGCGCAGGTGGCTTCGGAGGCGGCACCGGCGGCAGCGGCGGCTCCGGCGGTGTCGGCGGCGGTGGGGGCGATGCGACCGTGGTCCTCGAGCTGGGGACGTGCGATCCGGCCTCCGTGCTGCCCCGGTGCGTGCTCTCGGAGCGGTCCGCGTGCGAGCTCGTCGACGGCACCTACCGGTACGTCGCGGAAGCCTGCAGCCGTCGACGCGACGAGCGGACGTGGTGCCTGGGCGGCACGTGCGTGACGGGCCTGGAGTTCGGCCGTGGCGCGTGCGAGGTGCCGTCGCGCTGCTCGCCCGACGTCCAGGAGGTCGAGGTCTGCGGTCTCGACGGGGACGGCAATCCCACGTTCACGCCGGGACCGCGCTGCGTCGAGGGCGAAGCGTGCGTCGACGGCGCATGTCATCCGTCGTGCACCGTTCGGCCCTGCGAGTGTCCTGCGGAGGCGGCGCCGGCGTGTGCCACGAACGGGCGCGTGTACTGGAACGCCTGCCAGCTCGCGTGCGCGGGGCAAGCACCGGCAGAGGGTTGCGCGTCTGCATGGACGTTCGTGGAGGCGGCCGGAGCTCCGGCCCGCATGCGAGATCTCGTTCCGATCGGCTCGCTCGGGCTCGTGCTCGTCCTCGCGGACGATCGGCGACCCGAGAAGACCGAGCACGAGCTCGTCGCCTTCGAGCTGGGCTCGCTTCTTTCCGAGCCAGTCGCTGTCTGGTCGGACTCCGGCGCGGGCGTCTACGGCGAGGCGGTCGAGCTTCCGGCCGGAGACGCGCTGCTCCTGACCGAGTACGGCGGCCTTGCCTTTTTCGGATGGGTATCGGCGAGCGGCTATGCACCGATCCCATTTCCTCGCGTGGATCAGCCGATCTTCTCGCGGCCCACCGGCGTGGCCGATGGCGACGACGCCGTGATCTGGCTGCCCGGCACGATCTCGACCGCGAACCCGGCACGACCGGACACGCTGCACTATGAAGCGGCCTGGCGCCTGCCAACCGACCTCGGCCGCGAAGAGCGCGGCACCTTCGGCCTGCTGCCTGGTGTCTCCGGCCCGGCACTGCTGCGGTGGGACAAGCGCGGCCGCGCCTCGCTCGCCGAGCTCGTGCGCGAACCGACGCGCCTTCGTCCGCTCTGGCGAGACGCGGTGGTCGGTGGCGACGCGGACGTCACGTGGTGGCGCGCCGGCGAACGGATCGGTTTCGCGGCGGCGTACAACAGCGTGCCCGCGACGCTCGTGGACGCATGGTGGGCGGACGGCTGCGTCGGCTTGCGCCCATCGATGACCGCGCACGCCGAGGCCCAGGCCTCGACCGCGGTGGCGAGTGGCGACGTCGACGGCGACGGGATCGACGAGCTCGCGTGGCTGAGCGGCTCGAAGATCTATGTGTTCGGTCGCGACGATGGGGGCTGGCCGGTGCTTCGCGGCGTCGTCGAGGACGTCGGCGCACGGGCCTACGAGCTGCGGGCCCTGGATTTCGATGCCGACGGACGCAGTGAGCTGTGGGTCACTCGGATCGAAGAGGCAGGGCCGGGGACGGCGTACGTCCTCGCGCCGTGACGGCACCGAGGCGCCAACCAGGCTTCGGGCTCCGCTTGGCTGCTTCCGGTCGAGCCGTGCTACGGCCCGCCCTCGAAGCAGAGCGCGTTCGAGTCGTGGCCGACCATGTCCTGCAGCTGCATCGCGCCGACGATCGTCGTCTCGGCCTCGTCGAAGCAGCCGCGGACCGCGAGGGTGCCGGCGGCCGCGTCGAACGTGGGGATGTCGAACGAGAAGAGCTGCTCACCTGCCGGACCGAGCAGGAAGACGTGGTTGTAGAGCTCGACGTCGTTCGACGGCAGGTCGCCATCGGGATCGTGGACGTACGCGGCGAAGCTGCAGACGTTGCCGTTGTTCGGGCAGTGGGCGGGATCCTTGGCGCACGGCGCGGCCTGCGACGACGCGAAGAGCAGCGGCCCCGACGCCTGCATCGGAGCCGCGTGCCCGGCGCGCTCGCAGTCGTTCCACTCGACGCCGGGCTCGACGCCGTAGCACAGGCCGTCGGACGCGCAGTACGCGGTCAGCGGGTAGCAGTCGGCGATGGCCGTGCACGTGGGACGGCACGTGTCGTTCGCGTCGCAGCTCTCGCCAGCGTCGCAGCAACACTCCGGGCACTCCTCCGTCACCTCCTCCCACGCCTCCTCGCAGAAGGCATCGGAACACGCCTCTCCGTCCATGCAGTCGTCGCTCGTCCGGCAGCTCGGATACTCGGGGGCCTCGGGCCCGGAGCGACGAGGCGGGTCGGCGACGTCGCACGCGCCGAGGAGGACCACGAGGGCGAGCTTCTTCATCACGGGTACCCCTCGAAGCAGAGCGCGTTCGAGTCGTGGCCGGCGAGGTCCTGCAGCTGCATCGCACCTACGAGGTCGACCAAGCTCTCGTCGAAGCAGCCGCGGACCGCGAGGGTGCCGGCGGCCGCGTCGAGCCTGGGGACGTCGAACGAGAAGAGCTGCTCGCCGGCCGGGCCGATCAGGAAGACGTGCTCGTAGAGCTCGACGTCGCTCGACGGCAGGTCGCCGTCGGGATCGTAGACGTACGCGGCGAAGCTGCAGACGTTGGCGTTGTTGGGGCAGCTCACCGGATCCTTCGTGCACGCTCCGTCCTGGAACGAGGCGAAGAGGAGCGGGCCGCCGTCGGCCTTCGGCGGCGCGAGCTCGGACCGGCCGCAGTCGTTGCCCGGGTCGCCGGGGCTCGCGCCGTAGCAGAGGCGATACTCGGCGCAGTATGCGTCGAGGCGGTAGCAGTCCTCGACGCCGTCGCAGAAGCGGCAGGTCGATTCGCAGACGCCACCTTCGCACTCGACCCCGCATTCGTCGGGGTCGTCGGGAGGATCCTGCGGATCGAGCGGATCGGGTTCGGGCGGCTCCGACCGTCGCGGCACGCACCGCTCGTCGTGGCAGCGCATCGTCGCCGGGCAGTCGAGGTTGTGGCGGCAGCGCTGCGGCGCGGGCTCGTCCGGCGGCAGCTCGGGCGGCACCGGCTCGATGACGACGGGATCGGCGACGTCGCACGCGGCCAGCAGGAGGAGCGCGGCGAGCCGCTTCACGGCGCGCTCCCTTCGAAGCACTGCGTGTTCGAGTGGCGGCCTGCGCGATCGGTGAGCTGCACCGCGCCGCCGACGGTCTCGAGGGCGGCGTCGAAGCAGACCCGGAACCAGAAGTGCGTGTCGGTCGCGAGCGGCGCATCGAACAGCTCGCGCGGCTCGCCGTCGACGCCGATCCACGCGAGGTGGAGATAGGCCTCCGACGGCGTCGTCGGCACGTCGCCGTCGGGGTCGAAGTAGGCGAGCTCGAAGGTGCAGACGTTGCCGTCGTTCGTGCAGCGCGGATCCTTCACGCAGTGAGGCGGACCCGGGTTCGTGTCGGCCTGTCCGAGATCGAAGATCAACGGTCCGCCTGGATCGCGGCTCGGCGCCCGCTCGGCGCGATCGCAACGCGCCCAGTCGGCGGCGGGGTCGACCTCGCAGCAGAGCTCGTTGGCGGCGCAGTACGCGCCCGCGTCGTAGCAGTCGCCGTGGCTCGAGCAGGTGGCGCGACATCCGCCGGAGTCGTCGCACCCGAAGCCGTCGTCGCAGGGGCAGGGTGGAACGAAGACGCACGTGCCCGCCTCGCAGCGCTCGCCGTCGCGGCAGCCCTCGTCGTCACCGCAGGCCGGGTACACGTCGCACGCTCCGTCGCGGCACCCGTCGACCCGCACGCTCCTTCCCGAGCGGTCTTCGAGATCGCAGGCGCAGAGCAGCGCGAGGAAGATGCCGGCGAAGCCTCGTCCCGACGGGCCCATCGTCCCCCCACGTGCGACGGGCGCCCCGGGCCGGCGCTGCCGGCCACGGGACGCCCGTGCGGACTACGGGTGAAGCAGCGCTACGGCGCGCCCTCGAAGCACTGCGCGTTCGAGTTGTGGCCCGCCTGGTCCTTCACCTGGATCGCGCCGACGAGCTCCGTCTCGGCCGCGTCGAAGCAGCCGCGGACGGTGAGCGTGCCGGTGCCCGCGTCGAGGGTCGGCACGTTGTACGTCTGGACCTGCGCGCCGTCCGGCCCGATCAGGAACACGTTGGCGTAGAGGTCGTTGTTGCTCGAGGGCAGGTCGGCGTCCGGATCGAAGATGAAGACGGTGAACGCGCAGACGTTCCCGTTGTTGGTGCAGGTCGCCGGCTCCTTCGTACAGGTGCCCTCCTGCGAAGAGGCGAAGAGGAGCGGGCCGCTCGCGTCCTTCGCCGGGGCGAGCGCGGAACGGCCGCAGTCATTGCCCGGGTCGCCCGGCTCCGCGCCGTAGCAGAAGTCGGTGTCGCCGACGTCCGCGCAGTACGCGACGAGCTCGTAGCAGTCCGCGGTCTCGGTGCAGGTCGGGCGGCAGTCGCCCTCGGGATCCTCGGCCTGGCCGTCCGGGCACTCGGCGCCGCCCGTGCCGCCCGTCCCACCCTCGCCGCCGGTGCCGCCCGCGCCACCGGCGCCACCGCCGCCGTCGTCGCCCTCGCCGTCGTCACACGCGACCGCGCCCATGGCGAGCATCATGCCCACCGCGAGCACCGCCGCGAACGCAAAGCTACGCTTCTCCATCGTTGCCTCCCTGGCGCCGGCGTCATGCCGGCGCGTGGTATGTCGGAAACCGCCGGCGGTCCTTGCATCGGCCGGGCCGATCGTCCGATACGACGGAAATCCAGCAACGACGGACGGTTCCACCGCCCGCAGCGCCGGCGACCAGGGCGCGCGACCGTGTGCGCCGGGGCGGCGATGTCAGGGGTGCTCGATCCGCCAGAGCCCCGCGTCGCGGGCCGCGGCGATCGCTTCCGCGAGCTCCGCGGCGCTCGCCGCGCGGTCGAGCTCCGGGTACTCCGGCGCGCCGTCCCGCCCGGCCCGCCCCACCCGGTAGGCCGGGTAGAACTGCGCCATCACGTGCACCCAGGTGTCGCGCGAGAGCGAGGCGAGGAACCGGAAGATCGCCGCCGCCTCCCCGACCAGCCCCGGCATGACCAGGTGCCGCACCAGCACGCCGCGCCTCGCGAGCCCGTCCGCGCCGAAGCGCAGCGGCCCGACCTGCCGGTGCATCTCGGCGATCGCCGCCCGCGCGTGCTCCGGGTAGTCGCGAGCCCGCGCGAGCCGCGCCGCCGTCTCCGGCTCCCAGAACTTGAAGTCGGGCAGGTAGACGTCGACGAGGCCGTCGAGGAGCCGCAGCGACGAGACCGCGTCGTACGCCGAGGTGTTGTAGACGACCGGGATCGCAAGGCCGCGCTCCGCCGCGAGGTGCAGCGCCTCGACGACCTGCGGCGCCACGTGCTCGGGCGTGACGAGGTTCACGTTGTGGCAGCCCTTCGCCTGGAGCTCGAGCATCCGCCCCGCGAGCTGCGAGGCGTCGAGCTCCTCGCCCTGCCGCTCCTGCGACAGCTCCCAGTTCTGGCAGAAGACGCAGCGCAGGTTGCAGAGGCTGAAGAAGATCGTCCCCGAGCCGTGCGTGCCCGTGAGGCACGGCTCCTCGCCGAAGTGCGGGTACGAGGTGGCGACGCGGGCGTGGCGGCCGGTGTGGCAGGCGCGCAGCTCGCCGGCGAGCCGGTCGTTGCCGCAGCGGCGCGGGCAGGCGACGCAGGCGCGCAGCTCCGCGAGCGCCGCCTCGACGCGGGCGGGGAACGCGCCCGCGCGCAGCACGCCGAGGTACGCCGGCTCGAACGTCTCGATCGAGAAGCGCGCCACCTCGGCCGCGAGCGCCGGGTGCGCGCGGATCACGGCGCCTCGCCGAGCGCCTCGAGCGCGCGTCGCGCGCCGGCGCCCCGCGGGTCCGACGGCCCGGCGTGATCGGCGACGCGCCGCAGATCGGCGGCGGCGTCCTCCTTCTGGCCGAGCTCGGCCCAGAGCTCGCCGCGCAGCAGCGTCGCGTCGAGGACGAGCGGGCTGCCCGGGTGCTCGGCGAGGAGCGCGGTCGCGTCGGCGACGGCGGGCTCGCGGACGCCGAGCACGCGCCGCGCCCGGGCCCTCGCGAGCAGCGCCTCGGCGCGGCCGCCGTGGCCGGGGCGCGCCTCGAGGAACGCGGTGAGCGTCTCGGCCGCCGCGTCGGCCTTGCCCGCGGCGAGCTGCGCCTTGCCGAGCTCGAGCTCCGCGGTCGCCGCCTCGGGCCGGCGCGGGTAGCGCCGCGCCGCCGTCTCGAAGAGCCGGAGGGCGTCGTCGTGCCGGCCCTCGCGGAGCGCCGCCGC
>CAZDGH010000156.1:10631-12495 GCA_964504805.1 uncultured Myxococcales bacterium | reverse complement strand
GCCGTGCTCGACGAGACGCTGGCCGCCGCGGCGGGCGGCGCGGAGCCGGCGCTGCTGGCGACGATCCACCTGCGCCGCGCGCTCGCCCGCATCGGGCACGGCGACGCGCAGGGCACGCTCGAGGCGGCGCTCGCGGCGCAGGAGCACGGCGCGAAGGCCGAGGCGACCGCGGTCGTGGCGCGCGCGGTCGTCGCCGAGGGCAACGCCCGGCAGATGCTCGGCGACAAGGCCGCGGCCCGCGGGTGCTACGAGCGGGTCCTCTCCCTCGCCGGCGAGGCCAACGAGCCGCTCGCAGCCGCCCACGCCGAGCTCTACCTCGGCGTGCTCCACCACGAGGAGGCGCGGCTCGACGAGGCGCGGGCGACGCTCGAGCGCGCCGAGGGCCGGTTCGCGCGGCTCGGCCTCCGCGAGAAGGAGGCCAACGTCCGCACGCTCCTCGGCGCGGTGCTGCGGGAGCTCGGCCGCCGGTCCCACGCGCTGCGGACGCTCGCGTCGGCGCTCGAGCTGCACCGGCTCGTCGGCAACCGCCGCTGGGAGGCCGCCACGACGGTGAACCTCGGCGAGCTGCTCCTCGACGACGGTCGCGACGACGAGGCGGCGCCGCACCTCGGCGTGGCGGTGGCCGGGAGCCGGGAGATCGGCGACCCGCGCATGGAGGCCTATGCCTTGCACCTGCTCGGGGTGCTGCTGGTGGGGCGGGGCGACGCCGACGGCGCCCGCGAGGCGTTCGGCCGGGGCGCGTCGCTGCTCGGCCCGGGCGCGGATCCGGCGGTGGTCGAGGCGGCGCGGCTCCACCGCGCGCACCTCTCGCTGCTCGAGCGGGGCGCCGCCGCGGTGCCCGAGGCCGCGGCGCTCGTCCGCGGCGACGCCCGTCCCCCGGACGAGCGGCACGACGCCATCCGCCTCGCCGAGGAGCTGCTCCGGCGGCGCATCGCGGCCGTGCGCGGCTAGGCGCGCTCGACTATCCTGCGCGCCCCATGTCCCCCGAGCGGCTCCGGATCGTCAGCTACAACGTCCGCTACTTCAGCCACGCCGTGCGCGGGCTCGGGTCGACGCGCGCCTCGCGCCGGGGGATCTCGGCGGCGCTCGCCGCGCTCCGGCCGGTGCCCGATCTGGTCTGCCTGCAGGAGGTCGAGACCCGCTCGATCCGGAGCGGCATCGGCCGGCCGCCGAAGCACCCCGGCGAGACGCAGCTCGAGGCCTTCATGGGCTCGCTCGAGGAGCACTTCGCCGCCCGCGGCGAGGCGCTGCCGTTCGAGGCGTTCTACTTCCGCGCCCACGTCTACAAGCTGCTGGCAGCGAAGCTCTACACCACCGGCCTCGCGGTGCTGGTGAACACGAAGCGGCTCAAGGTCGAGACGCACAACGTCGACGCGCCGTACGGCATCACCCACCACCACGTGCAGCGGTTCAAGGACCGCAAGCAGAGCCGGATCTGCGCCCACCTCTCGACGGTGACGCCGTCCGGGCGCCGGCTCCACGTCTTCAACACCCACCTCAGCCTGCCGACGCCGTTCGCGAGCGCGTTCTGGAAGGTGAAGGACAAGATGGGCTTCGGCGTGAACCAGCTGCAGGAGGCGCAGAAGCTCGCCGCCTTCGTCTCGCAGCACGCGAACGGCGACCCCTACGTCCTCTGCGGCGACTTCAACTCGCCGCCGTCGTCGCCGGTGTACCGCTGCCTCCGCGAGGAGCTCGGCGCGGTCTGCGGCGAGGAGGAGTGCGGGATCCTCGACGCGGCGAACCCGCGGGCGTTCCCCACCGCCGGCTTCCTCCGGCTGCGCATGCACCTCGACCACCTCTTCGCGGGCAACGGCGTCCGCTGGCGCGACCTCGTGTCGGACGAGCGCAACTCGCCGTTCGCCAC
>CAZDGH010000156.1:0-10621 GCA_964504805.1 uncultured Myxococcales bacterium | reverse complement strand
CTCGACGGCACCGAGCCGTTCGGCAAGGGGCCGTTCCACGGCCTCTCCGATCACATGCCGCTCATCGGGACCTTCGAAGTGCCGAGGCCGGGCTAGATGGGCGCGCTCCAGGACATCCGCGAGAACCCGCAGCGCTTCGTCGACTGGTTCCGCCACTCGTCGCCGTACGTGCACGCGCACCGCGGCAAGACCTTCGTCATCGCCTTCGGCGGCGCGACCGTCGCCGCCGAGGGCTTCGGCCGCCTGGTCTCCGACGTGGCGCTGCTCTCCGGCCTCGGCGTGCGGATCGTCCTCGTCCACGGCGCCCAGGCGCAGGTCGACGAGCGGCTCGCCGAGGCGAAGGTGCGCGTCCGCAAGGTGCGCGGCCTCCGGGTCACCGACGCCCGGGCGATGGCGGCGGTGAAGGAGGCGGTCGGCACCGTCCGCGTCGAGATCGAGTCGCGCTTCTCGATGGGCGTCGAGGACTCGCCGATGGCGGGCGCGCGGATCCGCGTCGCCTCGGGCAACTTCGTCACCGCCCGGCCGCTCGGCATCCGCGACGGCATCGACTACCAGCTCACCGGCGAGGTGCGCCGCATCGACGTCGACAGCATCCGCCGCCGCCTCGACCAGGGCGACATGGTGCTGCTCTCGCCGCTCGGCTACTCGCCGACCGGCGAGGTGTTCTCGCTGGGCGTCGAGGACGTCGCCGCCGCCGCGGCCTCCGCGCTCCGCGCCGACAAGCTCGTCTGGCTCGTCGACGCGCCGGGCGTCCTGGATCGGCGCCGCCGCCTCCTGCACCAGCTCGCGCCCGCCGACGCCGAGGCGGTGCTCGGCAAGGGCCGCCGCCAGACCGAGGCCGTGGAGCGCTGCCTCCGCGCCTCGGTCCGCGCGGTCCGCGCCGGCGTGCGCCGCGCCCACCTCATCGACCGCGACGCCGACGGCTCGCTCCTGCTCGAGCTGTTCACCCGCGACGGCTTCGGCACCCTGGTCACCGACGAGGCGTTCGAGGGCCTCCGGCCCGCGCGCCTCGACGACCTCGCCGGGATCCTCGCGCTCCTCGGCCCGCTCGAGGAGGAGGGCATCCTGGTGCGCCGCTCCCGCGAGCGCCTCGAGACCGAGATCGACCGCTTCTTCGTGGTCGAGCGCGACGGCTCGGTGATCGGCTGCGCCGCCCTCGACCCGTACCCGGCCGACGGCATCGGCGAGCTCTCGGCCGTCGCCGTCCACCCCGACTACCGCCGCACCGGCCGCGGCGACTCGCTCCTCGACCAGATGGAGAAGAAGGCCCGCGACCTCGGCCTCGAGCGCGTCTTCGTCCTCACCACCCGCACCGCCCAGTGGTTCCAGGAGCGCGGCTTCCGCCCCGCCAAGGTGCAGGAGCTGCCGGAGGCGCGCCGGGCGATCTACGACCGCAAGCGGCGGTCGAAGGTGCTGATCAAGGAGCTGTAGGCGCTAGCGCGGCGCGGCGACGATCGCGCGGCGGAGACGCTCCGTGTGAGCGGCGCCGTAGAGCCGCTCGGCGAGGAGCACGGCGAGCTCCGATGGCGACGCCTCCGGCCGCGCGGTCCTCAACGCGTCGAGAGCGGCGGAGCGCGTGGAGCTCGAGAGCGCCGCCGCCTTCCGCGCCCGCTGCTCGGGAGAGAGGCCGCGCAGCAGCTCGTAGTAGCGCTTCCGCTGTCGCTCGTCGGTGTCGAGCATCTCGCCGAAGGCTTCGTCCACGGGCGGATCGTACGGCCGCCGGCGCGCGGGTGGCAACGCGGACGCGCGACGGTGCCGCTGCACGGTCACCCGCGCGGCGACTCCTCCGGCGGCCGGTGGCCGAGCACGACCTCGACGTCGACCGCCTCGCCGCCGCGCACCACCGAGAGCACGACCGGCGCGCCGGGCGGGAGCAGCGCCACCGTCCGCGAGAGCGCGCCGGCGCCCTTCACGGGCCGGCCGGCGACGCGGACGACGACGTCGCCGGGGCGGAGGCCCGCGGCGCCGGCGGGACCGCGCTCCATCACGTCGGAGATCACCGCGCCGCCCTCGCCGTCGATGGCGTGGGGCAGGTCGATGGCGGCCACGCCGAGCCAGCCGCGGACGACGCTGCCGCGGTCGAGGAGCTGCGGGAGGAAGGCCTCGATGAGGTCGATCGGGACGGCGAAGCCGATGCCCTGGCCGCCCTGGACGATGGCGGTGGCGATGCCGACGACGTTGCCCTCGAGGTCGAAGAGCGGGCCGCCGGAGTTGCCGGGGTTGATGGCGGCGTCGGTCTGCAGGAAGTCGTCGTACGGGCCGGCGCCGATCACCCGCGCCTTGGCGGAGACGATGCCGGTCGTCACCGAGAAGTCGAGGCCGAACGGGTTGCCGATGGCGATCACCCCGTCGCCGACCCGGAGCTCGTCGGAGCTGCCGAGCTTCGCGGCGGGCAGCGGGGCCTGCACGCCGAGCAGCGCCAGCACCGCGACGTCGGTCTCGGGATCGGCGCCGACCACCGCCGCCGGGTACTCGTCGCCGTCGGCGGTCCGCACGGTGACGTCGGAGCCGGCCGCGACCACGTGGTGGTTGGTGAGCACGATCCCGCGCTCCTCGATGATGACGCCGGAGCCGAGCCCCTCGCCGCCGCCGGCGCCGCGGCCGAACGGGAACCGGCGCGGGGCGGACTTGCTGGTGACGCCGACGACGGAGCCGCGCACGCGCTCGACGAGGCCGGCGACCGAGCGGACGACGACGCCGGACGGCGGCTCCCCGGCGGGCGCCTCGGCCTTCTCGCCGGTCGGCTCCCCGGTGGGGACCGGCGCCGGCACGGCGGGCGGGCGCTGCTCCGGCGCCGGCAGCGGCACCACCGGAGGCTCGACGTTCACCGGCGGCGGGCGCCCGGGATCGAACGGCGACGGCCGGTCGCAGGCCGCGGCGCCGAGGGTGAGAGCGAGGACGAGGAACGGCGCGCTGCGCATGCTGCCCTCCGGCGAGCACGCCGCGGACGAGGGTGCTCCTCCGGGCAACCTGTGCGGAGGGCACGCAGGCGGCAAGCCTGCGGGCGGCCGGGCAGGCCGCGGCGCTCACGCGCGACGGGATCGCGCCGTCAGCACTGCGGGCAGCCCTCCTCCGAGGTGTCCGTCGGGCAGCAGAAGACGCGCTCGGTCGGGTTCGGCGAGGTGATCGCCGCCTCGACGCAGCCGCCGCAGGGCGGCGACGTCTCCTCGAAGCAGAGGACGACGATGTCGGCGAGCCCGGGGCAGGAGTCGTTCGGCACGCCCTCGAAGTTGCGGCAGTCGCCGCTCTCCTCGAGCAGCTCCTCGCACGACGGTCCGGGGGCCGGCTCCTCCTCCGGGTGGCCGCAGTCGGCGCCCACGAGCGGCGCGGCGGCGAGGGCGAGGAGGAGCGAGCGGGCGAGCGGGCGCATGCCCGGATGCTACCCGAGCCCGAGCAGCTTTCCGCCCTGGTAGACGAGGAGCGACGCGATCCACGCCAGCGCCGTCATGTAGCCGAAGAGGAACGCGGGCCAGCGCCAGGAGCGCGTCTCGCGCCGGACCGCCGCCAGCGTGCTCATGCACTGCGCGGAGAGCGCGAAGAACACCATCAGCGAGAGGCCGCTCGCGAGCCCGTACCGCGGCGCGCCGTCGGGGCCGCGCTCGGCGCGGATCCGCTCTCGGAGCAGGGTGCCCTCCTCGTCGTCGCCGCCGATGCCGTAGACGATCCCGAGGGTGCTCACGAACACCTCGCGGGCGGCGAACGCGCCGACGAGGCCGATGCCGATCTTCCAGTCGAAGCCGAGCGGCTCGATCGCCGGCTCGAGGGCGCGGCCGAGGCGGCCGCCGTAGGAGAGCCGGAGCCGCTCGCCCGCCTCCTCGGCGTCGAGCACGGCCACGGCCGCCTCGTCGGCGCCGGCGCGGAGCGCGTCGTAGTCCTTCGAGAGCGCGACGTCCCGCGGGAACGAGAGCAGCGCCCAGAGGATCACCGAGCAGACGAGGATCACCGTGCCGGCCTCGGAGACGAAGCTCCACGCGCGGCGGGCCACGAGCCGCGCCACCACGCTCGCCCGCGGGAGCCGGTACGGCGGCAGCTCGAGCAGGAGCGGCACGTTCTGCCCGCGGAGCACGGTGCGGCCGAGGACGCCGGCGGCGAGGAGCGCGGTCGCGGTCGCGAAGAGGTACATGCCGACCAGGGTGGCGCCCTGCGCCGGCAGCACGCCGAAGAGCCTCGCCGAGGGCGGGATCAGCGCGGCGATCACCAGGGTGTAGACCGGCAGCCGCGCCGAGCAGCTCATCAGCGGGATCACCATCATCGTCAGCAGCCGGTCGCGGCGACGCTCGAGCGTGCGCGTCGCCATCACCGCCGGCACCGCGCAGGCGTAGCCCGAGAGCATCGGCACGAAGGCGCGGCCGTTGAGGCCGACCGAGCGCATCACCCGGTCCACGAGGAAGGCGACGCGGGCCATGTAGCCCGAGTCCTCGAGGAACGACACGAAGAGGAAGAGCAGGAGGATCTGCGGGAGGAAGACGAGGACCGAGCCGACGCCGGCGACCACGCCGTCGACCAGGAAGTCGGCGAGGAGGCCGGCGGGGACGACGCCGCGCACCGCGTCGCCGAGCCAGGCGAACGCCGACTCGATGGCGGTGATGGCGGGATCGCTCCAGGAGAAGAGCGCCTGGAAGATGACCGCCATGACCGCGAGGAAGATCGCGCCCCCGGCGAGCGGATGGAGGAGCACCGCGTCGAGCTTGTCGGTCGCGGTCGACCCGGGCTTCGCCTCGGGGGGCCGCACGTCGAGGGCGTCGAGCCACGCGTACCGCGCCCCGACCACCTCGGCGTCGGGATCGCGGCCGGCGGCGAGGGCCGCGCCGCGCACGGCGGCGACCTCGGCGCGGAGCTCGGCGGGGACGCCCTCGAGCTCGTCGTGGTCGTCCACCGAGAGCAGCGCCCAGAGCGCCATCGCCCGCGCCTCGGCGGCGGGGCGGCCGGCGAGCTTCCGCTCGATCCGCGCGACGTCGGCGAGGAGCGCGGGCGGGTAGGGCAGCTGCGGGAGCTTCCGGCCCGCGGCCGGCTCGGCGAGGACGCGCTCGAGCGCGGCCTCCAGGTCGGAGATGCCCTCGCCGGTCTTCGCCGAGACGGCGACGACGGGGACGCCGAGCGCCGCCTCGAGCTTCCTGGCGTCGGGCTCGACGCGCTGCGCCCGCGCGGCGTCGATGAGGTTCAGCGCGACGACGAGCGGCGTGCCGGCCTCGAGGAGCTGCGCCACCAGGTAGAGGTTGCGGAGCAGCTGGGTCGCGTCGACGACGACGACGACCGCGGCCGGCGCCTCCCCGGCGGCCTCGGGGAACAGCGCGCGGACGGCGCACTGCTCCTCCGGCGAGCGCGCCGCCAGCGAGTACGCGCCGGGGACGTCGTGCAGCTCGATCTCGCCGCCGCGCACCTTCCAGCGGCCGACCTCTCGCTCGACGGTGACGCCGGCGTAGTTGCCGACCTTGGCGTTCCCGCCGGTGAGGCGGTTGAAGAGGCTGGTCTTGCCGGTGTTCGGGTTGCCGCACAGCGCGACGTTGCGGCGCCGCGGGGCGGCGGGCGCGGGCCCTTCGGCGGAGGCGGCTCCCGCGGAGGGGCTCACTTGGCGGCGGCCACGCCGACGAGCACCGGGAGCCGGACCGCGTCCAGGGCGACGACGTGGATCGCCCGCGCCTCGGTGCGGCGGATCGAGAAGCGGCAGCCGCGCACCTCGACCCGGATCGGATCGCCGAGCGGCGCGGCCCCGAGCAGCTTCACCTCGACGCCGGGCAGGAAGCCGAGCTCGAGCAGCCGGCGCCGGAACGTGGGCTCACCGCCGACGGCGCGGATCCGGACGGAAGCGTTGCGAGGGACGCTGGCCAGCGACTCCATGGGCAGGAGGTTAACGAAATTGAGAGTGAATGTCAAAATCGACGCGCTTCGACTTGGCGGCCCGGGTCGGGCCGTGCAAAATCGCGGCTTTCGCCCACCCGGGGGTTCGATGGGTCGTGTGCACCACCCCAGCCACCACCACCCTGGATCCGAGCAGGAGCCCGGGGAGGTGCTCGCCCGCTACCTCGCCTCGAAGGGGCTGAAGTCGACCCGGCAGCGGACGGCGATCGTCGAGACGTTCTTCGACTCCGGCGGGCACATCAACGTCGAGGCGCTGCTCGAGAAGGTCCGCGCCAAGGACGCCCGGGTCTCCGCGGCGACCGTCTACCGGACGATGAAGCTGCTCTGCGAGTGCGGCCTCGCCCACGCCCGGGACTTCGGCGACGGCCGCACGCTCTACGAGAGCGCCGCGGGCCGGCACCACCACGATCACCTGATCTGCACGAGCTGCAACCGGATCGTCGAGTTCGAGAACGAGAAGATCGAGCAGCTCCAGGACGCGGTGGCGCGGACCCACGGGTTCATCGTCACCCAGCACAAGATGGAGCTGTACGGGCTGTGCGCGTCCTGCCAGGCGCGGGCGCGGGCGGAGTCGCGGCCGGTCGAGGGTCGCCGGCGCAGCTCGTAGCTCGGTCAGAACGAGTCGGCGATCGGCTCGGCCTCGTCGTCGTCGAGGTCGTGATCGCCGTCGGCGTCCTCGTGCAGCGAGAGCTGCCGGGCCATCGAGCCCTCGAAGGCGTCGAGCAGGTCCTCGTTGCGGTCGTCCTCGATGGTGATGGCGCCGCCCTCGACCACGGCGGCGTCGAGGTCGACCGCGGCGAGCCAGGCCTTGGCGTCGAGCGCGAGGAGCAGCGCGTTCAGCCCCTCCTCGAGCGGGAACGGCGCGGCGTCGTTGCGGACGTCGGCGTCGGGCTGGCGGCGGCTGCGGAGCTGGAAGGGCGTGCCGTCGGCGCGGGTGCCGCGGAGCAGCACCGAGTGGCCGACGAGCTCGGCGGGGACGCCGTCGGCGGCGTCGGCGCGGCCGAGGCGCACCAGCACCTGGCAGTACGCGGTGACGGGCAGGCCCTCGATGACCCGGGCGACGGGCGCGGCGGCGAGATCGGCGACGATCGGCCGCTCGAAGTGGTTCTCCGTCTCGCCGGCGGTGTCGCACCGCTCGGCCTCGACGAACTTCACCCGCTCGACGGAGATCCACGCCTCGGTGATCCGCGCGCCGGTCAGCGGATCGGCGGTGAGGCCGTTGCGGGCCGGCGCGACGTCGGGCGCCGCGAGCGCGAGCTCGACGTCGGCGTAGCGGGGCGGGTTGCCGGTCTCGGTGCCCGCGCCGATGCAGCCGGTCGCGACGACCACCGCCGAGACGAGGAGCGCGAGCCTCTTCACGTGGACGACTCCTCGGTCCGGCTCCGGCTCAGCGGGAAGAGCTGGAAGTTGATCTGCACCACCTGCTCCGGCGCCGACTCCAGCGCCGACAGCTCGAGCAGCTCGCGCCGGAACCGCTGGAGCCGCTCCTTGAAGCGGCGGAGCCCGTCCTTGCCGAGGCAGAGCGTGAGCGACGAGACGTCGCGCTCCGCCTGCGCCACGAGGTCGATGGCCTCGGCGCCGCGGGCGATCATGGTGCGGTGGTAGTTGCGCAGGTGCACCGCCTGGCTCTCCGCGCCGGTGGTCACGAGAGCATCGCCCTGCTTCACCCTCCCGTCTTCGCCCCGGACGAGGAGCCGCAGCTCGAGGAGCCGCGCGACCGCGGCCGACGCCTCGGCGGGCGTGATCGCCGGCACCAGCGTGGTGGCGATCCAGGCCGGGTCCTCCGAGAAGTCGGCGCGGGCGGCGAGCTCGCGGATGGCGGGGAGGTACCAGGTGGAGTGGTAGGCGGCCTGCGCGAGCTCGAGCTTGTGGGCGGCGCGGTAGCGGCGGAAGGTCGAGAGCCGCTCGTAGCGCTCGCTGCGCGCGGCGGCGGACTTCGCCTGGTTGAAGGCGACCAGGTCGCAGAAGTACGACGCGGCCTCGCCGGTGAGCTCGCAGGCGGCGGCGAACCGCTCCGCCATCTCGGCGGTGAGGCTCCGGTCGCCGTCCATCACCAGCTTCAGGTAGTTCGGCGAGCCGAGCGCGGCCTTCTTCGAGAACGAGCGGAACGAGAAGCCGCGGCCGCGCGCCTTCTTCGCCGCGTAGTAGTCGCGGAGGAAGGCCCGGTAGTCGAGGTACCCGAAGACGTCCACCAGCGGCCGCGCCATGTATACAGCGTCGTCCGGAATCCTCCGGATGGCAAGACGCGACGGCGGCCTGCGCCGGGGTTCTGCATACGTCCCGTATACGGGACGCCGCGTTCCTAGCGGGCCCGGCGTCCCTTCACGTCGGCGAGGATCTTCCGCACGTTCTTCGACGCCGGCGCGTCGGGGCAGGCCGCCACGTACGCCTCGTAGGCCGCCTCCGCCTCGTCGGTCAGCCCCGCCTGCGCGCGGTACGTGCCGAGGTGGAGGTCGGCGACCGCGGCGCCGGGCTCCTTCGCCCGGAGCGCCTCGAGCCGCGCCACGCCGGCGGCGGGATCCGCCCGCGCCCGCTCGATCGCCGCGTCGAGGTTCGGCCGGAGCACCTCCGGCAGCGCCTCGCGGGTGCAGTAGGGCGGCGACGGCGCCTCGGAGGCGCAGCCTGCCGCGACGAGGGCGAGCGGGAGGAGCGAGCGCATGGCCGGGAGCGTAGCGGCCCCACGGGTTGACGGCCACGGGCGCCGCGGGGGAGAACGCCCGGCCGTGAGCTTCACCCTGGCCCTCGTGGCCGTGGCCGTCTGCGGCTACGTCGCCCTCTCGTACGAAATCCTCTGGTACCGGGCCTGGTCCTTCGTCTCCGAGGGCTCGCCGGCGACGTTCGGCGTCCTCCTCGGCGCGTACCTCGTCGGCATCGCCGCGGGCTCGATCGGCAGCCGGCGCGCGTGCCGGGACGCAGACGCCGCCGGCAAGCCCGAGCACCTGCGGCGGCTCGCCGGCTTCGTCTTCGCGGCGAACCTCGTCGGCTTCCTGGTGCTGCCCGCGCTCGCGCGCAGCATGGCCTTCACCAACAAGTGGGGGCCCGGCCTCGCCGGGGTCGCGCTCTCGACCTCGCTCCTCGGCGCGACCTTCCCGCTCATCAGCCACTTCGGCGTCCGGCCCGACGACGACGCCGGCGCCCGGATCTCGTACCTCTACCTGGCGAACATCGTCGGCTCGTCGCTCGGGAGCCTGCTCACCGGCTTCGTCTTCCTCGATCTCTTCACCCTCGCCGAGAACGCGGTGATCCTCGCGGTCGCCGGCGTGCTGCTCTCGGCCGGCCTGATGCTCGCCGGCCGCCCGGGCCCCCGGCTGCGGTGGGGCTCGCTCGCCGCCGCCGCCGCCGCGTGCGCCGCGCTCGTCGCCGCCGGCCCGGTCGCCTTCGACCGGTTCTGGGAGCGCCTCCACCTGAAGGGCAAGGACGACCCGTCGTTCCGGTTCGCGCAGGTGGTGGAGACGAAGAGCGGCGTCATCGCCGTCTCCGCCGAGGGCGCGGTCTGGGGCGGCAACGTCTACGACGGCATCGCCTCGGTCTCGCTCGTCCCCGACGTGAACCACATCGTCCGCGTCTACGCGCTGGCGGCGATGCACCCGGCGCCGAAGGAGGTGCTCGTCGTCGGCCTGGCGACCGGCGCCTCGACCCGCGTGCTCGCCTCGCTGCCCGGCGTCGAGCGCGTCACCGCGATCGAGATCAACCCGGGCTACCTCGACGTCATCCGCACGCAGCCCTCGGTCGCGAGCGTCCTCGACGATCCCAAGGTCGAGATCGTCATCGACGACGGCCGGCGCTGGCTCGCCCGGAACCCCGACCGCAGGTTCGACCTCGTGCTCACCAACACCGTGTGGCACTGGCGCGACCACGCGACCAACCTCATCAGCACCGAGTGGCACGAGCTGCTCCGGTCGCGGCTCGCGCCGGGCGCGGTGGTGATGTTCCAGCCGACGTTCTCCCACGACGCCGCGCTCACGGCGCTGCACGCGTACCCGCACGCGCTCCGGTTCGCGAACCTGCTCCTGCTCTCGGATCGGCCCGTCGTCCCCGATCGCGAGCGCCTCCGCGCCGCGCTCACCACCGTGGAGATCGACGGCGCGCGCGTCCTCGACCCGTCGCGCGAGCCGGACCGCGCCGCGCTCGAGCACGCCCTCGGCCTCCTCGACCAGGAGAGCACCGGCTGGTCGTGGGGCGTCGAGGACCGCGAGCGGCTCCTGGCGCGGCTGAAGGGCACCATCGTCACCGACGACAACATGGCGACCGAATGGGCGAAGCCCTTCCGGCACTGACCCGCGCCGCCGCGCTGGCGCTCCTCTGCGCCGCGTGCTCGCCGGCGGTGCGGAGCGGCGAGCCGCCGCGCGCGATCGCGCCGGGCGAGCGCGTCTTCGCGCCGTTCTCGAGCTTCGAGCACCTCTACCCGGCGACGGTCCGCGAGGTGTACGGCCGCTTCGCCGGGCTGCGCTGGGACGACGGCGCCGAGGGCTACGTCGAGGTCGAGCGGCTCGAGCCGCGTGGCCTCCCGGGCCCGGCGCCGGACGATCCGAGCCCGCTCGCCGCCGGCGACGCGGTGCTCCTCGCCTGGTGGGATCGGCCGGGCGAGCTCCTCCCCGCCACCGTCACCGAGACGTACGGCAAGCTCGCCCACGTCTCGCTGGAGCGCGAGCAGCACCTCTGGGTGGACGCGTCGACGCTGCGCCGCCTCGAGCGCCCGCCGCCGGTGCCGGTGCTCGAGGGCGCCGGGATCCCGCCGCCGGTCGTCGGCAGCGTCGTCACC
>CAZDGH010000155.1:0-12541 GCA_964504805.1 uncultured Myxococcales bacterium | reverse complement strand
CGCTCGACGTCCTGGTGCTCTGCCAGGTGCCGGTGGCGCCGATGGCGGTGATGCGGGCGCGCCTCGTCGGCGTGATGCGGATGCGCGACGACAAGGGCGAGGACGACAAGCTCATCGCCGTGCACGAGGACGATCCGGCCTGGGCCGACGTCGGCGACCTCGGCGGCGTGCCGCGGCACGTGCTGCTCGAGCTCGAGCAGTTCTTCCACGACTACAAGCGGCTCGAGAAGGGTCGCGTCGAGATCGGCAAGCCGCGCAGGCGGAACGAGGCCCTTAAGATCCTCGCCGAGGCGGTGGCGCGCTACGCCGCGGAGCGGCAGGACCTCATCCGCCTCCACCCGCCGCAGGAGCCGCCGCCCCCGGAGCTCCCGAAGGCGCGGCGACGCCGGTAGCCGCCGAGTCCGTCAGCGCTCCTCCCGCTCGGGCTCGGGCGCCTGCCCGCCCTCCTGCAGCACCGGCAGCACCGCCCGGTTCTCGAGCGACTGCGCCACCGCGATCACCCGCTGCGCGCGGACGCCGTCCGGGACCTTGTGGGTGGGCGCCATGTCGGGGGCGTACTGCTTGGTGTCGTAGCCGAACAGCTCGTAGAGCGTCTTGAAGATCCCCGGCCCCGCCGAGAGCTCGACGTCGTGGGCCGTGAACTGCCCGGGGTGCGCGTAGCCCGAGGCGTGGGTCACCGCGAGCAGCTCGTTGCGGAACGACTCGAGGTAGCCCTGGCAGCGCCTGGCCCCGACCTCCGGGACCATCCCGCGCTGGAGCCACCACGACTGGGTGGCGACGCCGGCCGGGCAGGAGCCGGTGTGGCACTTCTGCGCCTGGATGCAGCCGATGGAGAGCATCGTCTCGCGCGCCACGTTGACGAGGTCGGCGCCGAGCGCCATCGCCACCACGGCGCGGTCGGGGAAGCCGAGCTTGCCCGAGCCGATCCAGACCAGGTCGTCGGCGAGGCCGGCGGCGAGGAAGATCTCGTAGACGCGGCTGAAGCCGAGCTTGAACGGCAGCGAGACGTGATCGGCGAAGGTGAGCGGCGCCGCGCCGGTGCCGCCCTCGCCGCCGTCGACGGTGACGAAGTCGGGGCCCTTCCCGGTGCGCCGCATGATGTCGGCGAGCTCGTAGAAGAAGTCGAGGTGCCCGACCGCGGTCTTGATGCCGACCGGGAGCCCGGTGGCGCCGGCGATCCGCTCCACGAAGTCGACGAGGCCCTGCGGGTCCTTGAAGGCGGAGTGGCCGTTCGGGCTGATGCAGTCCTTCCCCGGCTCGACGCCGCGGATCGCGGCGATCTCGGGCGTCACCTTGCGGCCGGGCAGCACCCCGCCCTTGCCGGGCTTCGCGCCCTGGCTGAGCTTCACCTCGATCATCCGGATCTGCGGGTGCTTCGCCACGGTCTCGGCGAGGCGCTCGAGCGAGAACGTCCCGTCGGGCGCGCGGCAGCCGAAGTAGCCGGTGCCGATCTGCCAGACCACGTCGGCCCCGAGGAGATGGAACGGCGAGACGCCGCCCTCGCCGGTGTTGTGGAAGCAGCCCGCCGCCTTCGCCCCGAGGTTCAGCGCCGAGATCGCGTTCTTGCCGAGCGAGCCGAAGCTCATCGCCGAGACGTTGATCACCGAGGGCGGCCGCCAGGCCTTCGCGCGGCCGTGGGCGAGGCCCACCACCTTGGCGCAGGGGATCTGCACCGTCTTGTCGTGCTTCGACCCGGTGAACGCCTCGTCGCCGTGCGGGATCACCGCGTGCTTGATGATCGGGTAGCCCGTTCCGTAGATCTGATCGTCGGTGCCGAACCCGAAGTAGTTGTTCTCGCGATCCGCCGAGGCGTAGATCCACTCGCGCTCGCTGCGGTTGAACGGCTGCTCCTCGCGGTTGTGCGCCACCAGGTACTGCCGGATCTCCGGCCCGATCTCGATCAGCAGGTACCGCATGTGCCCGAGGAGCGGGAAGTTGCGGAGGATGGCGCGCTTCCGCTGGAGGAGGTCGTAGGCGAGGAGCGCGCCGATCGCGAGCGCCGCGACGGCGCCGAGCAGGTGCCACGCGGAGAGCTCGACGGATCCGAGGAGCGGGAGCTCGACCACGGGACCTCCGGCGGCGGGTGTGGGCGCGATCCTACACGACCGGCGGCGTCTCCCGCCGGCCGCGGAGCACGCCCTGCACCTGCTTCGCGAGGAGGCGCTCGAGCGGCGCCGACACCTCGGGCCCCTCGAGGAGCCGCACCGCGGCGGCGATGGCCTCGAGGGTGCCCATCCCGTCCTTCGTCGGCGGCTGCCGCGCCCGCGGCGCCTCCGGCGGCGGGCCGGGGAGCGACAGCCGCGGCAGGCCCCGGATCGACTCCACGTGGTGGACGATCCGGCGCGCCTGCCGGTAGCTGCCGTCGACGACGACCAGCGTCTCGGGCGGCGGCGTCCCCGGCGGCGGCGGAGGAGAGCCGGGGAAGAGCAGCCACGTGCCCGCGGCGCGGAAGCGCGCCTCGTCGAGCGGCGTGTCGCGGCCGCCGTACGGCACGATCGACAGCCGCGGCAGCGCCAGCGCCGCGACCCGGGCCGAGTTCGACGAGCGCCACGCCTCGCGCTCGTGGCGCACCACCAGGAAGCGGGTCCGCGTCTCCACCCGCGGCACCTCGGCGCAGAGGCAGAGGTGCTGGCGCATCCAGCACGCCGGGCAGCGGCCGGCGAGATCGGCGGGCGTGCGCGAGCGGATGGCGCGCTACGCGGTCAGCCCGCGTACTCCTCGTCCTGCTCGATCCGCGAGAGCACCCAGTCGAACTCGCCGGTGGTGACCTTGGCGCCGCAGTACTCGCACGACCCCGCCATCCCGACCTTGAGCGCGGCGCCGCAGTTCGGGCACGCCTTGTCGGTCCGCGCCGGGCCCTGCCGCCCCACCGCGCGCAGGAACGTCCAGTACTCCGAGTACGCCCGCGGCCTCGTCTTCGAGCCGGAGAGCGGCTTCGACGGATCGGCGTCGGCCACGGTGTAGTCGAGGCTCCGGGCGTAGACGCGGACGGTGACGGCGTCGAACCAGCGGTCGCTCTGCACCGCCGCCAGCTCGAGCGAGGTGATCCGCGGCTGCTCGACCACGTTGCGCAGCCCCGCCTTGGCGTAGGTCTCCATCCAGTAGAGCTGCGTCTGGAAGAGGCCGTCGGAGACGAAGGGCCGGACCCGCATCCAGTCGCGGGCGGTCCAGGCGGCGTTGAGCTCGCCGAACACCAGCGCGACGCGGCCCTCGAAGCCCGGCCAGGTGAACGAGGGATCCCGGGCGGAGAGCTCGCCGAGCCGGCCCCGGGCCTCGCGGTCGACGATGGTGGGCAGGTCGGTGCCGACCTCCTCGACGTGGCCGGTGAGCTGCGGCCCCCGCGGCTCGCGCCGGGTCTCGAGCGCGCCCTCGACCTTCCAGTCGAACTCGCCGGTGTCGACCTGCTTCTGGCAGTACGAGCAGGTGTTGCCCTGGATGGCGTCGAGCGGTGCGCCGCACGACGGGCAGCCGATCACCCGGGCCCGGTCCGGCGGCCGCGAGCGCGCCGACTTCGGCCGCGAGAGCGTCCACCGCTCGGAGAGCCAGTACGCCTGGGTCTTGCCGTTCGCGACCTCGGTGAGGTTCGCCTCGAACTCGACCTGTACCTGCGCCGCGCCCTGCCCCTCGAGGCCGTGGACCTGCACGACCTTCATCGCGCCGACGATCACGGTGGTGACGTCGGAGAGGCCGGGCGTGCGGCGCTGGAGCTCGGCGCGGACCAGCGGCGAGAGGTACGGCGCGAGCAGCTCGAGCTGGCCGCTCCCGCGGGCCTCGTGGACCTTGGCGTAGAGCGCGTAGAGGAAGTCCTCGAAGAGGACCACCGAGAACTCGGGGTCGAACGCCCGGATCTTCGCGAGCTGGCCGCGCGGGGTGATCCGCTGGATCGGCCGCCGGGGCTGGCTCGGCCGGTACGGCGCCGGCGCGGGCGCGGTGGTCCACTCGGTCTGCCCGCGGGCGCGGACCTTCTTCACCGCCACCACGATCCCGAAGATCACCAGCAGCGGGATGCCGATCTGCGGGTGGCGGATGCAGAGCCAGATGAGGAAGAAGAGCGCGTCGCCGTCGCCGCTCGACGAGCCGCCGCCGCCGCCGGAGTACCCCCCGCCCGAGAAGCCGCCCGACCGGCCGCCGCCGGACCTGCCGCCGCCGGAGTAGCCGTGACCGCCGCCCGGCCGGGCCTCGGCCTCGAGGGCGGCGAAGAGCACGCAGGCGACGGCGACGCCGGCGGGGAGGAGCCAGGGGCGCTGCGCGAGGGCGAGGGCGACGTTCCGGACGAGGGCCCTCATGCCGCGAGCTCGTCGGAGAGCTCGTTGACGTCGTCGGCCTGCCGGGCGTGGGCCTTGCCGAGGACGGGGCCGAGCCCGGCGAGCGCCTCGAGGAACCGGTCCACGGTCGGCGCCCCCTTCACCGAGGCCTCGAGCGCCTGCACGGCCGCGGGCCACGCCGGGCCCATCGCCCCCTGGTCGATCCCGACGTCCGGCACCACCACCACCCGGCGCTCGAGGAAGCTCGCGAAGACGAGCACCCCGTGGCGGCCGGAGGTGCGGGAGACGCCGAGGTCCACGAAGGCCGCCTTCGCCGCCTCCTCGACCGCGGCCCGCTGCAGCGCCTTCGAGGTCAGCGCCCGCCGGAGCGGCGCGGCGTTCGCCGAGAGCACCGCGCCGGAGACGAAGGCGAGGAGCACGTCGGCGGGGATGGTGTACAGGTGGAACTCCTGCGGCAGGAAGAGCAGCAGGAGCAGCGTGGACACGGCGAAGAGGAAGCCGACCAGGTAGTCGGTGTGCCGGTAGGTCCGCGACGACTTGCGCACCGCGACCACCACCTCGGCGCACGTCTGGGCCTCGACCGCGCGGATCGCCTCCGCGGTCCGCGCCTTGGCCTCCGGCAGGAAGAACGCTCGCTCCGACACCGGTGTCGCCTCCCTGGTCTCGTGGTGGGATCGCCGCCGACGATAGCCGAAAGGTCGGGGCGCCGCGAGGCGTTCACCCGCGGTGACGCGCGCTGCTACGGTACGGGCGATGACCCGGTTCGAAGAGGTCGCGCGCTCCCCCCGCCTCGGCGTCGGGATCTCCTGCGAGCACGGCGGCGGCGGCCGCGGCCCCGGCCTCGACGCCCTCGCCCTCCGCGAGGCGCTCCCGGGGCTCGTGCACTTCCTCGAGGTCGGGACCGACGTGGCGCGAGGGCTCGACGAGCACGTGCGGCGCTGGGTCTCGGCGGACCTGCCGACGACGTACCACTTCCTCGACGTGAACCTCGAGGAGCGCGAGGACCTCGACGAGGGCTGGATCGCCGCCACGGGGGAGCTCGCCCGGTCGATCGGCGCCCGCTGGCTCTGCGGCGACGCGGGACTGTGGCACCTCGGCCTCCGGGAGCGCGGCCACGGCCTGCTGCTCCCGCCGATCCTCTGCCCGTCGTCCGCCGACGAGATGGCCGACGCCATCGCCCACCTGCAGGACGAGAGCGGCTTCCTCGTCCTCCCGGAGAACCCGCCCTCGTCGGCGTTCGTCGGGACGATGCACCTGCTCGACTACTACGGCCGCGTCGTCGACCGCGCCGGCTCGGGCTTCCTCCTCGACTGCGCCCACCTCGCCATCTACCAGGGCATGACCGGGAACGACCCGCTCGCCGGCCTCGACGGCTTCCCGCTCGAGCGCGTCGTCGAGCTCCACGTCGCCGGCGGCGTCGAGCGCGAGGCGCACGGCTTCCGCTTCTACGAGGACGACCACTCGCCGGAGCCGCTGCCGGCCACCTGGGCGATCGCCGAGCACGTGCTCCGCCGCGGGAAGAACGTGAAGGCCGTCGTCTACGAGTGCGAGCACAACGCCGCCGACGAGGTCGCCGAGGGCTTCGCCCGGCTCGGCGCGCTCTTCCCCCGGGAGGCCTGACGTGCCGCACAAGGCCCTCGCCCGCGTCGTCGTCCGGATGCACCACGATCCCTCGTTCGTGGCGCGCGTCTTCGCCGAGCCCGACGCGGTGCTCGGCCCCCTCGGCGTCCCGGCGGAGCTCCGCGAGGCGCTGCTCCGCACCGATCGCCGGGCCTTCGCCGTCGACCCGCTCCGGCGCGCGAGGCTCCTCCGCACCCTCGCCGCCGAGTTCCCGGCCTCGACCACGCTGGCCCTCGCCGGCACGAAGCGGCTCGCCTCGCTCGAGGCGTTCTTCGAGGGCGAGGGGTTCCACGGGGCGGTGCAGCACCGCGGCTCGCTCGCCGAGGCGTTCGCGCGGCACCTCGCCGGCCTCGGCGCCGGCCCGCCGCAGATCCCCGAGGTGATCCGCCTCGAGCTCGAGCTCGCCCGGAGCCGCCGCGAGCTCGAGCGGCCCGCAACGGCGCCGCCGCCGGGCACCGTCGCCCGCGCCCCGGGCGTGCGCGCCGGCACGTTCGACGGCTCGGTGCTCGAGGTGGTGAACGCCTGCGAGCGCTGGCTGTTCGAGATCGGGCTCCTGCCGGCGGCGGCGCTCTGCGACGACCGCCCCGGCCTGCCGCCGCTCCCGCCGCCCCGGCCGGACGCGCCGCGGCACCTGCTGGTGGAGCCGGGCGCCGCCGGCCCCGGGCTGGCCGAGCCGGGGCGCGTCGCCTGCGAGGCGGTGGCGTCGCTCGAGCGGCCGCTCCCGCCCGCGGCGTTCGTCGACGCCGCGGCGTCGCGCGGCCTCCCGAAGGACGCGGCGCGGCGGCTCCTCGGCGACCTCGAGGCCGCGGGCCTCGTCGTCAGTTCTTGATGGTGCAGCCGGAGACGCGGCCGACCCACTCGGCGGTCCGCGGCGAGAACGACTGCCCCGGCTCCCACCGCACCGCCAGCTCGTCGACCTTGCCGACGAGCTTCAGCCGGCAGCTCGCCTCGAACCGCTCCAGGCTCTCGCGGCTCCCCTTCGGCGGCTCCGCGGCGAGGCGCTTCGCCACCGCCGGCTCGGCGAACAGGCCGGGCACGAGGAAGAGCACGTTGTCGGTCGTCATGTAGGGCGCGAGCACGGCCGGGTCGGTGCCCGGCTGCGCCGGCACGCCGTCGCGGACCGCGCCGGACGAGTCGAAGGCGCAGCGCGCGCCGTCGACCTCGGCGTCGGACGCGCAGGCGAGGTCGGAGACGTCGGCCGTCACCAGGGTGATCGAGACGTCGAGGACGGTGCCGGCCTTCCGCGTCACCGGCGTCTTCCGGGCGCGGCTCCCCTCGCCGAGCGCCGACGAGAGCAGGAACGCGGCGAGCAGCCCGGTCACCACGATGATCGCCCAGTGCTCGCTGGAGAGCTGCTGCGCCGCCGCCTGCTTCGCCTCCGTCATCGCTCGACCCCGAGCCCCGGCGCCGCCGGGAGCGTGTAGCGCGGTCCGTCCGCCACGTAGCCGCCGCGGAACGGGTCCGAGGCGAGCAGCCAGGCGGTGTCGAGATCCACGTAGGCGACGCCGCCGAGGGCCGCCGCCACGTGGGCCGCGGCGGTCATCCCGAGCCGCGTCTCGATCATCCCGCCGCACATGATCGCGAGCCCCGCCGCCTGCGCCGCGGCGCCGAGCTCGTAGGCGCCGAGCGGCCCGCCGCTCTTGGCGAGCTTCAGGTTCACGCCGTCCGCAGCCCCGGCGTCGATCACCGCGCGCAGCTCGGCGAGCGTGCGCACCGACTCGTCGGCGACGACCGGCACCTCGGTGGCGGCGGCGACCTCCGCCATCCCGGCGAGGTCGTCCCGGCCGCACGGCTGCTCGAAGCACTCGACCGGGAGCCGGTGCCGCGCCGCCTCGTCGAGCAGCCGCAGCGCCTCGGCCGCGGTGAAGCCGGCGTTGGCGTCGATCCGGAGCGGGCAGCCCGGGGCCGCCCGGGCGATGGCGTCGAGCGCCGCGAGGTCGGCGTCGAGGTCCTTGCCGACCTTCACCTTGAAGGTGCGGAAGCCCTTCGCGCGCCACGACGCGGCGAGCCTGCCCATGTGCGAGGGCTCGTGGATCGGGATGGTGATGTCGGTCTCGAGCGACGTCGTCGCCGCGCCGCGCGCGCCGCCGAGGAGCGCGCGCAGCGGCACGCCGTCGAGCCGGGCCACCGCGTCGAGGATCGCCGTCTCGGCGCCGGCGCGGGAGACGGGCCTCCCCGGGAGCGCGGCGTCGAGGGCCTCGGCGAGCCCGTCGAAGCGCCCGAAGGTCGCGCCGGCGAGGCGCGGCCCCGCCGCGGCGAGCGCCTCGAGCAGGTCGGGCTGGTCCTCGGCGGTCACCGGCGGGAGCGCCGCCGCCTCGCCGAGGCCGGTGGCCTCGCGGCCGGTGGCGACGTCCTGGACGCGGGCCACGACCACCGCGGCTCGCGTCGCGTCCATCCGGCCGGTCGCGATCACGAACGGCTCGACCAGCGGGACCGAGAGCGGCTCGGCCGACAGCGCGAGGATGCGGTACCGGGACGGCACGCGGAACGAATGCCCCAGCGCCGCGCGCCGCGCAACCGATCCGTACGCGTCAGTGGGCGTCGACCAGCTCCAGGAAGCGCTCCAGGTGCTCGAGCGTCGGCTTGCCCTTCACCTCGAGGAGCGGCTTCGCCGGCGGCTGGCGCCCCGGGCGGCCGAGCCGGCGGAGCGGGAAGGCGTCGTAGCCGTTCCCGTCGACGTCGACGAGGACCGGGTTCGCGAAGGCGAGCGCCATGGCGCCGTTGCCGCCGGCCATCGCGATCGGGAAGAGCGAGCGGGCCTCGGGCTCGCCGGCGTCGGTGAGCGCGCGCACCACCACCACGTAGAAGGTGTCGGCCTCCGGCGCGAAGGTGAAGGTGTGGTCGAGGACCCGGCGCGGGTGCGCCGCGCCGCCCTCGGCGCCGTCCTCGAGCAGGGCCCCGTCCGCCGGGTCGACCACCACGCGGGCGGGCGAGCCGTCGGCGAGCGTCGCCACGCCGTCGTCGGGGAACGACGAGTTGCCCGCGCCGTTCGTGGACTCGCGTCCCTCGCGGTACGAGAACACCTCGACGCGGTTCCACTCGATCCACGCCGGGGACTGCACCACCACCCGGAGCGCGACCTCGTTGCCGGCGCCGCCGGTCGCGAGGGTCTCGCCGATGCCGGCGCTCGAGGCGCCCGAGGTGGCGGTGACGGAGAGGAACGGGCCGGTGGAGCCGACCACCGCGTGGGCGTTCACCGAGGCGGCGAGCTCCGACGGATCGAGCGACGCCGGCGCGTCGTCGGCGACCTTCACCCAGCTCCGCGGCGAGCCCGCGGTCGAGGAGACCCAGGTGTGGGTGTCGGAGACCGCGGTGCCGGTCACCACGAAGCCACGCGACATGAAGGTGAACCAGTCGTTGAGCAGGGTCTCGAAGCCGCGGCGGTCGTAGCCGTTGAGCAGCTCCATGGCGGTGAACTCGTGGGAGAAGAGCTTCGAGTCCACCGCCGGGTCCTCGCCGTTGGCGGCGATGCGGAACGAGACCGGGTCGGCGTGGGTCGCGCCGGTGGCGGTGTCGAGCTTGAGGGCGTCGAAGTGGCCGAGGGCGCCGCGCGGGTGGTTGAGCTGCACCACCTGCGCGCCGCGGGCGCGGGCCGCCGCGAACAGCTCCGCCGGCGGGAGCGTCGCCCCGCGGCCGCCGGCCCAGTCGATGGCGCCGCCGTTCCGCGCGGCGGCGTCGACCTCGAGCGGGAAGGCGTTGATGTGGCCGAAGTTGAAGGTGGTGATCTCGTCGCCGACCACCGAGGCGACGTGCTGCCCGGCGCCGAGCTGCTCGATCACCGGCGCGAAGTCGGTGACGAAGTCGTGGTCGGTGCCGACGAGCACCTCGACCTGCTCGCCGAGGAACGTCACCACCCGCTCCTGGTTCGGCACCGGCGAGTCGGGGGAGTTGATGGCGTGGACGTGGAAGTCGGCGCTGATCCAGCCCACGGTGTCGACCACCCGCGCCAGCGGCGCCGTCACCGTCGAGGTCTCGCCGGTGGTCACCGTCACCGCCTGGCCCTGCCGGGTGACGTGGAAGTCCGGCGGGAAGGTGCCGTACTCGAGGCCGCGGGAGACGAGCACCTGGTAGTCGCCCTGCGGCACCTCGAAGGTGGCGACGCCGTCGAGGCCGACGTGCCGCACCGCCAGCACGCCGTCGCCGTACTCGTCGAAGACCACGTCGCGGTGCTTGAGCTCGGTGGAGCGCGGCGTCGAGCACGGGTCGCAGAGCACGTGGACGCGGCCGGGCATCGGGTTGCCGGCGAGGTCCTCGATCTCGACGCGCAGGAGGCCCGCCGGCGGCACGGTGAGGTCGGCGGTCGCCTCCCCGCCCTCGGCGATCGTCGCGTCCACCTCGGGGCCGAGGCGGCCCGGCAGGTCCGCGGACAGCTTGTAGTCGCCGACCGGCAGCACGCCCTCGAAGCGGCCCTCGGCGTCGGTGACGAAGACGGTGTCGGCGAACGGCCGCGGCGCCCCGCCCTGCGGCATCGCCGCCACGTGGGCGCCGGCGGCCGGCTGCCCGCCCGCGGTCACCGTGCCGGAGATCCGGCCCGACGGCCCGCGCCGGGCGTAGATGGCGTCGGTGAGGTCGGAGAGCGTGCGGCCGACGTAGACGCTCCGCTCGTAGCTCACCATGCCGCCGGCCGGGATCGTCACCGAGCCCGCGAACGGCGCGCGCGGATCGGGCGGATCGCCGAGGAAGTCGAAGAGGTCCTCGCCGCCGAAGAGCGTGCCGGTGACGCCGGAGACGGTGATCGCCTGGTTCGTCTGCGAGCCGTCCTTCGGCACCAGCGCGTAGGCCGAGCCCTCGCCGATCCAGGCGATGAACGGGAAGTCGGTGGGGAGGAACTGGTAGCCGAAGCCGCCCACGTTGGAGCGCGGGTTGAACTGCTGCACCTTCCCGCCGGAGTCGACGAGGTCGCCGATCGAGACGACCTCCGCCGCGGAGCCGGTGTTGCACAGCGCGGTCACGTAGCGGACCCGGGTCGAGCCCGGGACCAGCACGTAGTAGTTCGAGATCGACAGCGGCAGGTCGCGCTCGGAGTCGATCGAGAGCTGCGCGCCGGCGACGACCTGGCCGATGAGGCCCTTGACGAAGAGGAAGTCGTTCACCGTGTCGCGGCCGTTGGCGACGACCACCGCCGCGCCGCCGTCCGAGCCGTCGCGGTAGACGAAGACGTCGCCCTCGTTCTCCGGGTCGGGCGTGCGGCCGAAGTTGTAGAAGGGCGCGAGCTCGCCCATCACGTCCTGGCCGGCCTCGCCGTCGGGGCGCACCACGTCGGCGTCGATGAGGTTGCCGCCGTACGGCTGCGCGCCGATCGAGCGGTCCGAGCCCTGCACCACGAACCGGACCTTGTCGTTCCGGAGCAGGAAGTCGCCGGCGCGGCCGGACGACGCCTGGCCGCCGACGAGGTCGGCGTCGTCGGCGATCCGGCGCGCGACCGCGGCGCCCTCGCCCTCGGCGGCGAGGTACGGCGTCAGGTCGATGGCGCAGGTCGGCTCCGGCGGCGGCTGGGTCCCACCGCCTCCATCGCCGCCGCCGCTCCCGGCCCCGTCGGAGCAGGCGCAGCGCACGCCGGCGAGGGAGGCGCCGGCCACGAGGGCGGCGAGGAGGAGGGTACGGCGGGCGCGGCGCGGCATACGGGCTCTCCGGTCGGAAGGGCCGCAACGTAGCAGGCGACGCCACGTGGCCGCCACGGTCCCGCCGCATGACCGCCGTCCTACCGGGCGAGCCGCGCCACCAGCTCCGCCGGGACGCCGGCGGCCTCGAGCACCTCGCGGGTGTGGGCGCCGAGGGCCGGCGCCGGGGCGTAGGCCGGCTCGCCGAGCCGCACCGGCGACCGCAGGGTCCGGAGCGCGCCGCCCGGGAGCGCCGGATCGGCCACCTCGACGAACATGCCGCGGGCGAGGTGCTGCGGATCCGACCACACCTCCTCGCCCTCCCACACCGGCTCGAGGCAGACGTCGTGCGCGCGGCCGAGCTCGACCCAGGCGGCGAGCGGCCGCGACGCGAACAGAGCCTCGACGAGCGGGCGCGCGTCGCGGTCGTAGCCCTTGTCCGAGAGGTCGTCGCGTCCCGCGGCGGCGCAGAAAGAGGTCCAGAACTTCGGCTCCAGGGCGCCGAGGGCGACCTGCCGGCCGTCGCCGGTGCGGTAGAGGCCGTAGCAGGGATAGCCGCCGTTCAGCGCCTCGCGGCCGCGGCCGAGGCCGCGCCCCTCGGCGGCGGCCGCGGCGAGGTGCATGTGCAGGAACGCCAGCGCGCCCTCGGCCATGGAGACGTCGAGGTGCCGGCCCTTGCCGGTGCGGTCCCGCTCCCGGAGCGCCGCCAGGATGCCGACCGCGGCGACGAGGCTCCCGCCGCCGACGTCGGCGACCTGCACGCCGGGCCACGCCTCCGCCGGCGCGCCCGCCTCGCCGGCGAACCCGAGCGCGCCCGCGCGGGCCATGTAGCCCAGGTCGTGACCGGCCCGGAGCCGGTCCGGCCCGGTCTGCCCGAACCCCGAGATCGAGCAGTAGACGAGCCGCGGGCACGACGCGAGGAGCGCCTCGGCGCCGAGGCCGAGCTTCTCCATCACCCCCGGCCGGAAGCTCTCCACGAGCACGTCGGCCTTCGCCGCGAGCGCGCGCAGCGCCGCCTTCCCGTCCTCGCTCCGCAGGTCGAGGGCGACGCTCTTC
>CAZDGH010000154.1:12337-12555 GCA_964504805.1 uncultured Myxococcales bacterium | reverse complement strand
CCGCGTCGACGACCGCGCCGAGCCGGCCCCGGGGCGCGAGGCGCGCGCGGAGGAGCGAGAGCCGCAGCGACAGCGGCAGCGTCCGCGCCGGCAGCTCGCTCCGGCCCGATCGCCCGGATACCGGCGGTCCCGGGAGCGGCTCGCCGCCGCGCGCCGTCCACGGCGGCAGATCGGGCGGCGTCGGGGGGGCGGGCAGGCGGCGCATGGCTGTCTCCGTC
>CAZDGH010000154.1:0-12327 GCA_964504805.1 uncultured Myxococcales bacterium | reverse complement strand
TAAAAATAGGGCGTTTGGATCTTCCAAGGCAGGCATGGCTGTCTCCGTCGGGCAACGGTGGCAACGACCGGGGCGGCGGGCTGTTCCCGCGCTCGACCCGGAAGGTGCCGGCCTCGGAGAGATCCAAGCTCCGTGCCGTCGCGTCGCCGCACGTGGATCCGCGCACTTGGACGGCGGCGCGGCGCCGCGACGGCGACAGTCGCGTCGCCGGCCGGCCGCGCGGTGCGGACAGGCTGTCCGTGGGGAACGCGCCTACGTCAGGCCTCGGGGCTCCGTCCGGCGACGCGTCGCTGCCGCGGCGCGGCGGCCTGCTCGAGGCCGGGGAAGAGCGCCTCGAGCAGCTCGCGGATCCCCTTCACGCCCACGAGCGGCAGCTCCGGCTTCTCGAGCCGCCTCGCGTTCGCGGCCGGGACGTAGCCGAGGCCGAAGCCCATCTTTCGCGCCTCGGCGAGCCGCGGCTCCGGCGCGGTCACCGCCCGCACCTCGCCGGCGAGGCCGACCTCGCCGAAGAGCACCGCCGACGGATCCACCGGCTGGTCGACGAGCGACGACACCAGCGCCGCGCACACGGCCAGATCCGCGGCGGGCTCGGTGAGCTCCACGCCGCCGGCGACGTTGACGAAGATGTCGCACGGCCCGAAGGAGATCCCCTCCTTCTTCTCGAGCACCGCCGCGAGCAGCGCGACGCGGTTCGGGTCGACGCCGATGCTCTTGCGCTGCCCGGTGCCGTACGAGGTCGGCGCCACCAGCGCCTGCACCTCGACCAGCAGCGGCCGCGTCCCGGAGACGGTGGCGGTGACCACCGAGCCCGGCTGCCCGGCGGGCCGCTCGGCGAGGAACAGCGCCGACGGATCGGCGACCTCCTCGAGCCCCGAGCCCTTCATCTCGAAGACGCCGATCTCGTTGGTGGAGCCGAAGCGGTTCTTGTGCGCCCGCAGCACCCGGAAGGCGTGGCTCGCCTCGCCCTCGAAGTAGAGGACGGTGTCGACCATGTGCTCGAGCACCCGCGGCCCGGCGATGGCGCCGTCCTTGGTGACGTGGCCGACGAGAAACGTGGGCGTCTCGCTCCGCTTCGCGAACGCCATCAGCCGTCCGGCGACCTCGCGCACCTGCGACACCGACCCCGGCGCGCTGCCGAGCTCGGGCAGGAACAGGGTCTGGATCGAGTCGATGGCGAGGGCGCAGGGCTTCAGCTTCTCGGCCTCGGCGAGCACCCGCTCGGCGTCGGTCTCGGCGAGGACGAGCAGCTTCTCGGCGCCGACGCCGAGGCGGTCGGCCCGGAGCCGCGTCTGCCGGAGCGACTCCTCGCCGGAGACGTAGAGCGCCGGCCGGCCGCCGCCGCCGCGCGCGAGCCGGTCGAGGGCGGCGAGGAGCAGGGTGCTCTTGCCGATCCCGGGATCGCCGCCGAGCAACGTCAGCGCGCCCGGCACCACGCCGCCGCCGAGCACGCGGTCGAGCTCCGCGATCCCGGTGAGGACCCGGTGCGTCTCCTCGCCCGCGATCTCCGGGAGCGGCGTCGGCCTCGCGCCGGTGCCGCCGGTGCCCCACGCCGGGCGGTCCGACGGCGGCGGCGCCTCCATCTCCTCGACCAGCGAGCTCCACGCCTTGCAGGCCGGGCACTGCCCGAGCCACTTGATCGACCGGTGCCCGCACGACTGGCACACGAACTCCGTCTTCCGCTTCGCCACGCCGCCGCCCTCCTCCCTCCGCACGCCGCGCGAGGGAGGAGCACCCTACCGCGGGGCGCCGACATCGGCCGCCGCCGGCGCCCGCGCCTCGCAGAGCGCGATGGCGCGGTCGGCGCCGTCGATCCCGGAGAGCCGGGCGAGCTCCTGCAGCCCGGTGGGCGAGGTGACGTTCACCTCGATCAGCTTGCCGTCGATGACGTCGATGCCGACGAAGAGCAGCCCCGCCGCGCGCAGGTACGGGCCGATCGCCTGGACGATCCGCCGGTCGGCGGCGTCGAGCTCGGCGCGGTGCGCGCTGCCGCCGAGGTGGAGGTTGTTGCGCTCCTCGCCCTTCGCGTGCACGCGCAGGACCGCGCCGAGCGGCTGGCCGTCGAGGACGAGCACCCGCTTGTCGCCGCCGGCCGCCGCCGGAAGGTACGTCTGGGCGAGGCAGCGGCCGTCGCGCGTCGCCGACTCGAGCAGCGCCGCGAGGCCGCGCATCTTCCTGCCGGCGAAGAGCACGCCGTCGCCGCCGGCGGTCTCGATCGGCTTCAGCACCACCTCGCCCGCCTGCTCCACGAAGGCGCGGAGCCGGGCGACGTCGGCGGTGACGAGCGTCGGCGGGCACAGCTCCGGGAAGCGCAGCGCCCAGAGCTTCTCGTTGGTGGAGCGCACGCCGGCCGGGTCGTTCACGATCAGGGCGCGACCGCGGTCCACGTGGTCGAGGATCCAGGTCAGCTCGAGGTACGGCACGTCGAGGGGCGGATCGGGCCTCAGCCACGTCACCGGGAACGCCTCGACCGGGAGGCGCCGCGCCCTCCCTCGCGGGGCGAGCGGCGCGTCGGGCCCGGGGATCTCCACCGGGAACGCCAGCGCCACCGGCGTGCCGCCCTCGAGGCCGACCGTCTCCGGCGTCGCCACCCAAGGCACGTGGCCGCGCGCGGCGGCGGCGCGGATGAGCGCGTAGGTCGAGTCGGTGCCGGGATGGACCTGCTCGGGCGGGTCCATCACGAAGAGCATGTCCATGGGCGGCGGAAGCTAGGGCCTGCGCCGCCGCTTGACGCCGCCCCGCGGGGGACGCCCCTGGGCGTCGCGGGGCCGCGCCCGCCGCGCCGGCGCCTCGAGCTCCTTCACCAGCGAAGCGTGCGCCTCGCCGAGGGTCTTGAGGTGCACCCGGAGCACGGCCTGGGCGGTGCCGGGCATGTCGTCGGTGTAGCGGAAGTACCAGCGCAGCTCGCCGAGACGCTCGTAGAAGCGGCTCACCGCCGCCTGCTCGCGCACCGACAGGCAGACGAGGTCGGCGAAGCGCGCGGTCTCGCCCCACGACGAGAGCGGGAGCAGGAGCGCGTCGCGATCCCGGAGCCGCGAGAAGTGCGCGAGCATCTGCTCCTGGCGCTCGCCGAGCCGCCGCATCACGTTCGAGGCGTCCAGCAGCAGCAGCGAGCGGACGTGCCGCGGGTCGGGCGTGGTCACGCGCCGCTCCGGTGCGGGCGTGCCGCCGCCGCCGGGCCGGCGAGCGCCGCCGCCGCGTGGGCCGCGGCCCGGGCGAGGGCGTCCTTGCCGGCGGCGAGCCGCTTCGGCTCCACCTTCGGCAGCTCCGGCGAGAGCTCGTACACCGGCGTGCCCCGCGCCTCGAGCAGCCGCGCCTGGAGCAGGTAGTGCTCGTGGCGCACGGCGCCGAGCGCCTGCGCCATCGCCGAGAGGTAGCCGTGCGGCCGCTTCGGCGGCGGCGCCGCGCGGCTCTCGCTCGGCAGGTAGTGGACGAGCAGCGCGTCGAGAGGCACGCGCTCGGCGAGCGCCACCAGCGGCGCCTTGTCGACGAGGCCGCCGTCCCAGAGCTGCGCGCCGTCGACCGGCACGGTGCGAAACAGCCCCGGGTACGCGCACGAGGCGTGCACCGCCACCGAGAGCGGTCCCTCGACGTGGACGCGCGGCGACGCCGCGCTGACGTCGGCGGTGACGATCACCAGCGGGGTGCGGAGCTCCTCGAAGGTGCGGACCGGGAGCTTGTCCTCGAGCAGCTTCCGGAAGCGCGCCCCGGCGAGCAGGCCGGTGATCCCGCGGCCGCGGGCGGCGTCGAGGAGCGAGGCGATCGGCGCCGGGTCCCAGAACTGCTCCTTCTTCACCTCGACCAGCAGCCGCCCGATCGCGGCGGCGTCGAGGCCCGCGGCGGCCATCGCCGCGACCAGCGCGCCGGCGCTCGTGCCGGCCCACGCGGAAGGCACGATCCCCGCGGCGTCGAGCGCGGCGAGGAAGCCCGCGTGACCGAAGAAGCCGAAGTACCCCGCCGAGAGGACGACGCCCACGCGCTTGCCGCGCAGGGCCGCCCGGAGCGTCTCCGCCATGGCGCCGTCATACGACGGCCGTCACTCCTGCGCGAGCCCCGCGCGGCGATCCTGCTCCTCGATCGTCCGGTCCGGCTCCTCCTGGCCGATCGCCTGCGCCACGGCCTCGGGCTCGCCCATCTCGGCCTCGGAGGCGTGGCCGTGCTCCTCGACGCCGAGCGCGCCGGCGCCCTCGCGCTTGCGGGCCTCGTCGTGCTCCTCCTCCCAGAAGTCGGTGCCCGGAAGCTTCCGCTGCTTCTGATCGGCCGCCGCCTCCTGCTCGGACGTCCGCCCCATCCGGCTCTCGTCGCTCATCTCGACTTGCCTCCGATCCGCGTCGGCTCCGCCTCCGACGACTGGCGCTCGGTCTCCTCCTCGTACTGCCGGAGCTGCTCCTCCTGCGCGCTCTCGCGGCCGAGCGAGTCGGCGCCCTCCGGGCCCTCGACGTGGAGGCGCACCTCCTCGTCGGACTCGTCGAAGCCGGGGCTCGCGGGAGGCGCGCGCCCGGCGCTGCCGGGGAGCGGTCCCGGTCCGCGGGCAGGTCGCTTGGTGTCGCGGTCCATGGCCACCTCCGAGTGGGAGGGTGGCCACGTCCGCGGCTCGAGGCATGGCGGGGAGCAGGCGCCCGCGGCGCGGGCGGCCGGGCGCGCTACAGATCCATGGCGAGGCCGACGCCCAGGTCGAGGAACGGCGGCGCCGTGGAGAAGCCCTCGTCGAACGGCGCCGGCGCCCCGGGCACCGGCGGGACGTCGAGCCCGTAGTAGAGCTCGCCGTTCTCGCCGTAGTGCGCCGCCACGTGGGCGTCGAAGCGCAGGTACTGCAGGAAGAGCACCCGGTAGTCGAGGCGCGTCAGGAACGAGCGATCGGAGAGGTTGCCGATCGTGGAGAGCACGAAGGTGGTGTCGTCCCAGGTGCCCGGCGCCTGGAGCAGCACGTACGCGGCGCCGTAGTGGCGGCCGTTGTAGAGCGGCTCGAAGAGCGGCTGCGCCTTGGCCTCGATCTCCGCCAGGTCGAACGACTCGGCCTCGAGCGGCACCGGCCGGCCGAGGATGAGCCACGGGTACATGTCGGCGGAGGCGTAGCCGGCGTCGTTGAAGAAGTACTCCGCGCCGACGATCACCGAGTCCTGGTCCGAGTAGAGGATCGGCAGCTCGAGGCCGACGACCGCCTGCGGGATCCAGTCGTTCTCGCGGGAGTACGCCTCCGGCGGCGTCAGCAGCGTCGGGTCGGCCTCGCCGCGGAAGAACGGCTTGGTGACGCCGTGCTGCACCGCGACCTCGCCGCGGACGTCGAAGTCCCACAGCGCGAACGAGACGTCGGCGCCGAGGCGCACCGGGTTGTCCTTGCGCAGCGCCGCCGACAGCGAGGTCTCCAGCTCGCCGACGACGATCTCCGCCCGCGCCGCGCCGCCGACCTGGTTCGGCGCGGTCGCGTCCTCGAACAGGCCGAGGGCGTAGAAGTTCCAGCCGAGCGACTCCACCGGCACGTGCAGCTTGAGCAGCGGCACGCCGGTGCGCTCGTCGAGCACCGCCAGCGGATCGAGCCGCGCCTGGTTGGCGAAGTCGGTCGGGTTCCAGAAGCGGCCGGTGCCCCACTTGATCCGCTGCTGGCCGGCGGTGACGTACACGGTCTCGAGGACGTCGGTCTTCACCCAGAGCTGGTCGAGCAGGATCCGGGTGCGCTCGCGCTCCCGGCCGAAGGCGTCGAGGCTGCCTTCCTCGATCGTCGGGTCGTAGTAGGCGCGGGTGCGGACGTACGCGCGCACCCGGTCCGACGGCCGCGCGTCGAGGTAGAGGTCGAGGAGGTTCGGCGTGGAGAGCGCGAAGGTCTCCGGCGCCCCGCGCTCGAGCGCCGCGTACTCGGCGCGCAGGTAGAGCAGGCCGCCGATGGCGAGGCTGTCGTAGGCCTCGTCGAGCCGCGCCCGGGCCTCGGCGTCGGTGCGGCCCTCGCCCTCGAGCACCTCGCCGTCGCGCCCCGCCGGCGCGGCGGTGGGCGACGGCGAGCTCGGCTCGGTCGGCGAGATCGAGTCGGCGGGCTGGCTCGGCGACACCTGCGCCGGCGAGCCCTCGGCGGGGCCGAAGATCTCCGCGTCCCGCGACGAGCCCTCCGCCGGCGCCGGCTTCGCAGGCGCCGCCGGCGCCTCGGCGCCGAACATCTCCTCCTCGCGCGCGGCCTCGGACGGCTGGGCCGCGAGCGCGAGGAGGAGCAGGTACGGGCTCATCGACTCTTCGACTCCAGCCAGGCCTTGGTGAAGATGTTGGCCTGGAGCGGGTTCAGGTCGACGCTCTGGAGCAGCACCACGGTGTTGTTGCCCTTCTCCACCTCGTCGAAGATCCGGATCTCCTTCGGGTAGTAGACCTCGGCCTTCTTCGACGGGCTGAAGAGCTTCTCCCACTTCGGGTAGTAGCTCGTGCGCATCAGCTTGCCGGAGAGCGCGAGCTCCTGCCGCTTGAGGATGTTGGTGGTCTCCTTGTCCACCCAGAGGTGGAGGACCGGGTACGCCACGTCGACGCCCTGCTTCGCCTTCAGCTCGAGGTGGTGCACGGCGAACTTCCCGAGCTTCTCCTCGCCGACGTAGGTCGGGTCGTACTCGATGGCGAGGCGCGACTCGTCGAAGTCCGCGCGCCGCGAGTCGGTGCCGCCGATCCGCTCGCGCTCGGTGCGGCGCTCCCACTTGCCGACGGTGGGGTCGTACATCCACAGGTTCTTGTCGATGCGCAGGTAGCCCTTCCCCGCCTCGGACTTCGGCTTGAGGAAGAGGATCATCAGCTTGTCGTCCTCGTCGCGGCGGTAGACGACCGCCTCGTAGACGAGGTCGTTCTGGTTCTTCTCCTTGCGCTCGATGTACGCGAGCGCCTTGTAGTCGCCGCTGTTCCGCTGCCGGTCGTCGAGCTCGGCGAGGATCTTCACCATCTCGTCCTTCGAGAGCGCGGCCGCGGGGGTGGCGGCGGTCGCGAGCGCGAGGAGGGCGAGGAGCTGCAGCGTCCTGGTACGCATCGAGGGCCTCACTTGACGTGCTGCATGGCGGTGACCGGGCGGAGCTTCGAGGCGCGGAGCGCCGGCCAGAACGCCGAGACGGTGGTGATGAAGGTGAGCGCGACCACCGAGCCGACGAGCTGCGCCGGCGTCGGCGCGAGGTGGATGGTGTCGCCCATGAGGATGAAGCGGAACGCCTCGATCGGCACCACGATCTCCGCGGCGTCGATCCCGAGGGCGAAGGCGCCGCCGAGCAGCGCGCCGGCCGAGGTGGCGAGGACGCCGAGCACGATCGACTCGAGGAGGAACATCACCAGGATCCGGCCCCGCGACATCCCGATCGCGCGCAGCGTGCCGATCTCCTTGGTGCGCTCTCGCACCGCCATCCACATGGCGTTCATGATCCCGATGCCGACGATGACGAGCAGGATCGCCACCAGCGAGACCGAGAGGAAGTTGAAGCCGTCGATGATGTACGAGAAGAACGAGACCTCGTCGTTCCAGACCGTCAGGTCGAGCTTCTGGCCGGTCCAGTCCTCGCCGGCCACCGTCTCGAACTTCATCCAGAACGGCTGGCCCTGGTGGTCCATGATCCGGTAGCCGGCGTCGGCGAGCACCTTGCGCAGGTGGCCCATGGTCGCGTCGGCCTGCCGGATGTCCTTCAGGTAGACCATCACCGCGCCGGTGGTGTCGGGGCGCAGCCGGTAGACGTCGAGGATGGTCTGCTCGTGGACGAAGACGTTCCACTGGCTCATCAGCCCGAGGTCGCGGGCGACGCCGGCGACGGTGACCTCGATGGTGTTCGAGGCGCCGCGCATCGTCTGGGTGGTGATGGTGAGCGGGTCGCCGACGCCGACGCCGAGGCGCTTCGCCTGGCTCGAGAAGATCACCGCGCTGCCCGGCTTGGAGAGATCGGCGAGGGAGCCCTTCGTCTCCGGGCCGCCGTCCTTCACGTACTCGGAGAGCGGCGCCGGCTCGAGCAGGCCGAGCAGCTTCGGCTCCTGGGCGAGGTCGACGCCGACGAGGCCGGCCTGCATCGTCTCGCCGGTCTCGGCGATGACCTTGGCCCAGCCGCGCTGCCGGTCGATGACGAAGTCGACGTTCGGCACGCTCTTCTCGACCAGCTCCCGCACCGCGGGCGCGCCGGTGACGAGCGGCGCGGCGTCGCCGGCGCGGACCTTGAAGAAGCCGGCGACGTTGACGTGGCCGGTGCCGAGGGTGGTGGCGGTGGAGATCAGCCGGTCGGTGAGCCCGTTCGAGAGCGCGAGCAGCACCACCAGGAAGCTGGTGACCAGGGCGATGGCGGTGCCGAGGAGCAGCGTGCGCTTCCCGCCCTGCACCAGGTTCCGGAAGGCGACGGTTCCGAGGAGACCCATGGTCAGTCCTCCGCCCGCATGGCCTCGATCGGCTGGACGCGCGTGGCCAGCCGGGCCGGGTAGATCGCCGAGACGAGGCCCACGAGGATCGTGGCCACGATGGCGGCGACGTAGTGGCCGGCGCCCGCGTGCGGGTAGAGCCGCGGTCCGCCGAAGAGGAACAGGGTGAAGTCGCTCGTGGCCGGGACGCCGGTCGAGCCGAGCCAGGCCACCGCCGCGCCGCCGACGACCGCGCCGACGATCCCGGCGAGCAGGCCGAGGCCCATGCTCTCGAGCACGAACATCGCCAGCACGAACCGGCGCTGGGCGCCGATGGCGCGCATGGTGCCGATCTCGCCGGTGCGCTCCAGCGTCGCGGTCAGCATGGTGTTGTTGATGATCACCAGGGCGACGATGGTGATGATGAGGATCGCCACGAACAGCACCAGCTGGACCACGAAGATGAACTGGCCGACGAAGCCCGCGGCCTGCTGCCAGTTCACCACCTTGAGCTCGATGCCGGCCGCCTTCGCCGCCTCCTCCACCGCGGCGCGCGTCTGCCACACCTGCGACGGGTCGTCGAGGATGATGGCGGCGTTCAGGATCGCGCCGCCCTCGCGGTCCGCCCTGGTGACCGGCAGGTCCCACGACGGCCCGCCGGCGAGGCTGCCCACCTCGTCGATCACCTGGCCGCTCGTGGCCGCCACCGCGATCTCGCCGCCGTCGCCGAAGAGCGCCGCCTCGGCGTCCTCGCGCTTCACCTCGGCGACGCCGACGCGCTGCTTGATGGCGTCGAGCTCCTTCTTCTTGTCGGCCGTCATCAGGCCGAGGAGCTCGCGGAACGAGGCGAGGTCGATGAGGTTCAGCGCGCCGGCGAGCTCCGAGCCCTCGACGCCCTTGAACTTGAAGGTGCCGTAGATCTTGAGGTTGACGCTCTTCTGGTAGCCGGACCTGGTCCAGCCCTGCATGGTGAGGATGTCGCCGACGCTCACCTCGTAGAGGCGGATCCGCGGCGCGATCACCTCGTAGAAGCGGGCGTAGCGGGCGTCGAAGTTCTCGTCGGTGACGGAGAGGAACGCCTGGAGCAGCTCGGCCAGGCCGCCCTTCACCTCGGGCAGGTCCTTGCGCAGCTCGGCCTCCACCGCGGCGGCCTCGGTGGGATCGAGCTGGAACATGATGGGCCGGTACTGCCGGCTGTTCCGGGCCACCTGCTGCGCCAGCGCGGTGTCGCCCGCGATCGTCTTCCCCGACTCGCGGGCCTTCTTGATCTTGTCGAGCTCGCGGGCGGTGAGGTGCTTGACCCAGTCCTCCATGAACTTCTGGTTGAGGAGGATCCCGCGCTTGCCCTCCGGGACCATCTCGCCCTGGACGATCTCGAACCGGTCGAAGGTCTTCCGGAAGAGGTCGAGGTCGGTGCCGACGTAGCTCACCCAGAGCTGCTTGCCCTCGCCGGCGATCGGGGCGATCCGGTTCTCGAGGAACTCGAGGGCGGCGAGCGGGTCCTGCTCGAACTCCGTGCCCCAGAACGCGTCGGAGGTCGCCCGCGCCAGGTCCTTCTGCTCGGTCGCGACGCGCTCGGTGTCGGCGGAGAGCTCGCCGGCGTGCTTCGCCTCCTCGGCGAGGAGCTGCACGTGCTGGAGGATGAGCGCCTTGCCCGCGTGGATGCCGACCGGGTCCCTGGCGTTCACCGCCGCGCGGAGCTCGGCGAGGTTCCGGTCGAGGTCGGAGCTCGAGTTCGCGAAGGCCATGTCGATGCCCATCGGCACGACCTCCTTCACGTTCGGGACGTCCGAGATCGCCTGGTCGAGCTTGGCGAAGTCGGCGATGTGGCCGATGTCGGGGCGGCTCATCGACATGCCGCCGAAGATGGCGAGCTCGTCCTTGGCGTTCGCCGAGTAGACCTGCAGGTGCCCGGCGACCGAGCTGGTGACGCTCTCCTCCATCGCGGCCTGGATGGAGCTCACGTGGGCGAAGCCGAAGAGGATGAGGAAGGTGCCGAACGCCATGATGGCGCCGACGATCAGGCTCTTCACCCGGTGCCGGAACAGGTTCCGGAACGCGACCCGGGTGAGCAGCGGCAGGGTGCCCATGGCCTAGCGCGCCTCGGCAGCCGCGGCGGGCGCCGCCGCCGTCGCCCCGTTCCTGCGGGCGCCGGGGTCCACGATCTTGCCGTCCTGGATCTTCACGATCCGGTCGGCGTGGGCCATCACGTTGTGGTCGTGGGTGGAGAAGATGAACGTGGTCTGCTCCACGCGGTTCATCTCCTTCATCAGGTCGATGATCTGCTGGCCGGTGGCCGAGTCGAGGTTCGCGGTGGGCTCGTCGGCGAGGACGATCCGCGGCTTGGTCACCAGCGCGCGGGCGATGGCGACGCGCTGCCGCTGGCCGCCGGAGAGCTCGTTGGGCCGCTGCCGCAGCTGCTTCTCGAGGCCGACCCGGGCCACGACCTCCTCCACCCGCTTCTGCCGCTCGCCCTTCGACATCCCGCCCTGGAGCAGCAGCGGGAACTCGACGTTCTGGAAGACGTCGAGCACGGCGACGAGGTTGAAGCTCTGGAAGATGAAGCCGAGCTTCCGGAGCCGGAGGTCGGTGAGCGCGCGCTCCGAGAGCGTGCTGGTCACCTGGCCGTCGACGGAGACCGTGCCGCGGGTGGCGACGTCCACGCAGCCGATCAGGTTCAGGAGCGTGGTCTTGCCGGAGCCCGACGGCCCGGCGATGGTCGTGAACTCGCCGCGGTCGATGGTGAGGTCGACGCCCTGCAGCGCCCGCACCGTCAGCTTGCCGAGCGGGTAGTCCTTCTCGACTTCCTTCAGCTCCACGATTGCGCTCACGTGTCTCCTCCGAGCTCCGCGATCACTGCGTCGATGGCGGCGGCGAGGCGCGCCCGGCTCTCGGGCGAGATGCGCTCGAGCGCCTTCCCCACCTCGCCCACCCGCGCCTGGGCGAGGCGGGTCACCAGCTTGCGGCCGCCGGTGGTAATGGCCACGTGCTTCTGCCGCCGATCTTTCTCGTCCTCGGTCCTGCGGACGTGCCCCAGGCCGACGAGGCGCTCCACCAGGTGGCTCGTCGCCGCCCGGGAGAGCTTGAGCCGCTCCGCCAGGCCCGAGACGGTGTGGTCGCCGTGCTGCACCAGCACGTGCAGGGCGACGAGCTGCGGCATGGTGAGGCCGGAGGCCACCAGCAGCCGCAGCGAGTCGCTGGCGGAGCGCTGGGAGATCGCCACGAGGAGCGCCTGGATGCGCTCGCCGAGGGCCACGGTCTTGATGTCGGTCATCGCGCGCAAGGTCCGAACCGTTCGAAGGGTCGAACCATTAAGCGCGTGAGCGCTTCCTGTCAAGGCCTCCCGGCGGAGGGCTCCGCCTCGCGGAGGCGGGCGTACGGATCGAGCGGGCGGAAGGTTCGATCGTCGAAGAGCCCGAAGTGCACGTGCGTCGGCGAGCGCGGCGGGAACGCGTTCAGGCCGGTGCGGCCCACGGTGCCGAGCCGCGCGCCGCGGGCGAGGCGCTGGCCGGGCTCCACCTCCACCGCGTCGAGGTGCGCGTAGTAGGCGACCGCGCGGCGCGACGGCAGCCAGAGCATGACGTAGTTGCCGCCCCTGCCCGGGTCGCCGGGGGCCCAGCCACGCCGCGCGACCAGCACCAGCCCGTCCTCGACGGCGACGGCGGGGAACGGCGCGCCGGCCGCGTCGCGGGCGTCCTGGTCGGGATCGGCGACGAAGAGATCGTGGGCGGGGTGGCCCGGGTCCTTCGCGGCGAAGCACGCCCTCGGCTTCGCGGCGCGGTAGCCGTCGCCTTCCTTGCCGCCGACGGACGCCTTCGGCGCGAGGCCCTCGATCGGGAAGCGCCAGCGCGCGGGCGCGGGCGCGGCGCCTCCGCAGGCGGCGAGGGCGTCGACGGCGGTGCGGAGCGCGGCGAGGTCGGCCTCCGCGCAGGTGCCCTCTGCGCGGAGTCGCGCGTCGGCGTCGGCCGCGGCGGCGAGCGCCTCGGGCGCGCACGGCGGCGAGGC
>CAZDGH010000153.1:0-12590 GCA_964504805.1 uncultured Myxococcales bacterium | reverse complement strand
GGTGCGCGCCGATGCCGGACATGGTGCCGGCTCCGGCCGGCGTGGACAGCGCGAACGCCAGCGACTTCGGGCCGCCCGGCTCCGGGAAGCGGAGGCGCTGCGGCGCGAGGCCGGGCGCGCGGGCCTCGAGCTCGAGGGCGGCCGTCCGCGGGAGCGGCTTCTCCTCGCCGTCGCGGCTCGACTCGCTCGCGCAGCGGAGGAGCCCGGCCGGCATCGCCAGGGCGATGCCGGCGGACATGAGCAGCGAGATCCCGACGATCGGCCCGACGGACGGGTCGCCCGAGCCGGTGAGGGTATCGACGAGGAGGTAGCCCCCGCCTCCGAGCAGGCCGAAGCCGGCGACCGGCGTGAGCCAGCAGGCGCCCGTGGACTCGAAGCGCTCGGCGACGTACGGCTCCTCGAAGGTGACCGGCGCCGTCCCGAGCTTTCGCTCCACGCCGCCGTCGAGGGCCACCACCTCGGCGCCCGGCGGGTCGGTCTCCACGGTGATCTTCTGGGTGCGCTGCACCGGGGTGGTGCTGCCGCACGCGGCGAGCGCGACGGCGGCGACCGCGACCGCGGGCGCGCGGCGGAGACGTCCAGACGGCATGTGAGCCCCAAGGACCCGGCGCCGACGCGAAAAGACGCGCCCACGCACGGGCCCATCGAAGGGCACCGGGAGACCGGCACCGGTTGTCGGATGCTCTCGAAGTACCACGCTCCGTCCGGCTCGCAAGGGGGGCTTCAGAATTTGCAGCCGTCGGGACGTGTAGGCTGCGCGCCATGAAGCGGATCGAGATCGAGGCGTTCGGTGGACCCGAGGCGATGCGGCTCGTCGAGCGACCCACGCCGTCGCCCGGCCCGGGCGAGGCGCTGGTGCGGATCGAGGCCGCCGGCGTGAACTACATCGACACGTACCAGCGGAGCGGCCTCTACCCGCGGCCGCTCCCGGCGGCGCTCGGCCTCGAGGGCGCGGGGACGGTGGAGGCCGCCGGCGACGGCGCCGCGGTGCGCGTCGGCCAGCGCGTGGCGTGGAAGGACCACGCGGGGTCGTACGCGACCCACGCGGCGATCCCGTCGGAGAAGCTGGTCGAGGTGCCCGACGGCGTCTCCGCCGAGCAGGCCGCGGCGGTGATGCTCCAGGGCATGACCGCGCACTACCTCAGCCACTCGACCCACGAGCTCCGCGCCGGCGAGACCTGCCTCGTGCACGCGGCGGCCGGCGGCGTCGGGCTGCTCCTGTGCCAGCTCGCGAAGCTCCGCGGCGCGCGCGTCCTCGGCACGACCTCGTCCGAGGAGAAGGCGGCGCTCGCGAAGGAGGCCGGCGCCGACGAGGTGATCCTCTACACCAGGGAGGACTTCGCGGCGGCGGCGCGGCGGCTCACCGGCGGCGAGGGCGTCCACGTCGTCTACGACGGCGTCGGCAAGGACACCTTCCTGAAGGGCCTCGACGCCCTCCGCGTCCGCGGTCTGATGGTGCTCTTCGGCGGCGCCAGCGGGCCGGTGGCGCCGCTCGACCTGCAGGTGCTGAACGCGAAGGGCGGCCTCTACGTCACCCGGCCGGCGCTCTCGCAGTACACGCGCACGCGCGACGAGTACGAGTGGCGGGCGCGCGACCTCTTCGGCTGGCTCGCCGCCGGCCGGCTCCGGCTCCGGATCGGCGCGACGTACCCGCTCGCCGACGCCGCCCGCGCCCACCAGGACCTGCAGGGCCGCCGCACCACCGGCAAGCTGCTCCTCCTCCCGTAGAGGGCGGGCCGGCCGCGCACGCGGCGCTTGAACGTCCAAGTGGTTCAAGACATCTTGAACTCCGTGAACCCCACCACGGAGGACGCCTTGGCCCACCCCGCCTGGATCGAGAAGATGTTCCGCGCCATCGACACCTGCGACGCCGCCGCCTTCACCCCGTTCCTCACCGAGGACGTCTCCTTCCGCTTCGGGAACATCCCGGCGGTGAAGGGCAACGCCGCGGTCGGCGCGTTCGTGCAGGGCTTCTTCGGCACGCTGGGCGGCCTGCGCCACCAGGTGAACGACGTGATCGTGGCGAACGACGTCGTGGTCGCCGAGGGCCACGTCACCTACACGCGGAAGGACGGCTCGACGCTGCAGGTGCCGTTCGCGAACGTGATGCGCACGCGCGGCGAGCAGGTGCACGACTACCTGATCTTCATCGACACGTCGAAGCTCTAGCGGATCACGCCGACGCCGAAGAGCGGCACCACCGCGGTGCCGGCGTCGAGGGCGACGACGTCGACGCCCACGAACGGCGCCGGCACGAAGCCGAAGAAGGCGAAGCGCTCGAGGTCGCCGTGGAGCCGGAACGCCGACTCCACGCCGAAGACGTCGCTGACGCTCGACGACGGGCCGACCTCGAGCTTGCTCACCGAGACGGTGGCGACCTCGGCCTCGCCGCGGAGCTTCAGCGTCTCGGGCATCACCCGCCGCTCGATCGCGCCGCGGACGAGGAAGCGCGTGCCCCACGAGGCCGCGCCGCTGCCGCCGTCGCTCGAGACGTTCACGCTCGACTCGTTCTGCAGGCCGACGCCGGCGGCGAGGCGCCACGGCATCTCCACGTCGCGGCGCGAGTGGAAGCCGCCGAGGGCGACGAGCCGGAAGAGGCTCGTCGCCGAGCCGCCGCCGCCGCCCGAGTCGACGCTGATGCCGGCGTAGTCGACCTTCTCGAGCTCGCCGCGAGCCTCCCAGCGCTCGCCGCCGGGGGCGCCGGTGAGGTACCGGCCGTTCGCCTGCAGCGTGGAGCGCTGCGTGGCCGAGGCGGAGTCGCCGGACGCGAGCGAGTAGCTCGACATCGCGAAGCGCGCGTCGAACCCCACGTTCGGGCCGGCGTACCCGCCGGCCACGTCGAAGGCGAGGTTGCTCTCGCCGGCGCCGAAGGCGGGGAGGCCGACGTCGAGGTCGAGCTTCCACGGATCCGCCGCCGCCGCGGCGTCGACCTGCGCGGCGGTGTCGGCGGCGGTCGGGGCGGCGAGCGCCACCACGGGCGCGGGCTCCGGCGCCGGGTCCGGCGGGGCGGGCACGGTCGCGGCCGGCGCGGCGGCCTTCGGCGCCGACGCGACCACGCGGGCCTTCGAGGCGCGGGCCTTCTTCGGCTTCGCGGCAGCGGCGGTGGGGAGCGAGACGGCGAGGGCGACGAGGGCGAGAGCGAGCTTCACGGGGTCCTCCGGGCGATCCGGCGGCGCGTCGTGCGCCGCGGGCGGGAGGACGTGTAGGGGAGGTGCCGGCGCCCCTGGGGTTAACCGGGGTTAAACGACGTCGCGACGCCTTAAACCGCCGGCGCGACGGGTGGTTGCGTCGCGCTCGACCGCGCCGGGCGGAGCCGACGGTGGAGGAGGTACCCGAGCGGCCCGAAGCTGCCGGTGAGGATCGTCACCACGATCCACGGGAGCGCCGGCACGCCCGAGGTGCGGCTGTCGCGCACCATCCACGCCGTCACCAGGAACATCGCCACGAAGAGGTCGGCGAAGAGCTGGAGCGTCCCGCTGCCGCCCTCGAACGGCAGGCGCCAGAGCGCGAGGTACCCGTGCTCCCAGACCGCGTAGCCGCTCACGGCCGAGAAGAGCGCGAGGAGCACGACGACGAGCGGCAGCGGCAGGCTCACGTCGCCTTCCGCACGAACTCGGACTTGAGCTGCATCGGGCCGAAGCCGTCGATCTTGCAGTCGATGTCGTGGTCGCCCTCGACGAGCCGGATGTTCTTCACCTTGGTGCCGGCCTTGAGCGCGGTCCGCGCGCCCTTCACCTTCAGGTCCTTCACGACGATCACGCTGTCGCCGTCGACGAGCACGTTGCCGTTGGCGTCGCGGACGACGCGCGGCCCCTCCGCGGCCGCCGGCTCCGACGCTGCGGTCTTCGACCACTCGTGGGCGCACTCGGGGCAGACGAGCTGGACGCCGTCGTCGTAGGTGAGGGCCGAGCTGCACTTCGGACAGGGGGGCAGGTCGCTCATGCGTGTCTCCTCGGGCCGCGCACCATACACCCGGGACGAGCTTCCGCTGCTCGACGGAGCGTCCCGCCCGCGGCGCCGCTCCCGCCGGGCGCCTCGACCCTCGCGAGGCTTTGCGCCCCGGCGGGCCGTGCAGAACGTGGCGCTCCCGGCGGAATCCAGCGAGGGAGCGGCCCGGCGTGCGGCAGGCGAGAGCACTCTTCACGGCAGGCCTCGTGGCGGCGGCGCTCGCCCGCCCTGCGACGGCCGGCGCCGACGCCCCGGCCGCCGACGTGGAGGAGCGGCTCGGCGCCGCGCTGCCCTACGGGATCCCGCTCCGGGACGGCGCCGGCCGCACGGTGCTCCTCGGCGAGGCGGTGCGCGGCGAGCGGCCGACGGTGCTCGTGCTCTCGTCCTACGAGTGCCCGATGCTCTGCGGCCTCGTGCTCGCCGGGCTCACCCGCGCGCTCGGCGAGGCGGGCCTCGTGCCCGGCGACGACGTCCGGCTCCTCACCGTCAGCTTCGACCCGCGCGACGGCCCCGAGGCCGCGGCGCGGAAGCAGGCCACCGCGCTCGAGGCGCTCCCGGCCGCGACGCCGGGCGCGTGGCCGTTCCTCGTCGGCGAGGCGCGGCGCACCCGGGCGCTCACCGACGCCATCGGCTTCCGCACCTCCTTCGACGGCGAGGCCGGGCAATGGGTGCACCCGGCGGCGCTGGTGGTGCTGACGCCGGACGGCCGCGTCTCCCGCTACCTCTACGGGATCGACTACCGCCCGCGGGACCTGCGCCTCGCCGTCGCCGAGGCGGGCCTCGGCCGCTCCGGTCCGTCCTTCGAGCGGCTCCTCCTCTCCTGCTTCGCCTACGACCCGACGACGCGCCGCTACGAGCTCGGCGGCGCCGAGGTGGTGCGGCTCGCGACGGCGCTGCTCGCGCTGGTCGCCACCTCCGCCGCGGCGGTGACCTGCGTGCGCGAGCTCCGAGCGGAGGCGCGGTCCTCCGGAAAGGCCTGACGATGCTCACCGACGAGTCGCACCCGAAGGGCGCGCTGGTGTGGACGCTGCTCTACCTGGCGCTGGTCTCGGTGATGTGGGTCACCACGTTCTTCGACCTGTGGGGCGGGCGATGAGCGAGGGCGAGGGGAAGGTCGGCAAGGAGGGCTACCTCTACGAGCTCGCCTGGATCCTCCCGAGCGTGGCGCTGCCGGTCGGGATGATGGCGGCGCTGCTCGTCACCGCCTTCGGCGCCGGCATCCACCTGCCGACCAAGGTCGGCCGCGTCGATCCCGCGCGGCTCCACGAGACGGCGCCGTTCGACCGCCTCGGCCTCGTCGAGGTGGGGCCGAACGAGTACGAGGCGCGGCTCGTCGGCCAGATCTGGACGTTCATGCCCGGCGAGCTCCGGGTGCCGCGCGGCGCCACCGTCCACTTCGTGGCCACGAGCCGGGACGTGATCCACGGGCTCTTCATCCACGGCGCCAACGTCAACCTGATGCTCATCCCCGGGCAGATCTCCCGGGTGACCACGCGCTTCGAGCACGTCGGCGAGTTCCCGTTCGTCTGCCACGAGTACTGCGGCGCGTCGCACCACACCATGTGGGGCAAGGTCGTGGTCGAGGACCGCCCGGCGCAGCCGATGGCCGGCGGCGACGAGGCCAAGCCGCCGATCGTCCCGACCAAGCTCGAGGGAGGTTCGCCGTGAGCGCGACCACCGCCGGCGCCGTGCCCGCCGCCGCGACCGAGGAGCGCCGCCCCGAGCTGAAGCTCACCGGCGCGTACCTGCTGGTGGCGTTCTTCGCGCTCTTCGTCGGCGCCTCGACCGGCCTCATCCAGGCGCTCGAGCACGCGGGCGTGAACCTCCTGCCGTACGTCGACCCGGTGGTGAAGTCGTACTACCACTCGGTGAGCCTGCACGGCGTGATGAACGTGCTGGTCTTCACCACCTTCTTCATCTGCGGCTTCCTGCAGCTCGTCACCTCGCGGGCGCTGGGCGCGCCGCTCGCGAGCCGGCGCCTCGGCTGGTTCACCTTCTGGCTCATGCTCGCGGGCCTGGCGATCGCCGCCGTCCCGCTCTTCGGCAACGCCGCGAGCGTGATGTTCACCTCGTACCCGCCGATGAAGGCGAGCGCGGCCTACTACATCGGCCTCACGGTGGTGGTCGTCGGCACCTGGCTGGTCACCCTCAACCTCGCGCTCACCTACCGCCGGTGGAAGCGCGCGCAGCCGGGCGCGGTGACGCCGGCGGCGGCGTACATGTCGCTGGTCACGATGGTGATGTGGACGATGGCCTCGGTCGGCCTGGCGATCGAGATGCTGTTCCTGGTGATCCCGTGGTCGCTCGGCCTCGTCGCCGGCACCGACCCGCTGCTCGCGCGGGTGTTCTTCTGGCTGACCGGCCACCCGATCGTCTACTTCTGGCTGCTGCCCGCGTACGTCTCCTGGTACACGCTGGTCCCGCGGCAGGCCGGCGGCCGGCTCTTCAGCGACCCGATGGCGCGGGTCACCTTCCTGCTCTTCCTGGTGCTCTCGACGCCGGTCGGCCTGCACCACCAGTACACGGACCCCGGCATCGACGAGGGGTGGAAGTACGTGCAGGGCTTCCTCACCTTCGCCGTCTTCTTCCCGAGCCTGCTCACCTACTTCAACGTGGTGGCGTCGCTGGAGGGCGCGGGCCGCGCCCGCGGCGGCAGGGGCGTGTTCGGCTGGTTCCGCCGGCTGCCGTGGGGCGATCCCTCGGTGGCGGCGCAGGTCGGGGCGATGCTCGCCTTCGCGTTCGGCGGCGTCGGCGGCCTCATCAACGCCTCGCTCAGCCTGAACCTGGTGGTGCACAACACCGCCTGGGTCCCCGGCCACCTGCACCTCACCGCCGGCACCGCGGTGGCGCTCACGTTCATGGGGATCACCTACTGGCTGGTGCCCCACCTCCTCGGGCGCCCGCTCTTCAGCCGCCGCGCCGCGCTGGCGCAGGTCTGGCTCTGGGTCGGCGGCATGGCCCTCTTCTCCCACTCGATGCACAACCTCGGCGTCGACGGGATGCCGCGCCGCACGATGATCTCGGCGGCGCCGTACCGCAACGAGGCGTGGAGCGACGACCTCAGCATGGTAGGCGTCGGCGGCACGCTGCTGTTCCTGAGCGGCGTGCTCTACCTCGGCAACCTCCTGCTCACCGCGATCGCCTCGCGGAAGGCGCCGGTGCCGGCGCCCGCCTTCGCCGAGTCCGCCATGCCGGTCTCGCCGCGGATGGCAGGGCTGCTCGAGCGCTGGTGGCTCTGGGTGCCGCTCGCGGCGGCGCTCGTGCTCTTCGCCTACGGGCCCACCATCTACCAGCTCGTCGCCGAGTCGCCGATGAACGTCCCGGGCCTCAGGGTCTGGTAGCCGGCGCGGCGGCGCGGCGGCGGATCGCCGCGAAGAGCTCGGGGAGCGCGACGGTGTTCGAGCGCTCGACGACGAGCGCGGGCAAGGAGCCGCCGGGATGGGTGCGGAGCCGGTGGGTGAGCCGGGTGCGCGTCCCGCCCGCGAGCGGCTCGAGGAGCCACGAGCCGGCGTTGACCCGGACCCGCACGCAGCCCTCCCGGACGGGGACGGCGTCGGGCCGAGAGCTCCAAGAGATCCGCGACGCGCCGCCCGGGACGGAAGCGGGCGCGAGGGTCACGTCGATGGCCCAGTCGCGGTCGTCGACGAGCGGCGGCGAGATCCGCTGGTACACGGTAAAGCGCGCCTCGCTCGCGCGGCGGACGATCCGCGTCTCCTCCGTGTACGGCATGAACGAGGGGTAGGCCTCGTAGGCGGCGAGGAGGCGGAAGAGCGCGGCCGGCGTCGCGTCGACCATGCCCACGGCGACGAGCTCGCGGACGCCGTCCTCGCCGGGGGCGCGGGCGAAGATCGCGAGCTCGTCGGTGCGGCTCGCCTCCTCCCACCCCGGCCCCGGCGGCCGCGCCTCGTCCGCACCGGCCGAGGTTGCACCCAGGGTGACGATGGCGAGCACGAGGAGGCACGGGCCCCGGCGGCTGGCCGCGACCTGCGCCGCGCGGCTACTGTGGAGGCAGACACGGTCCGGCGCATGCCGCGCACCAAGGGGCCGGGAGGCGTCACCATGCCGTTCCCCCCACGCCCGCGCGCGTTCGTCACCGGGGGCGGCAGCGGCCTCGGCCGCGGCTTCGTCCTCGCCCTCGCCCGCGAGCGCGGCCGCGTCCTCGTCGGCGACGTGAACCTCGCCCGCGCCGAGGAGACCGCGCAGCTCGCCCGCGAGGCCGGCGGCGAGGCGCACGCGATCCGCTGCGACGTCTCCCGGCTCGACGCGCTCGAGGCCGCCTGCGCGGAGATGGAGTCGCGCTTCGGCGGCACCGACGTGCTCGTCAACAACGCCGGCATCGCCGCCGCCGGGAAGGTCGGCGAGCAGTCGATCGAGGACTGGGAGGCGGTGGTCCGGATCAACATGTGGGGCACGATCTACGGGTGCCATGTCTTCGTCCCTCCGATGAAGGCGCGGCGGCGCGGCTTCGTGGTCAACGTCTCCGCCGGCGCCTCGTTCATCTCGCTGCCCGAGATGGCCGCCTACAACCTCACCAAGGCCGCGGTGGTCTCGCTCTCCGAGACGCTGCACGGCGAGCTGGCCTCGCACGGCATCCACGTCACCGCGCTCTGCCCGACCTTCGTGAAGACGAACCTGATGGAGACGGCGCGGTTCGCCGGCGCCAGGCAGGAGAAGGCCGCCGCGGCGTTCTTCCACCGGGCCACCGCCACCGTCGACGACGTGGTGCGGGAGGGCCTCGAGGGAGTGCTGGCCAACGTGCCGATCGTTGTCCCGCAGCTCGACGGCTCGCTCCTGTGGCGGCTGAAGCGCTACCTGCCCGGCGCCTACTTCTGGGCGAGCCGCAACCTGAGCGCGCGCCTCTTCGCGAAGCTCACCGACGACGACGGCGCGCCGCCTCACCGGAAGCCGCGGGCGCCGCGCACCCGGGCCCGTCCCTCGCGGACGAAGTCCGAGACGTAGAGGAGCAGCGCGCCGGTCCGCGAGAGCGAGAGGTCCGGCTCCTCTCCGCGGCCCATCCGGCGGAGCTGGCGCTGGTGCCAGCTGCCGACCACCATCGCGTCGAGGGTTCTGAAGCCGGTGCCGAGGCGCACCGGCCTCGCGCGGTCGCTGCGTCCGGCGAGCAGGGCCGCGGGGAGGTCGGGCTCCACCGCGAGCGGGCGCGCGAGGCCGACGACGTCGACGGCGCCGCCGGCGAGCGCGGCCTCCATCGCCGCCCGCGAGCGGAAGCCGCCGGTGAGCATGAGCGGCACCTCGGCGACCCGCCGCGCCCGCTCGGCGAAGGCGAGGAAGAAGGCCTCCCGCCGCAGCGTGGACGCGGCCGGCTCGTCGAACATCGCGGTGCGCTCGTAGGTCCCGCCGGAGATCTCGAGGAGGTCGGCGCCCTCGGCGGAGAGCGCCTCGACGACGGCGAGCGCGTCGTCCTCGCCGATCCCGCCGCGCTGGAAGTCGGCGCTGTTCAGCTTCACCCCCACCGGGAACGAGGGTCCCACCGCGCGGCGCACGGCCCGGAGCACCTCGAGGAGGAAGCGCCGCCGCCGCGGGCCGTCGCCGCCCCAGTCGTCGTCGCGGAGGTTGGTGCGGGGCGAGAGGAACTGGCTCGCCAGGTAGCCGTGGGCGGCGTGGAGCTGTACGCCGGTGAAGCCGGCGGCCTTCACCGCCGCGGCCGCGCGGGCGAAGCGCGAGACCAGCTCGAGGATCTCGTCGTGCGCGAGCGCCCGCGGCCGCGCGAAGGCGCCGCCGCCGACCTCGAGCGGCACCGCCGAGGGAGCGACCGGCGCGGGATCGACGGCGCGCGCGGTCTGGCGACCGGGGTGGTTGAGCTGCACCCACGCGTGGGCGCCGCCGGCCCTCGCCGCCGCCGCCCAGGCGGCGAGGGCCTCGAGGTGCCGGTCGTCCTCGATCACGACGTTGCCGGCCTCGCCGAGGTGGCGGCCGTCGATCATCACGTTGCCGGTGACGAGGAGGCCCGCGCCGCCGCGGCCCCAGCGGCCGTAGAGCCGCGCCAGCGCGGCGCCCGGCGCGCCGCCGGGGCCGGCGAGCTGCTCGCTCATCGCCGCCTTGGCGAGGCGGTTCGGCAGCTCGGCGCCGCAGGGCAGGCGGAGCGTCGCGGCGAGCGGCGTCACGACGCCCTCGGCGCGAAGTCGTACGCGGAGGCCTCGAAGCGCCGGGTGCGGAAGCGGTACTCGGTGGCGAAGCCGGGCCAGAGCGCGACGTTGCGCCCCGCGGCGTCGAGGTAGAACGACGTGCACCCCGAGCTCCAGACGGTGCCGTCGAGCCGCCGCTGCATCTCGTCGCGGAAGCGGGCGACGGCCTCCTCGTGCACCTCGAGGACGGCGTCGCCGCGGCGCCGCGCCTCCCGCAGCGCGCCGAGCACGTACTCGAGCTGCGCCTCGATCATGTAGACGATCGAGTTGTGGCCGAGGCCGGTGTGAGGCCCGGTGAGCAGCAGGAACAGGTTCGGGAAGCCGTGCACGGTCATCCCGAGGTACGCGCTCGCGCCGTCGCTCCAGCGCTCCGCGAGCGAGCGTCCGTCGCGGCCGTGGATGCGCGCGGCGACGGGGTGCGCGGCGACCTCGTAGCCGGTGCAGAGCACGATCGCGTCGAGCTCCCGCGAGACGCCGTCGTCGGTGACCACCGCGGTCTCGGTGACCTCGCGGATCCGCTCGGTGACGAGCTCGGCGTTCGACTGCGCGAGCGCGGGGTAGAAGTCGTTCGAGAGCAGGATCCGCTTGCAGCCCATGGCGTAGCCGGGGGTGAGGCGCGCGCGCAGCGCGGGATCGGCGACCTGCGCGCGCAGGTGCCGCCTGGCCGCGGCCTCGGCGACGCGCATCAGCTCGGGGCGGGTGAGGATCCCGAGGATGCGCAGCTCGAGCAGGCCGAAGCGCAGCGCGCGGGCCGCTCGCTGCAGCGCCGGGATCCGGCGGTAGAGCCGCTGCGTCGTCCGGGGGATCGGACCGTCGGGGCGCGGGAGCACCCACGCCGGCGAGCGCTGGAAGACCTTCAGCGCGGCGACCTCCGGCTGGATCGACGGGACGATCTGGATCGCGGAGGCGCCGGTGCCGATCACCGCCACCCGCTTGCCGCGGAGCGAGACGTCGTGGCGCCACCGCGCCGAGTGGAACACCGGCCCGCGGAACCGCTCGAGCCCGGGGATCCGGGGCGTCGCCGGCGCGCTCAGAGCGCCGTGGGCGGAGAGGAGCACGTCCGCGGTGAGCGGCCCCTTCGACGTCTCGAGCCGCCAGCGAAGGGCCTCGTCGTCCCAGCGGGCCGAGAGGAGCTCCGTGTCGAAGCGCAGGTGCGGCCGCACGCCGAAGCGCTCGGCGCAGTCGCGCAGGTAGCCGTGGATCTCGTGGCCCCAGGGGAACGCCCGGCTCCAGCCCGGGTGCTGCGCGAACGAGTACGAGTAGACGAGCGAGGGCACGTCGCACTGGAGCCCGGGGTACGTGTTGTCGCGCCAGCAGCCGCCGACGTCCGAGGCCTTCTCGAGGACGAGGAGGTCGCGCTCGCCGGACTGGAGGAGGCGGATCGCCGCGCCGAGGCCGGCGAAGCCGGCGCCGCCGACGACGACGCGGTGGTGCTCGGGAGCAGGGACGGAAGCGACCATGCGGGACCTCGGCGGGACGACGGGCCTGCGTTGCTACCGTCGGTAGGCTACCCATGGTAGGCTACTTCGGGTCTGCGCGCAAGGTGCTAGGTTTTCATGGACATGAAGAGCGACGAGCTGGCCGCCGAGGTGGCCGCCCACCCCCACGGACGGGTGCCCCGGGAGCTGCGCCGGCGGCAGGTCCTGGCCGAGGCCCACGCGCTGTTCGTGGAGCGCGGCTACCACGCGGCGTCGATGGGCGAGCTCGCCCGGCGGATGGGCATCTCGAAGCCCGTGGTCTACGAGCTCGCCGGCTCGAAGGAGGAGCTGTTCCGCGACGTGATGGCGGCGGTCGCCGAGGAGCTCGCCGCCCGCGTCGCCGCCGCCGTCGCAGCCGAGAGCGAGCTCGCCGGGAAGCTCCACGCCGGGATCCTCGCCTTCCTCCGGTTCGTCGAGGAGCGCCGCACCGGCTGGTCGGCGCTGCTCTCGATGGAGGCGGGGCCCGGGAGCGCCGAGGTCGCCGCCATCCGCCGCGGCCAGGTCTCGCTCGTCGCCGCGATGATCGCCGACGGCGTCGCCGGCGCCGCCGAAACCAGGGTCGCCGAGGCGCTCGCCCACGCGATCAACGGCGCGGTCGAGGCCGTGGCGGTCTGGTGGGCGGCGCACCCCGAGCTCTCGGCGGCCGAGCTCGCCGAGCTGCTCACCGCGCTGTTCGCGCCGGGGCTCCTGGCGCTCGCGGCCGGGGTGGCGAGCCCGTAGCGCTGGTCAGGGCCGCAGCTGGTCGAACAGCTCCGCGAGCTGCGCGGCGCGGACCGGCTTGCCGACGAAGCCGTCGGCGCCGGCGGCGAGGGCGCTCGCGGCGACCTCCGGGCGCGTGTCCGCGGAGGAGATGAGGAACTTCGCGCCGCGGAACTCGGGGTCGGTGCGGAGCTGCACCAGGAGGTCGTTGCCGTCGAGGCCGGGCATCATCCGGTCGATGAGGACGAGGTCGAACGGCCCCTTCGGCTTCGCCGCCAGGAGGTCCCGGCCGCTCTCGTAGGCGAGCACCTCGGCGCCGCGC
>CAZDGH010000152.1:0-12679 GCA_964504805.1 uncultured Myxococcales bacterium | reverse complement strand
CGCTGCTCCACCCGGCGGTGATGGGCCCGTCGCACCTCCTCGCGCGCCCCGCCGCCGCGCGGGCGCGGCTCGAGGCGGAGCTCGCCGCGGTGGGCCCGCCGCGGCCCGAGGAGCGCATCGTCGAGGACCTCGACGAGCGCGAGGGCACCGTGCGCGTCTCGCTCCGCCGCTGGCGCTTCGTCCGCGGCACCGCCGACGAGCTGTGGCCGATCCTCGCCAGGAGCGCCGAGGCCCTGCGGCCCGATCCGGCGCGGCTGCGCGCCTGCCTCGCCGAGGCGGCGGCGCTGCCGCTCGCGCCGGAGGGCCTCGCCGCGGTGACGAAGGAGGCGGAGGCGAACGGCTTCGCCGAGCCCTCGCACAGCGCGGGGTACCGCGACGCCTACGCGCCGGCCTACCGCGTGGTGCTGCGGCGGTTCCTGCCGTCGTGGGTCACCGCGCCGCCGCCCACCACGGGTTAGCCGCTCCGCGCCACCACGGTGTCGCGGCGGAAGTGCGCGTCGTCGCGCCCGGGGTAGTCGAGGGTGTAGTGCAGGCCGCGGCTCTCGTGGCGCTGCAGCGCGCTCTGCACCACGACCTGCGCGACGTCGGCGATGTTGCGGAGCTCCACGAAGTCGGGCGTGAGCCGGTACTGCCAGTAGTACGCCTTGATCTCCTCGCGGAGCAGCTCGAGCCGCGCCTTGGCGCGGGAGAGGCGCTTGGTGGTGCGGACGATGCCGACGTAGTTCCACATCAGCCGGCGGATCTCGTCCCAGTTGTGCGTCACCACCACGGCCTCGTCGGGCGCGATCGCGCCGCCGATCTCCCACGCGGGCGGGGGAGGGCCGTCCCTCGTCTCCGCCGCCAGGGCGACCGCGGTGGCCGCCGCCCGGTGCCCGAAGACGAGGCCCTCGAGCAGCGAGTTCGAGGCCAGGCGGTTCGCGCCGTGGAGCCCGGTGTTGGCGACCTCGCCGATGGCGAGGAGGTTCTGCAGCGAGGTGCGCCCCTCGAGGTCCACCATCACGCCGCCGCACTGGTAGTGCGCCGCGGGCACCACCGGGATGCCCTGCGTCGTCATGTCCACGCCGAACTCCTTGCAGGTGGCGTGGATGAACGGGAAGCGCTCCACCAGGAACGCCTTCGGCAGGTGCGTCATGTCGAGGAAGACGCACTCGTCGCCGGTGCGCTTGAGCTCGGCGTCGATGGCGCGCGCCACGATGTCGCGGGGCGCGAGGCTGCCCATCGGGTGGTGCTTCTCCATGAACGGCGTGCCGTCGCGTCGCCGCAGGATCCCGCCCTCGCCGCGGAGCGCCTCCGAGATCAGGAAGCTCTTCGCCTGCGGGTGGAACAGGCAGGTCGGGTGGAACTGGTAGAACTCCAGGTTCGCGATCACCGCGCCGGCGCGCCACGCCATCGCCACGCCGTCGCCGGTCGCGACGTCCGGGTTCGAGGTGTACAGGTACACCTTGCCGGCGCCGCCGGTGGCGAGGGTGGTCACCTTCGCCTGCAGCGCCGCGACGTCGCCGGTGCGGTTGTCGAGGACGAACGCGCCCCGCACCCGGTTCGGCCCCGGCTCGCCCGCCCGCGCCGAGAGGATGAGGTCGATGGCGGTGTGGTGCTCGAGGAAGCGGATGTTCGGGCTCGCCTCGCAGGCGGCGACGAGGGCTCGCTCGACCTCCCGGCCGGTGAGGTCGCGGGCGTGCACGACGCGCCTCGCCGTGTGGCCGCCCTCGCGGGTGAGGTCGAGGCCGCCGTCGGGCGTCCGGCTGAACTCGACGCCGAGCTCGACCAGCTCGCGGATCCGGTCGGGGGCCTCCCGGACGCAGGCCTCCACCGCGTCGAGCTTGCAGAGCCCGGCGCCGGCCGTCAGGGTGTCCTGCACGTGGGCGTCGAAGCTGTCCTTCGGGTCGAGCACCGCCGCGATCCCGCCTTGCGCCCAGCGGGTGTTGGACTCCTCGCGCGCCCGCTTGGTGACCACGCAGACGGTGCCGTGCTTCGCGGCCTCCCGGGCGAACGTGAGGCCCGCGATCCCGCTGCCGATCACGAGGTGGTCGAAGCGCTCCGACATGGCGCGAGCGTAGCCCAACCGTGCGTGCCCAAAGGGGGAATTTTTGGCGGACCCCCGGCCTTCGTGCTAGCTTCGACGTGCGAATGAAGCGCCTGCTCGCCGCTCTCCTGTGCCTCACGCCGGCGGTCGCCTCGGCCGACGCCATCCGCACGTGGACGGACAAGGACGGCGTCGTGCACTTCACCAACGTGCGCCCCGGCAAGAAGGGCGCGGTGAAGTACCAGGCGCAGGGCGACGCGGTGAAGGTCGTGATCGAGGGCAAGGCCGATCCGGCGCCCGGCGCGTGGACCGGCGGCGCCGACACCTACGTCCCGAGGGACGTCCGCACCTACGACGGCCACCTCGAGGAGGCCTGCGCCCGCTACCGGATCCCGGTCGCGCTCGCCCGCGCCATCCTCGCCGCGGAGTCGAACTTCAACCCGGCCGCCGTGTCCCACGCCGGCGCCGTGGGGCTGATGCAGCTCATGCCCGAGACCGCGGTCTCGATGTACGTGGACGATCTCCAGGACCCCCGCGAGAACATCCACGGCGGCGTGCGGTACCTCCGCGTCCTCACGAACCAGTTCGAGGGCGACATCGTCAAGGTGATCGCGGCGTACAACGCCGGCCCCGAGGCGGTGAAGCGCGCCGGCGGCGTGCCGAACATCGCCGAGACGAAGCAGTACGTGGAGCGGGTGCTGCGGCTCTACCAGCAGTACCGGGACTCGTCGAAAGCCGGGCCGGGTCGCTGAGCCCACGGTCGCCCAGCCACGGGGGCGCCACCATGGCCCTCGATCCGACGCGCCTCATCGACGGCGATCCGGCCACGATCGACGACGACTTCCTCTACCACCTGTACCGCGGCGGCGAGCTCCTCTCCGCCGGCGACGTGCACAAGGCCAAGGACGAGCTCGAGAAGGCGTTCCAGCTCAAGCCCCGGGACAACAAGGGGCAGAACATGCTGGGGCTCGTCTACTTCAAGCTCGGCATGTACGAGCGGGCGCAGGAGATCTACGGCGCCCTCGTCCGCGACAACCCCATCGACCCGACGCTGCGGGTGAACCTCGGGCTGGTGCAGCTGAAGAGCGGGCGCCTCCACGAGGCGATCCGCGAGCTCGAGGCGGCGGTCGACCTCGCGCCCGAGCACAAGAAGGCGCACAACTACCTCGGGCTCGCCCTGGCGCAGGCGGGCGACTACGGCCGCGCCCGCGAGTCGTTCCTCAAGGCCGGCTCCGAGCAGATGGCGGACAAGATGGCGCGGGCCCTCGCCGGCCTCGAGGCGCCGCCGGTCGCGCCGCCGCGCCGGGCGCCGGGGCAGGCGGTGCTGCCCTCGGTGGCCGAGCGCGGCCTCGGCGAGCTCGACGAGGCGGAGCAGCCGTTCCGCGCCGTCGATCCCGACGCCCAGCCCGAGGGGCCCCAGCCGGATCAGGGCTGGATCGCCGCCGGCGCCTCCGAGCCCGGCGCCCGGGCGACGCTGCAGGGCGCGCCGCGCACCCAGAGCCTGGCGGAGTTCGCCCAGGTCGTGCGCCTCGAGCCGCCGCTGGGCGGGCCGTTCGCGGTGAGCTCCGACGGCGTCTCGATCGAGATCGCGGCGGAGGTCTTCACGCGCCTCGACGGCCTGGTGGCGACCCGCGGCGGCGTCACCTTCGAGCCGGTGCGGAAGCGCTTCCGGGGCCGCACCACCGACAAGCCGTTCGGCGAGGGCGCGCGCCAGGTGTGGCGCGCGGGCGGGGCGGGGCGGATCCTCCTCTCGTCCCGCGACGGCGGCGCGCCCCGCACCTTCACCACCCTCCGGCTCGCCGACGAGGACGTCTACGTCTGCGAGGAGCCGCTCTTCGCCTTCGAGGAGGCGCTGCTCTTCGAGAACGGCCGCGTCCCCGGCAAGCCGCAGGACCTGGCCCTCGTGCACCTGCGCGGCAACGGCCAGATCCTCCTCGCCACCGCGCGCCCGATCCGCAGCGTCCGCGCCCAGCCCGACGGGCCCCTCCGGGTGCCGGTCTCGGCGCTCGTCGGCTGGGCCGGGGCGCTGACGCCGCGCCTGCTCGCCATCGCGGAGCTCGCCCCCGAGCAGCCCGCGATCCTCGCGGTGGAGCTCGCCGGCGAGGGCGAGGTGCTGCTCGTGCCGTGAGGGTCCCGGCCTGCTAGGGTCTACGCCCCATGGCGAAGAAGAAGCGCTTCCGGGACGAGCTCCTCAACGTCCCGAACGTGATCACGCTCGTCCGCGTCGCGGCGATCCCGTTCTTCCTCTGGCTGCTCGCCCGCGCCGATCCGCTCTCGTCGTTCTTCGCCGCGCTGATCTTCGGCTTCGCCGCGATCTCCGACGTGATCGACGGCTGGCTCGCCCGGCGGATGAACCTGGTGAGCGTCCTCGGCAAGTTCATGGACCCGCTCGCGGACAAGCTCATCGTCACCGCGGGCCTGGTGATGCTCGCGCAGCTGGGCCGGATCGAGGCCTGGCTGGTGATCGTGCTGCTCTCCCGGGAGCTCATCGTCTCGGGCCTGCGGCAGATCGCGGTCGGCGAGGGCCTGGTGATCTCCGCGAGCCAGGGCGGGAAGTGGAAGACCTCCCTGCAGCTCACCGGGCTCATCTGCGTCATCACCCACTACACGTACGACGTGGATCTGCTGGTGGTGCGCTCGTACCCGTTCGACTTCCAGCTCGTCGGCGAGTGGCTGCTCGTGCTCTCGCTGGTGCCGTCGGTGTTCTCCGCGATCCAGTACTTCCGGAACTTCTGGGACGCGGTCACCAGCCGGGACGAGGCGCCCGGGGCCTAGACGGCAGGAACGACGAAGCCCCGGAAACCACTCGGTTTCCGGGGCTTCTTGCTGGAGCGGGTGAAGGGATTTGAACCCTCGACTCCGACCTTGGCAAGGTCGTACTCTACCACTGAGTTACACCCGCATACGTCCGGCGCAGCCGCGGCGCCAACGACGTGCGGGGATATAGGTCAGCCCCCGGAACGTGTCAAGACGGAAGCGTCCTCCGGCGTGCGCCGCGCGAGCAGCGCCGCCGCGAGCAGCCCGGCGGCCGCGAGGACGAGCGCCGCGGCGCCGAGCGGCGCGCCGGGACGGCCGACCTGGTGCACCGCCTCCTCGCCCGGCAGGTACGTGACCGCCACGACGGTGCCCTCCGGCGTCTCGCGCCACTCGGTCTCGGTGACCTCGAGCACGTCCGTCCAGGCGCCCTCCGCCTCCCAGCGGATCCGGAGCACGTGCCGGACGCCCGAGGCGTCGTCCTCGACCAGCCGCGCCTCGACGATCCCCTCCGCCTCGTGGCCGAGGAGCCCGAGGCGCGCCTCCTCCCACAGCTGCGAGAGCCCGAGCGAGAGCGGCACCAGCGACAGCAGCGCGAGGACGCGCGGCACGTCGTCAGCCGAGGCGGCGGCGGATGAGCTCGACGAGGTCCGCGTTCTCGAAGGGCTTGCGGACGAACTGCTCGGCGCCGGCCGCCCGGGCGCGCTCCACCACGTCGCCGCCGGGGCGCGCGCTCACCATGAACACCGGCACGTCCTGGGTGCGCGGATCGCGCTTCAGCGAGCGGCACAGCTCGATGCCGTCGACGTCCGGCATGGCGATGTCCATCAGCACCAGGTCGACCGGCGCGCTCGCCAGGTGCTCCACCGCCTCGGTGCCGGAGGTGAGCACCACCGGCTCGAAGCCCTCGAGCTCGAGGAGCGTCGCCAGGAACTGGACGATCTCGAGGTCGTCGTCGACGAGGAGGATGCGGCCGCCGGCGGCGCTCATCTCGACAGCGTCGGCACGGTCGAGCCCTCCGCGCACGCGACCTGGAGCGCCCGCGGCTCCTCGGCGGCGGGGGCGGGCCTGCCGTCCTTCGTGAACTGGGTGGTCCCGAGGACGACCTTCTCGCCGGGCGCGACCAGCGGCCGGTCGAGGAGGTACTGGCCGTTCAGCGTCAGCTTGCAGCTCGTCCAGGCGTCGTCGGTGGTGTTGTGCAGCAGGAGCGCCCAGCCGAGGGAGGTCTTGTCGACGCGGACGTAGGCGCCGAGGTCGTTCGCGCTCGGGTCCTTCTGGCCGCCCGAGAACGCCACCACGATCGAGCCGACGGAGATCGCCACGTAGAGGGCGACGATCCCGGCCTTGGCCTTGAAGTAGGCGTCCGCCGCCCGGAAGTCGTCCCACTGGTCCGCGAAGAAGCGGCGCACGCGGAAGCCGAGCTCGCCGGCGAGCTCCGTCGCCTGCGAGGCGCCGCCCGCCGCCGGGAGCGGCGAGGTGCGCTGGGCCACGAACACGCGCGGGCTCGAGCTCTTGGGCTTCGACGCCGGGGGCGTCGGCCCCGGCGGCGGCTGCGGGCTTGGGGCTGCCATGAGCCCTGGACTCTAGCACTACTCGGCGCGGGCGCTGGCCAGGAGCCGCGCGGCGGCGGCGTTCTCCGGCTGGGCGTCGAGCACCTTCTCGAACGCCCCGGCGGCGCGCGCCGACAGGTGCCGCCGCTCGGAGGCGTCCTTGCTCCGGCTCCGCCGCTCGAGCAGCGTGGCGCCGAGCTGCATCAGCGCCTCGAGGTTCTTCTCGTCGTGCTCGGTGACGAACGTGAGCTCCGCGGTGGCGCGCTCGAGCTCGCCGGAGAGCGTCAGCGCCTTGGCAAGCTGGATGCGATCCGGCGCCGACTCCGGCACCAGCCACACCGCGACCTCGAGGTGTCGCGCGGCCTCGGGCGCGTTGCCGCGGTCGAGCGCGTAGGTGCCGAGGCGGCGGCGGGCGGGGAGGTTGAAGGGGTCGCGCGCGAGCGCCGCCTGGTAGCCCTCGGCGGCGAGCGAGTAGCGCTCCTTGGTGTGGTACAGGTCCGCGAGGTGCTGGTGCGGCATCGGGTCGTCGGGCGCGAGCTCCATCGCGCGCCGGAACGCCTCGATGGCCCGGCCGCCGTCGTCGAGCCGCTCGTAGCAGAGACCGGCGAGCCGGTGGAGCACGGCCTGGTCGGGGAACTGCTCGAGCATGAGCTCGATCCGGTCGAGGGCCTGCCGCGGCGCGTCCGCCCGCTCCACCCAGAGCATGGCCTCCTCGAGGTCCTTGCCGAGCAGCTGCGGGAAGGTGCGGAACGGATCGTACATGCGCGCCACGGCGCGGGCGGCGAGCTGCACGTCGCGCGGGTCGGGGTCGTGGCGGAGGAGCTCCGAGAGCGCGGCGAGCGCCTCCTTCCGCTGCCCGAGCTTCGCCAGGCAGAGGCCGTAGGGCAGGTAGCTCCGGGCGCGGCCCGGCTCGAGCTCCACCGCCGCCTTCAGGTGCGGCAGCGCCTCCTCGTGGCGCTCGGCCTCGAGCAGGGCCACGCCGAGGCGCAGCGAGAACTCGGGGTTCCGCCCGCCGAGGCGCGCGGCCTCGCGGAGGGAGGCGAGGGCGGGCTCGAGCTGCGCGGCGCCGACGGCGAAGCGCGCGATCCCCAGCGCGTAGTGCGGGACCGGATCGTCCTTCGCGGCCCGGGCGCGCTCCTCGAGCTCCGGCAGCTCTCCGGGCAGGCGGCCGAGGCGCCGCAGCACGTCGATCCGCGCGCGGATGGCGTCGAGGTTCGAGCCGTCCTCGTCGAGGGCCTCGTCGAAGGCGTCGAGGGCCTCGGAGAGGCGCCCCTGCCCGAGCAGCTCGAGGCCGCGGGCGTGGTACGCGCGGGCGGGCGGGAGCGAGGGATCGAGCTCGGGCGTCGAGGCGCACGCGGTGGCGAGCGCGACGAGCGCGACAGCAAGGGAGCGCCGCATCGTGCCGCGGGAGTATCGCGGCGGCACCGGGGCCGCAAGCGGCACGCAGCGTCCGTTGCCGGTCCGGTCCCGACCTGCTACGGCTTGCCGCATGGCGGCCGGCACGAGGCGGGGGAAGGCGAAGAAGCGCACGTTCATCGCCATCGCCGGCAACATCGGCGCGGGCAAGAGCGAGCTCGTCAACTTCCTCTGCCGGAAGTACGGGGTGAAGCCGTTCTTCGAGCCGAACGACACCAACCCGTACCTCGCCGACTTCTACGAGGACATGGCGGCGTACGCCTTCCGGTCCCAGATCTACTTCCTCACCCACAAGCTCCGGCTGCACCGCGAGCTGATGGCCCACCCCGGCACCGTGGTGCAGGACCGGACCATCTACGAGGACGCGGAGATCTTCGCGAAGAACCTGTTCCGGCAGGGCTACATCGAGCTGCGCGACTACCAGACCTACCGCGAGCTCTACGAGACCATCACCAAGGTGCTCGAGCCGCCGGACCTGATGATCTACCTCCGCGCCACCGTGCCGACGCTCAAGCAGCGGGTGAAGCGCCGCGGCCGCGAGAGCGAGCAGGCGATCCCGGGCACGTACCTCGCGAGGCTCAACAAGCTCTACGAGGAGTGGATCCGCGGCTACGAGCTCTCGCCGGTGCTCACCCTCGAGACCGACGATCTCGACTACCTGACCGACCTCGTCGACCGCATCGACGTGCTCCGGCAGATCGAACGATATCTGTAAAGCCCGTTGACACGACCCCGCGGCCGAGGCGAGGCTCTCCCGCATGCCTGCGCTGATCGCGGTCAACGGCCCCGCCGCCGGGGTCCGCTTCGAGTTCGAGGGCGAGGCGGTGATCGGCCGCTCCCCCGCCTGCGAGATCGCGCTCTACGACGGCAAGGTGTCGCGGCGCCACGCGAGGCTCCGGGTCGACGGCGCGCGGGTGTTCCTCCTCGATCTCGAGAGCCGCAACGGCACCCTGGTCAACGGCTCGAAGGTCGAGCGGGAGGTCGCGCTCGCGCCCGGCGACCGGATCCAGACCGGCGAGATCCAGTTCGTCTACGAGCCCCACGTCGCGGCGGCGCATCCCTCGCGCGAGGGCGCCATCGACGCGGCGCCCGCGAGCGCGGCGGTCCTCGGCGCCGAGCAGGTGCCGGTGCTCGTCGCCGCGACCAAGAGCCTGCTCTCGGCGGCGTCGCCGGCGGCGGTGCTGCGGCGCGGCCTCGAGGAGGCGACGCGGTCGCTCAAGGCCGACCGCGGCGCGGCCATCCTCCCCGGCGGGCCCGACCGGCCGCCGGAGGTCGCCGCGACGCTCGGCGGCCCGATCGCGCAGCACCGCGAGCTCGTCCGCGCCGCGCTCGAGCGGGGCGAGGCGGCGATCGCCGGCGAGGTGATCGCGGCGCCGCTCGGCGGCGTGCCCGCGCTCGGCGCCCTCGTCCTCGAGCGCGACCGCGTCTTCACCGTGCCGGAGCGCGACCTGCTCGCGCACCTCGGCCGCATCGCCGGCGAGGCGCTCGCCGCCGCACGGGGCCGCGCCCCGCAGCCGACGCCGTCGCAGATCGACGTCATCGTCGGCGCCAACCGCGCGCTCCGTCGCGCGCTCGAGCTGGCGCGGCGCGCCGCGAGCTCGGTGCACCCGGTGCTGCTCCGCGGCGAGCGCGGCGTCGGCAAGGCGCTCGTGGCCCGCTACCTCCACGAGCGCGGCCCGCGCCGCGAGGGCCCGTTCGTCGAGATCGACTGCCGGCTCCCGCGCGAGGAGCTGTCCGAGGTGCTCTTCGGCCGCGAGCCGGACCGCCCCGGCGCGCTCGAGCGCGCCGACGGCGGCACCGTCTACCTCGCCGAGGTCTCGTGCCTCGGCGCCGAGCTCGGCGAGGGCGTGGCCCGGGCGCTCGCCGCCCGGGCGGTGGCGCGGCTCGAGAGCGAGCGGCTCCGCCCCGCCGACTTCCAGATCGTCGCCGCCACCGCCGAGGAGCTCGACGCCCGGGCGCGCGCCGGCGGCTTCGATCCCGACCTGCTCCGGCGCCTCTCCGCGCAGGCCGTGGAGGTGCCGCCGCTGCGCGACCGCCGGAGCGACGTGCCGCTCCTCGCCGCGCACTTCGCCGAGCGCTGCGCCCGGGCGCTGCGCCGCGAGCCGCCGTCGTTCAGCGCCGAGGCGCTGCGGAAGCTCGAGGCCCACGGCTGGAGCGGCAACGTCCGCGAGCTCCGCAACGTGATCGAGCGGCTCGTGCACGTGGCGCCCGCCGGCGCGGAGATCGGCCCCGAGGCGCTGCCGCGGGAGGTGCGCGGGCTCTCCCTCGGCCCCGAGGCGCGGCTCGCCGAGCTCGTGGCGCAGCTCGAGCGCGACGCGATCGCCGAGGCCCTCCGCCGCGCCCGCGGCAAGAAGATCAAGGCGGCGGCGCTGCTCGGGATCAGCCGCCCGACGCTCGACAAGAAGATCCTCGACTACAAGCTCGAGGTCCCGCGGAAGTGATCCGCCTCTCCGACGAGGTGCGGGAGGCGCTCGCCGCCCGGCGGGCGGTGGTGGCGCTCGAGACCTCGGTGGTCGCCCAGGGGCTCCCGCCGCCGAAGGGCGTCCTGGCCGCGGCCGCCTGCGAGGCGGCGGTGCGGGAGGAGGGCGCGGTGCCCGCCTCGATCGCGGTGCTCGCCGGCGAGCTGCGGGTCGGCGTCTCCCGGGAGGAGCTCGCGCGGCTCGCGGAGCCCGGCCGGAAGGTCGCGAAGGCGGGCGTCCGGGATCTCGGCCCGCTGCTCGCCGCCAGGGCGGACGCCGGCACGACGGTGAGCGCCACGGTCTTCGCCGCCGCCCGCGCCGGCATCCGGCTCTTCGCCACCGGCGGCCTCGGCGGCGTGCACCGCGGCGCCTACGGACCCTCGCCGAGCCTCGACGTCTCGAGCGACCTCGGCGCGATCGCCGCGCACCCCGTCGCCGTGGTCTGCGCCGGCGCGAAGGCGATCCTGGATCTGCCCGCCACGCTCGAGGTGCTCGAGACCCTGGCCGTCCCCGTCGTCGGGCTCGGCGTCCGCGAGCTGCCGGCGTTCTACACCAACGAGAGCGGGCTCCCGCTCGAGCACGTCGCCGCGGGTCCCGACGAGGCGGCGGCGATCCTCGACGCGCACTTCGGCGCCCTCGGCCGGCAGGGCGGGGTGGTGCTCGCGAGCCCGGTGCCCGAGGACCGGGTGCTGCCGCGGGCGGAGGTCGAGGCGGCGATCGGCCGCGCCCTCGCGGCCGCCGAGGCCGCCGGCGTCGCGGGCAAGGCGGCGACGCCGTTCCTCCTCGGCCAGCTGGCCCGGGAGCCGGGGCTCGGAGCCCTCGAGACCAACCTCGCGGTGCTCGTCTCGAACGCCCGGGCGGCGGCCCGCGTCGCCGTCGCGCTCGCACAGCGCTAGATTTGCGGCGCATTGCGGCGGTTCCGGTTCTTGGCTATAGGGAACGCGCGTTCGTGCAGCGGCCGACAGGACGGCCCGCCCGGAGGACGGTCACACCATGGCGACGATGATCACCGAGGAGTGCATCAACTGCGGCGCCTGCGAGCCCGAGTGCCCGAACGGCGCCATCTCCCAGGGTGAGGACATCTTCGTCATCGACCCCGCGCTCTGCACCGAGTGCGTCGGCTTCCACGACGAGGAGGCCTGCGCCGCGGTCTGCCCGGTGGACTGCTGCATCCCCGACCCGAGCCGCGTCGAGTCCGAGGACGTCCTCCTCGCCCGCGCGAAGAAGATCCACCCGGACAAGGACTTCGGCGCCGACTTCCCGTCGCGCTTCCGCAAGAAGTAGCCGATCGCCCTCGCGGGCTCTGCCGGCGCGCTCGGCCACGTCGCGTGGGGCGCGCCGCTCACGTCTCGGGGGCATCGTGGGCCCGCCTCTCCTCCTCCACCGGCTGAAGGGCGCCGCGCCCGATCGCGTCGGTCCCCTCGGCCAGGCGCTGCTCGACCGCGCCGAGGCGGGGGAGGCTGGGCTCGCGGTCGTCGAGCTCGCCGGCCGCGGGCTGCTCCTCGGGCGCCACCAGCGTGGACGCTCCGCGCTCGACCTCGCCAGGGTCGAGGCCGAGGGGCTCACCGCGTCGCGCCGCTCCGGCGGCGGGCGCGCGCTGGAGGCCGGCGAGGGCCGGGTGGCGGTGCTGCTCGCGCTCCCGAGGCCCGACACCTACCTCGCGTCGCCGGCCGGCGCCGACAAGGTGCTGAACCGCCACGCCCGCGGGCTGCTCGCGGCGCTCCGGACCCTCACCGGCTTGCCGGTCGTCTACTTCGGCCGTGACGAGCTCGTGGCGCGGCCGGCGGCCGGCAGCCGCGCGCTGGCGTCGATCTCGCAGGACGGCAGGCCGTCGGGCGCGGTGCTGCTCGAGGCGCTGGTGGCGATCGAGCGCGGCACCGCGCCGCCGGAGGGGCTCGACGGCTACCCCCCGCACGGCGACGCGAAGAGCCTCGGCGCGCCGCCGACGACGGTGGCCGAGCTGACCGGCCGGCCGCCCTCGTTCGACGAGCTCGTCGAGGCGGTGTCCGGCGGGTACGCGGCGAGCCACGGCGCCGAGGTCGCGCCGCGGCCGCTCGCGCCGCGCGTCGCCGCGGCGCCGCCCGGGCCCGCGCCGCTCGAGGACGAGGCGGGCCTCGAGGAGAGCGGCGTCGCCGACGTGGCCATCGGCTTCGCCGAGGCGCTCGTCCGCCACGACGGCGCCCGCGTCCTCGAGGCGCGCCTGCGCGGCGACTTCATCGCCCCGGCCTTCGCGGTCCGCGCCCTGGAGGCCTCGCTCGCGGGCGTCGAGCTCGCGTTCCCGGCGATCGGCGCGAAGGTCGACGAGGCCTTCCGGCTGCCGTTCGCGACGGTGCTGGGCCTCGCGAAGCTGCGCGTCCTCGCCGACGCGGTGCTGGCCGCCGCCGGCAAGCTGCCGGCGTGAGCGGCCTCCCGGCCGAGCTCGAGGCGCTCCTCGGCAAGTACCGCACCCTCGTCGCCCTCCGGGTGCGGCGCGAGGA
>CAZDGH010000151.1:0-12706 GCA_964504805.1 uncultured Myxococcales bacterium | reverse complement strand
CGGCGACGGCGGCGGGCAGCAGGGCGGCGACGGAGGCGGCGACGGCGGCGGCGGCAGCGCCTGCTACGGCGACTTCACCCTGGGTGAGACGTTCTACGTCGACGACAGCGCCGGCATCGGCCAGTCGTGCGACGGCGCCAACCCGCGGAACTGCCGCGACGGCAGCTTCATCATGTTCCCCGAGACCGGCGAGTGCATCTGCGTCCTCTCCTGCGACTCGCTCGTCGACAACCGCGACGGCGCGCCGTGCACCCAGGACGGCAGCTGGACCTGCCAGCACATCGAGGCCACCAACGGCAGCGGCAACCACGCCCGCTTCTGCGTCTACAACGACTGGAACCTCTGCACCCGCGGCGGCAGCACCGGCGGCGGCGACCAGGGCGGCGGCGACCAGGGCGGCGGCGACCAGGGCGGCGACGGCGGCGGCACCTGCACCGACTCCGGCTGGTGGTGCACCGACGACTCGGAGTGCTGCTCCGGCTGGTGCGACCTCGACACGGAGGAGTGCATCTAGCCCGGCGACGTGAAGGGCGCGGGGCCGGGCGCGACGTGCGCGCCGGCCCCGTCAAGGGCACGGGGCCGGCGCGCTGCGTGCGCTCCGGCCTCTTCCGGCTGGGTGGTGTGGGTCGCCGGCCCGGAGCTCCGTCTTGCCGATCCGGAGCTGCATCTCGCCGCTCCGGAGCTCCGTCCAGGCGATCCGGTGGTGCATCTAGCCGCGCCGGAGCTCCGTCCAGGCGGCATGGTGGTGCATCCAGGCGCTCCGGAGCTGCATCTGGCCGAGCCGGACGTCCGTCTAGCCGATGCGCACGTCCGTCTCGCCGAGCGGTCGCTGCGTCTTGGCCGGCTGGCCGAGGTGGTCGCGTCCCGCCCCACCGCCGCGAGACGCGCCGCGTCGCGCCGGTGGAAGTTCGAAGCCCGCGACATGTCGAGCCGGAGCGCGCCTGTCGACGCGCGGCCGCGCCTCGCCTGCGCGGACCACCTCGGACAACTTCGCCGACTTCGGCGACGCGGATCTCGGACGCGACGACGGTGCTGGCGGCGGCAACGCCCGCCGAGCCCACGTCACCCCCAGCGAGGCGTTCTACGCCAGCGCAGGCGCGGGATCGGCCGGTCGTCGTGCAGTGAGCCGAGTGGCACGAGAACGAGCGCGCTGCGGCGCCACCCTGCGCTGCGGCGAGTGGGAGGCGGTGAACGACGCTCGACCCCGGCCCGGTCGGCTCTCGCTCACAGCGCTACCCGGTTGCGCTGACCGACTGCACCGCACGATGCCTGCCTGCGGGCGGCGGACTCGTCGCTGCGGTGACGATCATCGCAACTGGGTAGCGCTGTCACCCCCGGAGAATCCCGAACGGTCCCAGTCGGGAAGGCACGAGATCCGGACCCTGCCGCCGCGGTTCCTCGGTGTCTCGCAATGTCAGGGCGCCGTGAAATAGTGCCGGATCAAGATGGCTCGCATTCTTCAGACGGCGCTCCCGCTGCGGAGCTGGGGCGGCAAGCGCAAGGGCGCGGGCGGGCGGCCGAAGGGCGCGCGGGCCCTCGTGTCCCACGCCGCACGCGAGCGGACGACGAGGCACCTGCCGGTGCACGTGACCATGCGGGTGCGGGACGAGGTGCCGGGGCTCCGGCGCTCCGAGGTGTTCCCGACGGTGCGTGCGGCGATCGAGGCGGCGTCGGCCGGCCGCGCCGGCGCCGCGTTCTCGGTCGTCGTCTGGTCGGTCCAGGGCAACCACCTCCACCTCGTCGTCGAGGCGGACGGGCGCACGAAGCTCTCGCGCGGCGTGCAGGGGCTCGCGATCCGCATCGCGCGCGCCGTGAACCGGGCGGTCGGGAGGCGCGGCAAGGTGTTCGCGGATCGCTTCCACGAGCACGTGCTGCGAACGCCCGCCGAGGCGCGCAACGCGGTCGCGTACGTGCTCGAGAACCTCGCCAGGCACGAGGCGCGGCGGTGGGTCCCGGTCGACGCGGCGAGCCCGCGGACCGCCGCCGGGACCAGGCCGCGGGCGGATCCCTGCTCGTCGCGCGGGCTGGCGGCGCCGCCGCGGACGTGGCTGCTCCGTCGCGCATGTGGCGTCGCAGGCGCCACGGCGGAGACGGCCGCCGAGGCCTCCCTGCGCGACGGAGCCCGCGCCGCGCCGGGCGGGCCTGAAGGTCCGCGAGGTCGACCGCGAGGTCGAGCACGAAGGGGAGCGACTCCGCCAGCGGCACCTCCGCTTCGATCCACCCGATGCGACGCACCGTGAGCTCGGCCACGATCTTCGGCAGCCCGAGCAGATGCGCGAAGCTCGCCGGCAGCGAGGTCCACGCGATCGCGGCGCGCAGTGCCGGCGCCCGGGCGCGGCCGCCGAGCCACCGGCCGGTGATCTCGAGCAGCGCCGCCTGTACGTAGAGGACGACGAGCCCGATCGGAGCCGCCACCGCGAGGACCAGGAAGACGAAGGCCGGAAGGCCGATCGCGGGCTCGACGAGGACGTCCTCCATCGACGCTACGCCCCATCCCAGCCCACCGAGCGCCGCGAGGAACAGCACCCACCGCCTCCTCGACCACCCGCGCGATCGTCGCGCCGGGCGCGTAGAGGATCGAGAGCCCCGCCGGCACCGCCACCCGCACGGCGGTCAGCGGATGCTCGACGCCCGCGACATGTCGAGCCGGAGCGCGCGCTCGTCGAGGCGCTGCCGCACCTCGGGCGCGAGGAGCAGCTCCGCCACCTCGTCGGCCGGGTGGAACGGGAGCCCGCCGGGGAACCGCGCGTCCGCGGCGCGGCGCAGCGCTTCGCCGCTCGCGGCGGCGGCGACGCCGCCGGCGAGCACCGCCACCAGCAGCAGGTTCGAGGCGTGCGAGCCGTCGGGGTGCGCGAGGCAGCGGGTGCGCGCCTCGAGCAGCCGGAGCGCCGCCTGCCGCTGCGACGGCCGGAGCACGCCGCGGGCGGCGAACAGCGACGACACCGCCCGGGCGTCGACGACCGACGCGTTGAGCCGCGGGCCCTGCTCGGCGAGGAGCCAGAACGCCTCGTCGATCGGATCCCCGTGGAGCGAGCCGAGGCGGTCCATCTCCGCGGCGAGCGCCCGCACCGCCACCTGCGGCGCGAAGCCGGCGCGGCGGAACGGGCCGACGGTGCCGGAGAACAGGGAGCGCAGCGTCCAGGCGTCGTGCACGAGCTGCTCGCGCCGCCCGTCCATGACCGCGGCGAGCACGCGCACCGCCCGCGCCGCCGTCTCGCTCCGCTGCCCGGCGGCAGGCCCGCCGATCTCGATCGTCGCGCTCATCTGCCCCGGACGAGTAGCACAGGGCCCCGACGCGGGGATCCGAAATGCGTGGAGTTCCGATCGCTTGCGCGCGCTAGCGTCCGACCTCCATCCGGCGTAGATCCGCTCGGCCCATGAGCACCCTCGCCACCCCCGAAGGCACCGCGGCGTTCGCGGACGACGCCGACCTCGCCGAGGTCGGCTACACGACGCTCGGCCGCACCGGCCTCACCACCTCGCGGCTCGGCTTCGGCACCTACCGCGTCGACGACCGCGCCCCCGAGCACAAGGAGGCGCTCACCAAGGCGCTCCTCGCCGGCGTGAACCTCGTCGACACCTCGACGAACTACGCCGACGGCCACTCCGAGACCCTCGTGGGCCAGGTCCTCGGCAAGCTGTTCGAGGCCGGCAAGCTCGACCGCGAGGAGGTGATCGTCGTCTCCAAGGTCGGCTACGTGCAGGGCGAGAACCTCGCGCTCGCCAAGGACCGCGAGGCCGCCGGCAACGCCGTGCCGGAGATGGTCCACTACATGGACGGCTGCTGGCACTGCCTGCACCCGACCTGGATCGAGGACCAGCTCTCCCGCTCGCTCCTGCGCACCGGCCTCGCCGCGCTCGACGCCTACCTGCTCCACAACCCCGAGTACTTCCTCTCCGACGCGAGGAAGCACCGGCCGAAGGCGCCGCTCGCCGAGGTGCGGGCGCAGTTCCACGACCGCGTCCGCCGCGCCTTCGAGAAGCTCGAGGAGCTCTGCGACGCCGGGAAGCTCGGCTGCTACGGCGTCTCGTCGAACACCTTCGGCGCGCCGCTCGAGGATCCCGAGGCGACCAGCCTCTCCGCCATGCTCGGCCTCGCCCGCGAGGTCGCGAAGGCGCGCACCGGCGATCCCGAGAGGCACCGCTTCTCGATCGTCCAGCTCCCGCTCAACCTGTTCGAGGCGAACCCGCAGGCGGTGAAGAAGGACGACGGCGAGACGGTGCTCGCCTACGCCGCGAAGCACGGCCTCGCGGTGCTCGCGAACCGCCCGCTCAACGCCTTCCGCGGCGAGCGCCTCCACCGCCTCGCCGACCCGCCGCAGCGCACGCCCCGGACGCCGTTCCCGGAGGCGATCGAGGAGGTGCAGGCGCTCGAGGCGATCTTCGCCCAGGACTTCGCCCCGAAGATCCGCGTCGAGGGCAAGGGCCCCCGCCCCGAGCAGATCTTCCGCTGGGGCAAGGAGCTCGCCCAGGCGCCGCAGCGCCTCGCCGGCATCGACGCCTGGAACCAGCTCCAGGCCCAGGTGATCGGCCCGGAGGTGAACGGCGCGCTCAACGCCCTCGCCCAGGGCTTCAAGGCCGACGTCGAGTTCCACACCTGGGCGAAGCGCTACGCCGAGACGCTCTCGCACCTGCTCGAGGCCGTCACCGCCGAGCTCTTCGCCCGCGCCCGCGTGGTCACCGACAAGCTCGCGGCGGAGGTCGCCGCCGAGGTCCCGGCGTGGAAGGGCGCGACGCTCTCCCGCCAGGCGATCGCCACGCTCCTCGCCACGCCCGGCGTGACCAGCGTGCTCGTCGGCATGCGCCGCGCGCCCTACGTCGACGACGCCCTCGGCGCGGTAGGCCTGCCGCCGCCGCCCGAAGGCGCGCCGGCGCGGATCTACGCGCGGCTCGCGAAGTGACGTGAAGTGAAGTAGCGGACGCGCCCGGCCCGGGGAAGAATCGCGGACCCGTTCGAGCAGGAGCCCCGTGGCCGGATCCCCGAAGGCAGCCGAAGCGCAGGCGATCGCCGACCTCGTCGACGACGGCCGCCTCGACCAGGCGGCGTTCCGCGCCGCCCGCCGCGTCGAGGCGCGCCCCGAGGACGCAACCGCCCGCGCCGATCTCGAGGTCGCCGAGTGGCTCCGAGACACCGACCTGCCGGCGGGCCGGGCCGCGCCGTGGAAGGCCGCGTACCGGCTCTCGGCGAAGAAGCTCTCGCAGGCGAGCCCCGAGGTCGCCGCGGCGGTGCGCGGCCACCTCGCCCGCGGCCTCACCCGCGCCGCCGAGGTCGAGGGCGGCCGGGCGGCCCTCGTCGGCGGCGAGCCCCCGGGCGCGTTCCTCCTCGACGCCGGCCTCCCCGACGAGGCCGCCGCGTCGCTCTTCGGCGCGCTCGCCGAGCACCCGCACTCCGGCACCATCCCGCTCCTCCTCGCCAACGCGCTCCACCGCCTCGGCCGCGCCGAGGAGGCCCGCGACCTCTACCGCCGCGCGCTCCGCGTCGCGCCGCTCGAGGTGGACCTCGCCCGGGTGGAGGACGACGAGGTCCGGGACCTCCTCCCGGTGGCGAAGGCGCTCGGGCTCCCCGGCGACCCGCGGCCGTGGATCCCGGCGGTCGGCTGGCTCGAGGACGTGCTCCCGCTCTCCGCCCTCGACCCGGTGCCCGGCGCCGGCTTCGGCGACGGCACCCGCGCCTACGACCTGCTGATCGCGCACAAGGGCGCCCGCTCCCACGGCGAGCGGGCGGCGATCGTGAAGGACCTCGAGGTTGTGGCGCCGTCGCTGCACGCGGCGCTGAAGCAGGCCCGCAAGCTCGACCCGACGCCCGCCGGCTCGGCGTAGCGTCGCGCCCCGCGGTCGTAGTACGACCCGGCGCGTGAAGCGCGTCCTCCTCGCCGCGGTCGCGGCCCCGCTCCTCTCGGGCTGCATCCTCGCCAGCATGGCGCGCCCCGCGCCGCTGCCCGAGGGCGCGCGCGAGGAGAAGGGGATCGCCTACTACCAGGGCGAGGGCTTCGACGACGAGAAGCACCGCCTCGACGTCTACGCGCCGCCGGGCCCCGGCCCGCACCCGGTGGTGCTCTTCGTCCACGGCGGCGGCTGGCGCCTCGGCGACCGCGACTTCTTCGGCGCCTACAAGAACCTCGGCCGGCGCCTCGCCTCCCGCGGCATGGTCGCGGTCGTCACCTCGTACCGCCTTGCGCCCGACCACAAGCACCCGGCCCACGTGCGCGACGTGGCCCGGGCGATCGCCTGGACCCTCGCCCATGCGGAGTCGTACGGCGGGGATCCGGCGCGCGTCTTCGTGATGGGCCACTCCGCCGGCGCGCACCTCGTCGCCCTCGCCGCCTGCGATCCCCGCTGGCTCGCGGAGCAGGGGCTCGAGCCCTCGCGGCTCGCCGGCGTCATCGGCATCAGCGGGCCGTACGACGTGCACGGCCTCGGCCGCTCGCGGGTCGTCGGCGGCGTGCCGATGGTGATCCCCGCGTTCGGCGAGGCGGAGGAGGGCTGGCGCGACGCCTCGCCCGCGCGGCACCTCGCCCCCGGCCGGGCCCCGCCGCCGTTCCTGGTGGCGGTCGGAGACTCGGATCCGGAGCTGCTGCAGCGCCACGCCGAGGCGTTCGCCGCGCAGCTCCGCGCCGCGGGCGGGAAGGTCGCCACCTTCACCGCGTCGCTCAAGGACCACTTCACGGTGATCACCGACCTCGCCGAGCCCGGCGACGAGCTCGGCGACGCGGTGCAGGCGTTCGTCGCGTCGACGGCGCCCGCGCCACTCCCCACCGCGGGGACCCGTCCCTAGCTTCGCCCTGCGCGACCCGTCCGCTCCGCCGCGGCGGACGGCGCCCGGAGGAAGACCTTGAAGTCCTCGATCCTCACCCTCGCCCGCGGCGCCACCTGCGATCGCTGCCGCCGGCAGGTCCCGGGCGCGGTCCGCGTGCAGTTCGGCGGCAAGGGCGGGAGCTTCTGCTTCGACTGCCTCGAGGACCGCTGCGTCCGCACGCTGCCGCGGCTGCGGCTCCCGGCGGGCCTGCTCCGCCGCGCCCGGGAGCTCGGACGCCTCGGCCTCATCCACCCCGCCGAGGCCTGACCGTCCGCCCCCCGAGCCACGTCGCCAGCGCGAGGAGCGCGAGCGCCGGCTCCGCGAGGCCCGCCGTCCCGCAGCCGCAGCCGCCGCTCGCGCTGCCGGGCTCCTCGCCGCCGGGCGACGGACGGTCGAGCGACGAGCCCCGGGTCGCCGGGTCGGGCGGCGGCGGCACCGCGCCCTCCGCGTAGCAGCTGCCGTACGCGCACACCTCGCCGGCGTCGCAGGCGACCCCGAGGCAGGGGTCGACGACGCAGGCGCCCCGGTCGCAGACGCGGCCCGCGGGGCAGAAGACGCCCTCGCACGGATCCGGCGCGCACGCGCCGCCGCTGCACGCCTCGCCCGCGCCGCACGAGACGTCGGCGCAGGCGTCGGCGCCGCACGCGCCGTCGGCGCAGCGCTCGCCCGGCCCGCACGACACCGAGGCGCACGAGCCGACGCAGGCGCCGTCGCGGCAGAACGAGCCGGCGCCGCACAGCACGCCGCCGCACGGATCGGCCACGCACGCGGCGCCGTCGCACACCTCGCCCGGGGCGCAGCCGAGGGCGAGGCAGGAGTCCTCGACGCAGGCGCCGCTCCGGCACACCCGCCCCGCGGGACAGCCGACGTCCGCGCAGGGGTCGACGCAGCGGCCGTCGACGCACGGCCAGTCGCCGCAGGCGGCGCACGACGCCGGGACGCAGACGAGCTGCTCGGTGCACACCTCGCCGTCCGGGCACGGATCCTCGAAGCAGCTCCGCCGGCAGGCGCCCGCGCCGCAGCCGAGCTCGGCGCCGCAGCCGCCGGCGCCGTCCTCGTCGATCGCGCCGTCGCAGTCGTCGTCGCGGCCGTTGCAGGTCTCCTCGGGCGGGGCGCCGCAGCCGCCGCAGGCGGAGACGCCGCCCTCGCCGAAGCACTCGGTCCAGCCGCCCTCCTCGCACGCCTGCACGCCGGGGCCGCAGCCCGACTCGCAGGCGCGCACGTCGCCGACCTCGACGTCCGCGCACCCGCTCCAGACGCCGCCCTCGAGGCAGCTCCTCACGCCCCGCCCGCACGCCGTCTCGCACGTGCGCGTCTCGCCGGGCTGCGCGGCGTCGCACGCGCTCCACCCGCCGGGGCCGCAGGTCTGCTCGCCGACGCCGCAGCCCTCCATGTCGCCGCCGCACGTCCGCACGTCGCCCGGCTGCGGGGCGTCGCACGCGCTCCAGCCCTCCTCGGTGCAGGTCTCGACGCCCTCGCCGCACGGGCCCGCGCACGGCCGCGTCACCAGCCGCGCCGCGATGGCGTCGAGCGCGGCCACGAGGGAGCGGCCGTCGCCGGCGTCGTAGTAGCGCGGGCCGGCGCCGTTCCGGGCGGTGCCGCCGGCCACCGCGAGCGCGTCGAGCACGGCCGGGTTCACGCCGCCGCCGAAGCCGACGACGAAGGTGGAGACGCCGTCCTGCGCGAGCGCGTGCACCGCGCGGATCGTGGCCTGGTCGTCGAGGCAGTTCTCCGGCCAGCCCTCGCAGGTGCAGCGCGGGTCCTGCGGGTTGCAGGTGCAGGCGCAGCTCGTCCAGTCGAGGGCGCCGTTGCAGTTCGGCTGGCCGTCGGTGACCAGGAGGACGTGGTGCGGCCTGCCGTCCCCCAGCGAGGCGAGGTGCTCCCGCGCCACCGCGAGGCTGCGCGCGATCGGCGTGCCGCCGCCCGGTCCGGTGGCGCGCAGGGCCTGCCCCACCGCGGCGCCGGTCGACGGCACCGGGACGGCGATGAAGCCCTCGGCGCAGAGCTGGTCGCCGGGGAAGAGCTCGAGGCCCCAGCGCAGGGTGCGGTCGTGACGGCCGGCCAGCGTGCCCACCGCGTCGACCGCGGCGTCCCACTTGGTGCGGCCGTCGCCCGCGGGCTCCGACATCGACCCCGAGGTGTCGAAGACGACGAGCAGGTCGGGGACGACGCAGTCCTGCGCGGCGGCGGCGGCCGGCGCGGCGAGCACGAGCGCGAGGAGCAGGCTCCGCATGGCGCCTCCTTCGGACGCCGGGCGGATTGCGAGGTTCGTGCCGCGGCGCGGCGCCGCGATCCCGCGGGGTTGCGAGGCCGGCGTGGGGGGCGGCAGCCGCGATCGTGGGCGGCTGCGGCGCGCGCGCGCACGCCACCGCTGCTCGATCTCTTTACGGTTGCCGCACCACGCGGGTGAAGCTCTCGGGCCTCGCCGGGTCGGGATCCGGGTAGCCCGCCCCGTCCTTCCACTTCTTCTCTCGCTCGAGGAAGCGGACGAAGCCGGTGAACGCCTCCTGCTCGCGGACGCCGAGCGGCTCGATCGGCAGCCCGGCGGTGCGGCCCGGGAACCAGCCGTCGCCGCCGCGGGCGTTGTAGGAGAGCGCCACGAAGTCCACGGTGCGCCGCGGCGCGAGCAGCTTGCCGCCCTTCACCACGGTCACCGGCTTGCCTGCGGCGTCGGGGACGACGAGCTCGAGCACGCGGCTGCCAGGCGTGGTCACGCCGAGCACCGCGCCGTCGGGCCCGAGCTTCTGCACCTGGTCGGCGCCGGCGGCGCGGTAGACGAGGCGCACGCCGTCGCTCACCTGCGGGAAGCGGCCGCGGCTGGTGCCGGCGTCGCGAAGCGCCGCCTCGAGCGTCTCCACCAGCACCTCGTGGGTGGTGCGCACGACGACGAGCTCGTTGTCGAAGCGGAACGCCGACATCACGTCGAGCGGCGCGATCGGGCCGCCGACGAGGGTGAGGCTCTTCGGGTCGACCGCGCCGATCCCGGCGCGGCCGGCCCCGCCGGTGCGGAGCGCGAACCTCGGCCGCGGCCCCCTCGCCGGGCCGCCGGCGGCCCCCAGCCTGGCGTCGGCCGAGAGGGTGCCGAGGTTCGTCTCGCGGTTGCGCACCTGCTCGCGGAGGCCGTTCAGGAACGCCGCCGTCCTCGCGAAGGGCTTGCCGTGAGGCTCGATCACCGCGGCGACCTTCGCCTCGAGCGCGGCGCCGTCGCCGCCCGACGCGGCGCCGGCCTCGGCGAGCGAGGCGTCGTCGATCGGCCACGGCTTCGAGCCCTCGTCGACGGAGGCGATCGCGCCGGCCTCGTCGAAGGTGACGCCGAGGCGGCCGAGGTAGCGGTAGTGCCCGTCGGTCGCCACCACCAGGAGCGGCTTGCCGTCCTTGCCGGCGCGGCGCATCGGGTAGCACGCGCCCTTCGCGTGGGCGCAGCTCGGGTCGGGTCGATCGCCGGCGAGGAGCCGGTGCTTCGCGTCGGCGAGCCGGTCGTCGCCGCCGCCGCCGACGATCACGTCGACGCCGGTGAGGCCGAGGTCGACGAGCGCGAGCTCGTGCTCGATGCCCTGCAGGTGGGTGAGGGCGACGACGACGTCGATGCCTTCCTTCTCCAGCAGGTCGACCTGCGCCTGCAGCCGGTCGCGCAGCGCCTCGAGCGTCGGCGTGACCCGCACGCCGTCGGAGGCGGAGGTGATCGAGCGCAGCGTCTCGGTGGTGGCGCCGACGAGGCCGACGACGAGGCCGTCGCAGCGCCGGGTCTCGCCCTCGGCGACGAGCTTACCGGCGCACGCCTTGGCGCGCGAAAGGATCTTGCCCGGGCTCTCCTCGGCCCACGGCGCGTTCGCCCCGACGTCCCCGGCCTCGACGTCGAGCTCGTCGAGCGGGCCGGCGACCGGGTCGAGGTTCGACGCCAGGTACGGGTACTTCGCCGCGGCGATCATGTCGGCGAGGAAGCCGTCGCCGAGGTCGAACTCGTGGTTGCCCACCGCCGAGGCGGCGTAGCCCATCAGGTTCGAGCCGGTGGCGACGGCGTTCTTGCCGTCGAGCTCCACCTGCAGCGTCGGCGCCGGGATCATCAGGTCGCCGGAGGCGACGAGGAGCACCGGCCCCTCGGCCCGCGCCCGGAGCGCCGCGGCGAGGCGTGTGGCGCGGCCGATGCCGCCGGCCGAGCCCCCGTCGGCGGTGAGCGGCTGCGGCAGCAGCTCGGACTCGGTGTCGGAGATGTGCAGCAGCGTGAGGGTGCGCGCCGGCGGAGGCGGCGGCGTGGGCGGGGCGATCTCCGCCGTGGCAGGGGCCGGGGCGGGCGGCGGCGTCGCGCAGGCGGCGCAGGCGAGGGCGAGGGCGGCGAGGATGCGGTGCGACGTCGTCACGGACAAAGGTCGGCTCCGGCGCTGGACCGCAGAGCGTCGCGAAAGGGAGCCTCGTTGTCCACTTCCGGCGGCGGCGGCCGTCCGATCGCTCACCACTCGCAGACGAACGGCCGGGTCTGCTCGCACCCGAGGTCGTTCCAGGTTCCGTCGGGGAGCCAGACCTCGAGGCAGAACTCGCTGCCGCCGGAGTTGTTCGGCTCGCCCGGCGCCCAGTTCGTGTACGGCGACGGCTCGCCGCCGACCCAGGTGATCGGGCCGCTCTGGAACGCGCCTCGCCCGCCGATCCAGTAGTTCTGCGAGAAGTACGAGCGCGCGGTCGCCGCGACGAACTCGTTCTCGCCGGGATCGGCGATCGTCGCGAGGAGGGCGCCTTGCTCCTGGCAGTACGCCTGGGCGTCCAGCCAGGCCCGCGCCGTCGGGCAGAACGTGTAGTCGTGTCCGGCGTACGGCACCGGCTGGCACGTCGGCTCGTCGCAGCCGGCGGCGCCGTCCGCCCAGCAGCGCTGGCAGGCGGGCGCCTGGCAGCCCGGCTCGGCGCAGCCGGCGCCGCCGCAGTCGGGATCGGACGCGCCACACTCGCAGTCGCACACGCCGTCGGCGAACAGGGCCTGGTCGCACGTCCAGACGCGGCCGCACTGCGCGAAGCCGGCGTCGGAGCACTCCGCTGCCGCGTAGCAGTCGACCGTCTCGCCGAAGCCGCCCTCGTTGCACGAGCGCACGCAGTCGGCCTGGGTCATGTTGCCGGCGTCGGTGAAGAAGTACCGCCCGCACTCCACGTAGGTGTGCTCGCACATCCGATCGCAGCTCGCGCGGTCGCCCTGGCAGGCCTGGAACGCCTCGGTGGTGCACGCCGCGTTCGCGAAGCAGGTGACCCGGCTCTCGTCGCCGAAGTAGCCGAGCTCGCACTGCTGCCAGCAGTTCTCGCGGTTCACCTCGACCGACTCGGGGAATCCGCAGTCGTCGAAGAGGTGCGTGCAGAGCTGCTCGCAGGTGGCCGTGCCGCCGCCGCAGTCCGGATCCGGCAGGCCGCACGAGGTGTCGCAGCCGTCGCTCGTGCCGTAGTAGCTGCACGGGCAGGTCCAGCCGGCCGGGCAGCCGGGGACGCCGCCGCAGTCCGGGTCGGGCGCGCCGCAGCTCGTGTCGCAGCCGTCGCCGGTGCCGTAGTAGCTGCACGGGCAGGTCCAGCCGTCGACACCGCAGGCCTCCTCGCCCTCGATCGGGAAGTCTCCGGGCTCGTAGCAGCCGGCGGCGAGCAGCAGCGCGAGGGCGGTGGGCGAGAGGTTCCGCATCGTCAGTCCACGAAGAGGAGCGAGAAGAGCGCGAGGCCGCCGCCGCCGCCGGCGAGGGCGAGGCCGAGGTTGCCCTGGTCGGCGAGGTCCTGCTGGTCGGTCGACGAGTAGGCGGTGCTGGTCTCCACGTCGAGGACGAGGCCGCCGCCGGCGGCGGCCGCGGCGAGGCCGAGGCCGAAGAAGATCCACGGCGCGGCGGAGCCCTCCTCCTCGACCGCGGGCGGGGCGGCCCAGGTGCCGGGCGGGAAGGCCGAACTCGCCTG
>CAZDGH010000150.1:0-12718 GCA_964504805.1 uncultured Myxococcales bacterium | reverse complement strand
TCCCGCCGGAGCCGCCGGTGCCGCCGCCGCCCCCGCCCCCGGCGCCGCCGCCTCCGTCGAGACCGCCGCCGCCCCCGCTGCCGCCCGCGCCGTCCCCGCCGCCGTCGCCGGGCGCCGCGTCGGGGTTGCCGACCTCGGTGCCGGCGCACGAGACCGCGAGGGCGAGGAGGAACGCGAGCAGCAGGATCGGAGCGAGGCGGCGCATGCGCCGGAGTAGAGCAGAAACCGCCGCCGTCAGGCAGACGCCGCGCCGGGCCCGCCGCGCACGAGCTGCCGCACCGCCGCCTCGAGCCCGTTCAGCGTGAGCGGGAACATCGGGAACACCGACCGCAGGATCCGCACCGTGTGCGGGTACCACTCCTCCTCCGGCGTCGGGTTCAGCCACGCCGCCCGGCGGAAGTGGTCGCGGAGCCGCCGCATCCACTCGAGCCCCGGCGTCTCGGTGTGCGTGCTCCAGTAGATCGACCCGCCGGGCTCGAGCAGCTCGTACGGGTGCATCGCCGCGTCGCCGACGAGCACCAGCTTCTCGCTGCGATCGGTCGAGGCGAGCAGGTCGGCGACGGAGACGGCCTTCCGGAACGACGCGTCCTCGTACACCGCCTCGTAGACGCAGTTGTGGAAGTAGAAGGCGCGGAAGCTCGCGAAGCGGCCGTTGCGCGACGCCGCGGTGAAGAGCTGCTCGACGAGCCGCGCGTACGGGTCCATCGACCCGCCCACGTCCATGAGCAGGATGACCTTGGTGCGGTTGCGCCGCTCCGGCCGCTGCACCACCTCGAGGTCGCCGGCGTTCTTCGCCGTCTCGCGGATGGTGCCGTCGAGGTCGAGCTCCACCGGCGCGCCGTCGCGGCCGAGGTCGCGCAGGAGCCGCAGGGCGACGTCGACGCGGCGCACGTCGAGCACCGCGTCCTTGCGGTAGCCGCGGAAGCGCCGCTCCTCGGCGAGCTGCACCGCGCTCTTCTGCCCGCCCTCGCCGAGCCGGATGCCGGTCGGGTGCCGGCCGGCGCGGCCGAAGGGCGAGGTGCCGCCGGTGCCGATCCACCTCGAGCCGCCCTGGTGCCGCTCCTTCTGCTCCTTCAGGCGCTCCTCGAACAGCTTGCGGAGGGCGTCGAGGTCGAGGGCCCGGAGCGCCCGGAGCTCCTCCTCGGAGAGCTGCTTCCGGCGCTCCGGATCGGCGAGCCAGTCGGCGAGCTCCTTCACCAGCACCAGCGCGTCGTCGGTGGCGCCGCGGAACGTCGCCGCGAACGCCGCGTCGAAGGCGTCGTAGCGCGCCACGTCCTTCACCAGGCACGCCCGCGCCACGGCGTAGAAGCCGTCGAGCGACGACTCGTGGAGCCCGAGCCGCAGCGCGTCCATGAGCGCGAGCCACTCCTGGGTCGCGACCGGGACCCCGCGGCGCCGCAGCTCGTAGAGGAAGTCGAGCAGCACGGGGCTAGGCGCGGGCGGCGACCGTCTGCACGTCCTGCTCGGTCTTGAGCAGGGTGCCGAGGAACGGGATGCCGCCGCCGATCCGCGCGAGGTCGACGCCGGAGCGGCGCAGCGCCGCGATCCAGTCGATGAGCTCGCTCGTCGACGGCCGCTTGCGCAGCCGCGGCACCTCGCGCAGCTCGTAGAAGACGTCGAGCGCCTGGTCGAGGACCTTCGCCTCGAGGTCCGGGTGGTGCACCTTCACGATCTTCTGCATCAGCTCCCGGCCGGGGAACTCGATGTAGTGGAAGACGCAGCGGCGCAGGAACGCGTCGGGCAGCTCCTTCTCGTTGTTGCTGGTGATCACCACCAGCGGCCGCTGCTTCGCGGTCACCTCCTCGCCGGTCTCGGCGATGGTGAAGCGCATGGCGTCGAGCTCGTGGAGCAGGTCGTTCGGGAACTCGACGTCGGCCTTGTCGACCTCGTCGATGAGCAGCACGGTGCGCTCCGCCGACGCCAGCGCGCGGCCGAGGGCCCCGAGCTTGATGTAGCGCTTCACGTCCTTGACGTCGCCGTCGCCGAAGCGGCTGTCGTGGAGCCGCTGCACGGCGTCGTAGACGTAGAGGCCGTCCTGGGCGCGGGTGGTCGACTTGATGTGCCAGCGCAGGAGCGGCAGCGAGAGCGCCTCGGCGACGTTCTCGGCGAGCAGCGTCTTGCCGGTGCCGGGCTCGCCGCGGAGGAGCAGCGGCTTCTCCAGGGCGAAGGCGACGTTCACGGCCTGGCGGAGGGCGTCCGAGGTGACGTAGCGCTCGGTGCCGCGGAAGCGATCGAAGGTGGGCGTGCTCATCGCCGCGGAGTATAGCGGCCGATGGACGCTCCGCCGCCGGCTAGGTAGCGTTCCGGATCATGCACGCCCGCCCGCTCGCCCTCCTCGCCCTCGTCAGCCTCGTCGCCTGCGACCCCGAGGAGGCGCCGCCGGAGGAGACGCCCGCCGTCACCTGCGGGCCCGGGCAGGTCGGCTTCGCCGGCACGCTGAACGGCTCGCCGGTGAGCGAGCTGCACGACTTCACGCCGCCGCACACGTTCGTGAACGGCGAGGGCGGCGACGGGCGGATCTCGTTCCTCGGGCCGGACGGGACGCTGGAGATCACCTTCGACCAGCTGCTGACGCGGGACGGCACGGTGCCGGCCGAGATCGCCATCGCGTTCTCGCAGCCGACGTCGACGCTGGTGGGGAGCTGCCAGCCGCCGGTGCCGCAGTCCGAGGTCAGCCTCGACGGCGACGGCAACGGCGGCACCTTCGTGCTGCGCGGGATGCGCGAGCTGGTGCAGGGCGGCTGCGGCGATCCGGTCGAGGGCGAGCTCTCCGGCTGCTTCCGCTGGCAGTAGGCGCCGCCTCAGTCGCGGAGCGGGCGCCCGTCGGCGTCGGGCACGCTGCCCGAGAGCATCATGACCCCGTCGATGAGCGGCCAGATCGCGCCCATGCCGCAGGTGAGCCACACCACCGCGATCTGCGCGATCGCGAGGCCGGTGTGGCCGGTGTAGAAGCGGCCCGCGCCGAACCCGCCGAGGAAGAACTGCAGGAGCGCCGCGACGATCTTCTGCTTGTCGGAGTACGGGAGCCCGGTCATCGGGTGCACGCCGTACGGCGCCGCCGGGTCGTAGCCGATCGGGGCGCCGTACACCGGCTGCTGCATCGGCTGCGGCGCGTACGGGCCGCCGGCGGGAGGCGGCCCGGGCGGCTGGCGGGGATCGTTCGGGTAGCTCATGGGCCGGGCATCCTAGCCGGAACCGCCCGGCGCCCCTACGGCGCCGCGGATCCGCGCAACCGTTCCCAGCCGCGCACCGAGCGGACCTTGCGGGCGCCCTCGGCGACGCGCAGGAGCGGCAGGTCCCGCGCGAGCGCGGCGGCGCGCTCCGGCGGCAGCGCCGGCAGCAGGGCGTCGGCGGCGGCCCGCGCCAGGTCGATCGCGCCGCCGAGCGCGACGTGCAGGCCGGGGTCGTCCACGGGCAGCGCCGCGAGCGCGGCGATCGAGGCGAGCAGCGCCGCGAGCCGCGCCGCGTGCTCGGCGAGCCCGGCGCGCCGCGCCTCGCCGACCAGGTGGGCGCCGACGCCGGCGAAGACGTGGAGGTCCTCGTGGGTGCGGAACGGCTTGAGCACGTCGCTCCAGCCGTCGGCGGGGAGCAGCGCCGCAGCGGGCAGGCGCACGCCCTCGAGCACGAGCTGGGCGTGGGGCACCTCGCTCGCGAACGGCGTCTCCGGGAGCGGGGTCACCACCAGCCCCGGCGCGTCCTGGGGCACCTCGGCCACCACCAGCCGCGGCCGCTCGTCGGTGCCGCCGTCGCGGGCGACCACGAGGTGCAGCGCCGCGAGCGGCGCGAGGGTCGCGAACGCCTTCACGCCGTCGAGGCGGACGAAGCCGCCGTCGTGGGTGACGGTGGTGAGGATCGCCTTCGGCGTGACGCCGCCGGCCTCGGTGGCGGCGAGCGAGACCACCTCGCCTGCGGGCAGCGACGGGAGCAGCGCCCGCAGCGCCGCCTGGTAGCCCGCGGCGAACGCCGCCGAGACCGTGGCGGCGCGGAGGCCGAGGCGCACCGCGGTGGCGAACGGCGGCGCCGCGGCGCCGAGCGTCGCCGCCTGCGCCACCTCGCGGAGGTCGGCGGGCGGGGGCGGGCCGCCGAGGAGGTCTTCGAGGAGCGTGCCCATGGAGCCGACGCTAGCGCACTGGTAACGTCCGCGGCCCGATGGATGCCGACGCGCTGCTCGCCAAGCTGAAGGACGAAGGGAACGACGCGCCGGCGGCGCGCCTCGCCCGCCTCGTCGTCGACGATCTGCTCTCCCGCACCGTCGAGGAGCTCGTCGACCCGCCCGAGGCGGCGGCGCGCACCGTGCGGTGGCTCGGCGCGTGGGCCGCCTCCGACGCCGCCCACGAGCGGTCGCAGGCGCTCGCGGACCACGCCATCGCCGAGCTCCGCAAGCGGAAGGGGTCGATCCGCGACGCGCTCCCGCCGAAGCTCGTCGAGGCGCTCGAGGACGCGGCCGCGCACCCGCACGCGCCGGACCGGCGGCTCGTCCGGAAGGTCCTCGACCGCGAGCCGGTGCGGAAGCTGCTCCGCGAGCTGCTCTTCGACGCCCTCGTCGGCTTCGGCGAGAAGCTGCGCTCGCCGGTCACCGAGAACCCGATCGCCAAGGGCTTCGGCGGCCTCGGCCGGATCGCCAAGGAGCAGGTGAAGGCGCGGACCGGCGCCCTCGGCGCGCTGGCGAGCGGCGTCTACGGCGCGGTCTCCGGCGAGGTCGAGCGCCAGGTCGAGCGGCGCGCCTCGGAGTTCGCCGACACCGCGCTCTCGGGCGTGCTCGGCAAGCTCGTCGACTCGATCGGCGATCCCGACCGCGGCGAGGACCAGGCGGCGCTGCGCGGCGCGCTCCTCGACGGGATCCTCGAGCTCACCGGCCCCGAGCTCGCCGGCGAGCTCGAGCGCGGCGACCGCGCCTCGCTCGCCGCCCGCGCCCGCGCCTCGCTCGCCGCCTGGACGAGCTCGCCGCGCGCGGCGGCCGACGTCGAGGAGGCGCTCCGCACCGTCCTCGGCGCCGAGCTGCCGCGCACCCTCGGTGAGATCGTGAAGGGCGTCGGCCTCGAGGCGGAGTTCCGCGCCGAGGCCGAGCAGGAGGTGCTCGCCCGGCTCCGGCCGCTCGTCGCCTCGGCGCCGTTCGCCGCCTGGCTCCGCGACCTCGTGAGCTGACGTGAGCCGGGTCCTGCACCAGACCCGCTCGCGCTTCGGCCCGCTCCTGGTCACCGACGAGGGCGCGGGCGTGCGCGCGCTCTGGGCGGGACACGTCGACGCGGTGCAGACGCTGCAGAAGCCCGACCGCCCGGGCACGCTGCTCCTCCCGTACGCCAAGGCGCTGGTGGCGTCGCTGGCGCTCGCGCCGCGGCGGAAGAGGTTCCTCGTCGTCGGCCTCGGCGGCGGCACCGTGCCGTCGTTCCTCCGCGCCAGGGTGCCCGGCGCCGACGTCACCGCGGTGGAGCTCGACCCGGCGGTGGTGCGGCTCGCGGCGCGCTTCTTCGGGCTGCGCGAGGACGAGCGGCTGCGGGTCGTGGTCGCCGACGGCGCGCGCTACGTCCGGAAGGCGCGCGGCTTCGACGTGATCGTCCTCGACGCCTTCGCCGGCGACACGCTCCCCGCGGCGCTCTCCTCGACCGCGTTCTTCGCTTCGGTGCGCCGCGCCCTCGCGCCGGGCGGCACGGCGATCGCCAACGCCTGGAGCGGCCGCCTCACCGCGACCTACGAGGGGGTGCTGGCGCGGTTCCGGGGCGTCTTCCCCCACGCGCGGGTGGTGCGCGCGCCCCGCGCCGGGAACCGGCTGCTCGTCGCGCCGCCCGCGGCGGTGGAGCGAGCGCAGGCGCTGCGTGCCGCGCGAAGGCTCCGGAAGGAGCTCGGCCTCCGCTTCGACCCGGAGGCGCTCCTCGCGAGGGAGCTCGAGCGGTAGGCGACCGGCCCGGGGCCTGGCGCGGGTGTGCGAACGCTTCACACCTTGCCGGCATGAGTGCCTGCCGAGCCCTCGCCGCGATGGCGGCCCTGGTCCCGCTCTGCGCCACCGCGGCGAGCACCGTCGCGCCGATCCGCGGCGGCAACGCGCTCACGCTCCCGGCGGGCCGGCACCTCGTCCGGATGCAGCCGGCGGGGCAGCCGGCGGCCTGGCTCCTCGCGCTGCAGCAGGAGGGCGAGGGCGGCCGCGGCCTCGTCTTCCTGCGGAGCGCCGACGGCCGGACCTGGGCGCCGATGGCGGACATCCAGCCCGATCCGACGCACACCGATCGGGTGGACCTGGTGCCGGTCGGCGACGACGTCGCCCTCGTCTACGGCTACGAGGGGCCGGCGCTCGCCGGCTCCACCCGGCACGACGTCTTCTTCCAGTGGTGGCGCCACGACGGCGCCGGCGCCTGGCGGCCTTCACCGGCGGTGAAGGTGTTCGACGCGACGACGAGCGCGAGCGCCTACTCCCGCGCGCTCCTCGCCCGCGACTCGCGCGGCCGGCTCTGGGTGCAGGCGTTCCGCCTGGAGAGCGGCGGCGGCTCCACCGCGGTGATCGCCGTCTCCGAGGACGGCGGCGCGACCTTCCGCGAGCTCCCGCCGCTCGCGCGGCTCGACGCCCGCGGCGGCGGCCGGCTCGCGGCGCTCGGGAGCGAGGTGCTGTTCGTCTTCGACGCCCACGACGCCGGCACGCCCGCCCGCTTCCGCGTGCACCGCGACGCCGATCCGCCCGAGGACTGGGGCCCGGTCGCGACCGCGTTCTCCGAGGGCGTCTACCACGGCGCCGCGCTCTCCTCGGTCGCGCCCGGGGACGGGAGCTTCCACCTCGTCTACAAGGACGAGGCCGACAACGTCTTCCACCGCGCCTACCGCGCCGGCGCCTGGGGCGCGCGCACGCTCCTGCAGTCGGGCGGCGACTGGGCGGTGCAGGCCGCGACCAGCTGGGTCGGCGGCGAGCTCCACGTCTTCCTGATCCGCCCCACGGTGGCGGGCTCGCTCCACGAGCTCGACCACCGCGTGCTCCGCGACGGCGCCTTCTCCGCCGCGAGCACGCTCGAGGGCGACGACACCTTCAAGGGCTACCCGGCCGCCGCGGAGCACCTGCCCGCGACCGTGGCCGAGGTGCCGTGCGTCTACGGCCGCACGCCGGATCCGAGCACCGGCGGTCACGCCGTCGTCACCTTCGCGCGGCGCGACGCCGCCGAGGAGCCGCCTCCCCCGCCGCCGCCCCCGACCAGCGGCGGCGGGGAGGCGGGCTTGCTCTTCGCCGACGACTTCGGCCGCACCGGCTCGTCGCTCGGCGACGGCTGGGTGCAGGATCGCGGCAGCTTCCGCACCGACGGCCGGGCGATCTCGCGGCGCGACGAGGAGACGCGCGCCCGCGCCCCGGTCGCCTGCGGGAGCTGCCGGATCGAGGCCGACGTCCTCGGCTTCGGCGCGCCGGTCGGCCTCACGCTGCGGACGGCGGCGGGCGGCGACCGCTACCAGGCGGTGCTGGCCGCGGGGCGGGTGCGGCTCGAGGAGGTGCGCGGCGGCGTCGCCACCGTCCTCGGCGACGCCGCGTCGCCGAGCGCGCCGTCTCGCCTCGCGCGACTGTCGCTCGAGGCGACCGGCGACGGGCCGGCGTCGCTGGTGGTCTCGGTGAACGGCGCGCCGGTGCTCGCCGCCACCGACGCCACGCCGCTGCCGGCGGGCGCGCCGGGCCTGTTCACCACCGCGGCGGGCGTGCTGTGGGACGCGCTGCGCGTCGAGGGCGCCTCGGCCGCGCCACCGCCGCCGCCTCCTCCGCCGCCACCGACCGGCGAGGAGGTGACGCCGTTCGCCGACGCCTTCGAGCGGACCGGCACCACCCTCGGCAACGGCTGGGTCGAGGAGGGCGCGAGCTTCCGCACCGACGGCCGCGCCATCGCCCGCCGCTCGACGCCGAGCGTCGGCCGCGCCCCGACGTCGTGCCGCGACTGCTCGGTGGAGGCGGCGCTCCGGAGCTACGGGACCCGCGCCGGCGTCGTCCTCCGCGCCGCCGGCGGCGATCGCTACGAGGCGCTGATCCTGCCGGGCGGCGACGTCGAGCTCGCCCGCGTCCGCGGCGGCGCCCGCGCCGTCCTCGGCCGCGCGCCCTCGGGCACCAGCGGCCTCACCTGGCTGCGGCTCGGCCTCTCCGCCTCGGGCGGCGCCACCACCACGCTCCGCGTCTCCGTCGACGGAAGGCTCGTCCTCGAGGCCGACGACGCCTCGGGACTCGACGCCGCCGGCGCGCCCGGCATCGCCTCCGAGGTCGCCGGCGTGCTCTTCGACGACTTCCGCGCCGGGCCGTAGCGCTTCCCAAGCCGCGCGGCTCCCGCCCACAATCGCGGCGGGAGCCCCCATGTACGCCTCGCCCCGCACCCTCGCCGCGCTCGCGGCGCTCGCCCTCTCCGGCTGCGGCGAGGGATCCGCCGGCGCCGGCACCGGCGGGGACCCGGGCGGCGGCGGCGCGGGCGGCGGCGGGCCGACGGTCGCGTGCGACGGCTGCACGCTGTTCCGTCACGTCACCGTCCTCGACGACCGCGGCGCGCAGGCCGGCCGCCGCGTCGCCGTGCGCGACGGCCGCATCGCCTTCGTCGAGCCCGACGACGACACCGTCTTCACCGGCACCGCCGCCTCGCACGACGGCCGCGGCAAGACGCTCCTCCCCGGCCTCTGGGACAGCCACGTCCACCTCGGCGTCGGGCCCGGCCTCGGCGGCGACGACGCGGTCGCCACCCGGCTCAAGGGGCTGCTCCGCGCCGGCGTCACCTCGGCCTTCGACCTCGGCACCGAGCGGGCGGTGATCGCCGCGGTGCGCGACCGCATCGCGGCGGGCGAGCTGCTCGGGCCGCGGCTGCGCATCGTCGGCCCGCTCGTCACCGTGCCGGGCTCGCACCCGTGCCCGTTCGAGCCGAACGACGCGCTCTGCGAGCCGTACCTCGGCGTCGACTATGCCGAGGAGGTCGTCGACTCCGTCTCGGGGGTGCGGCCCGACGCCCTCAAGCTCGTGATCGAGGGCGGCCTCTTCTTCGACGTGGTGCGGATCTTCCCCGAGGAGGTCGAGGCGTTCGCCGACGCCGCCCGGGCCCGCGGCCTGCCCGTGGTCGCCCACGTCTCCACCGCCCAGGACCTCGCCGACGCGCTCGCCGCCGAGGTGACGATGCTCGCCCACCTGCCGCTCGACGAGCTCCGCGAGTCGAGCCAGGACCAGGTGGCCGCCGCCGACGTCCCGGTGATCACCACCCTGGCCGTGAACGAGTCGATGCTGCGCTACGAGGCCGGGATCGAGTACCTCGACGACCCGCTGGTGGTGGCGTCGGTGCCCGCGGGCGTGCGCGCCTCGCTCGCCGACGCCGGCGCGCGCGCGGCGTTCCTCGCCCGCGCCGCGGACGAGGCGCTGCCGTTCTCGCAGGCGTACCTCGCGTCGTCGTCGGCGAACGCCGCCTCGCTCCGCCGCCGCGGGGTGCCGCTGCTCGCCGGCAGCGACGCCGGCAACTTCTCCGTCTTCCACGGCGAGGGCCTGCACCGCGATCTCGAGCTGCTCGTCGCCGCCGGCCTCGACCCGCTCGACGCGATCGCCGCGGCGACCCGCGCGCCGGCGCTGGCGTTCGGCGTCGAGGACGAGCTCGGCCGGGTGGAGCCGGGCCTCGTGGCCGATCTCGTCCTCGCCGGCGGCGACGTGGCCTCCGACATCCGGGCCACGCGCCTCGTCGAGGTGGTGATGCTCGGCGGCGTCGCGCTCGACCTCGCCGCGCTCGACGCCGCGACCGGTCCCGACGCGCTGGTGCGCGCCCGCGTGGCCGGCGCCCTCGGCGCCTGGTGCCTCGACGCCGCCGACTGCGCCGCCGGCCTCGGCTGCAACGGCAGCATCGAGCGCTGCCAGGCGCCCTGCGATCCGGGTGACCCCGGCTCCTGCCCGGCGGGCGAGGCGTGCCTCGGCGGCTTCTGCTTCGCCTCGAGCGGCTGCGAGCCGCTCCGGCAGGACTGCCCGCGCTCGAGCGTCTACAAGACGAGCTGCGTGCCGGTGGAAGAGGACTTCACCTCCTGTGTGCCCGGCGGCCCCCGGCGCGTCGGCGAGCCGTGCGACGGCTCGGACTTCGACGCCCGGTGCACCCGCGGCGCGATCTGCGAGGACGGCGTCTGCAAGGCGCTCTGCGATCCGGCGGGCCAGGCCCTGGCGCCGTGCGCGAGCGGTACGTGCCGGAACCGCAGCGGCGCCTGGGGGCAGGCCGTCGGCGTCTGCGAGTAGCGGCGTCGCTACCGCCCGAGCGGCGGCGGCACGTGCGGGAGCGGCAGCTCGAGGGCGTCGAGGTCGCGGACGTTGCCGTGGGTGCGCACGTCCACGAACGACGCCTCGATGTCGAGCCCCGGCACCGCCACGTTGACGCCGACCACCGCCGACGAGACCAGGCCGTGCCGCGCGGCGATCGAGCCGTCGAGCGCGACCTGGATCCCGACCAGCGGGTGGTCGTCGATCCAGAAGCGCTCCACGTCGGCGGCGGCGCGCTCGAGCACCGAGAGGCCGGTGCCTCCTGCGCGGCAGGTGACCCGGTGGCAGGCGCCGTCGCGGGTGGAGCGGATCGCCAGGTCGGTCGCCGCCACCGTCGTCCCCTCGGAGATCGCCAGGAGGCCGACGTCGCGGTTGCCCTCGAGGGCGACGCGCTCGAGCGTCACCTCCGCGGCGAGCTGGGCGAGGAGCCCGTCGCCGGAGAGCCCGTCGGACTCCTGGCTCTCGGTGCCGCGCACCACCGCGTCGCGCATCACCAGCCGGGCGGTGCTGGCGGTGACGCCGAGGTCGCGGGCCCCGCGCACGAGCGCGCGGTCGAGCTCGAGGGTGGCGCCGAGCTGCACCGCCGCGCCGCGGCCGTACGCGCCGTCGAGGCCGAGGATGCCCTCGACGAGCACGTCGGCGAGCGTCGCCCGCGTCCCCTCGTCGAACACCGCGATCCCCGCCTCGGTGGCCTGCTCGACGGCGAGGCGGGTCACCGCCGCGGTGGCGCCGCCCTGCACCACCACGCCCCGGACGCCGGCCCGGCGGACGGAGACGTCGGTGGCCTCGAGCGAGCTGCCGGCGTCGCCGACGTAGAGCCCGACCTCGGCGGCGTCCGCGATCACCAGCCGCTCCGCCGCGAGCCGGCCGCCCTGCTGCGCGCCGACGGCGCGGCCGATGGCGCCGGCGCCGTTGCCGAGCGTGCGCGAGGCGACCACGTCGGTGAGCGACACGGTGGAGCCCGCGCCGTCGGCGAAGGCGGCGAGGTCGGGGTTCTCGGCGAGGTGCCCGCGGGCGAGCTCGACCCGGCCGCCGCGATCGGCGCCGAGCCCGCGGCCGTAGAAGCCCTGGGGGTCGGCGCGGGTGTTCTGGATGCTCGCCTCGCGGAGCCGGACCACGCTCCCGTCGCGGGCGAGGGCGCCGACGAGGGTGGCAGACTCGATCCGCGCCCGCTCGAGCTCGATCACCGCGCCGTCGTCTGCCGAGACGCCGAAGCCGAACGCGCCGTCGGCGGGCTGCGCGTCGGTGAGCGACACCGAGACGTCGGCGAGGACGATCTCGGTCCCCTCGGCCTGCGCGAAGATCCCCGTCTCCTTGGCGGCGTGCACGGCGACGCGCGCGCCGCTCACCCGCGCGCCGGCGTCGGCCTGCAGGCCGCGGCCGAGGTAGCCCTCGGCGTCGGTCTCGCCGAACGCGAGGGCGACGTCCTCGAGCACGGCCTCGGTGCCCGGGTCGAGGAGGAGCAGGAGCACCTCCCTGGCGCGGGAGACCGCGGTGCGGCGCAGCTCGAGGCGGCTGCCGCCCACCGCCTGGATCCCGCGGCCGAAGCGGGCCTGGCCGTCGGCGGCGACGTCGCGGACCACGAGGCGCTCGGCCCGGACCGTCGCCGCCTCGGCGGCGAGGCCGTACTCCTGGCAGCCGGCGGCGAAGACGTCCTCGAGCACGAGGGTGGCCTCGGTCGCCGAGAGGCAGCGGCCGAGGAGCCCGTCGTCGCGCGAGCGGTGGTCGCGCACCGCGGCGTGCACGAGCTCGAGCGTCGAGCCCTCGCCGGCGACGACGCCGGCGCCGGGCGCGTCCTCGACCAGCGCGCGCTCCACCCGCGCGAAGGCGCCGTCGCGGACGCGGAGGCCGCGGGCGTCGCCGTCGAGGCTCCGGCCGGTGGTGCCGGCGATCGTCACGTCGGTGGCCGCGAGCCGGCCGGCCGCGCCCCCGACCGAGAGCGCGGTGCCGCGGTTGCCGAGGAGGGCGAGCCGGGTGGCGGTCACGTCGGCGTCCTCGATCCGCACCGCCCACGAGGCCTCGTCGCGCTCGACGGTGCCCTCGACGAGGACGCCGTCGAGCGTCGCGGTGCCGCCGGTGACGAGCACGCCGTCCCCGGCCGCGGCCCGGACGTGGAGCCCCCGGGCGTCGAGCGCGCCGGGGCCTGCGTGGTGGAGGCCCGCGCCCTCGAGGGAGAGCTCGGCGACGAGGGTGGCCGCGGCCGACGAGAGCGTGAGCGCCGGCAGCGCCGGATCGGCGGCGACGAGCGTCGCGCCCTCGGCGCAGCGCCCGACCACCGCGACGCCGCGGTCCGTCGCGAACGTCCCGGTGGCGCGTCCTGCGAGGGCGACGATCGAGCCGTCCGCCGCGGCGGCCAGCGCCGCGCCGAGGTCGGCGAGCGGCGCGTCGCGGGAGCCGTCCCCGGCGGGGCCGTCCGCGTCGACGTAGACGATCGGCCCGGCGAACGCGGGCGCGCGGGCGCGGAGCTCGGCCTCGTCGGGGAAGCGCGTCGCGGGGCAGGCGGCG
>CAZDGH010000149.1:0-12729 GCA_964504805.1 uncultured Myxococcales bacterium | reverse complement strand
AGGGCGGCGAGGGCGATCCGCACGGTCACTCCTCCTCCGGCTCGAGCTCGGCGTCGAGGAGGCCCGCGCCGAGGAACCCGTCGTAGCGGATCGCCGCGGCGCGCGAGAGGTCGGAGCGCGGGACGAAGGTGACGTCGCCGAGCGTGCCGGGGTGGAGCGCGAAGAGGTGGTCGCCGACGACGCCGAGCGCGTCGATGGTGTCGTCGAGGACGAGGCCCTGGATGACGGGCTCGGCGCCGCCGTCCGGATCCTCGGCGGCGGTGATCACCACCAGGCTGCCGGTCTTCCCGCCGAAGTCCTCCTCGTCCTCGTAGTCCGGCGCGGCGCCGCTGTCCTCGCGGGAGATGCTCACGCCGAGGAAGAGGCGGCCCTGCGCGGCGTCGAGCGCGGTGGCGGTCGGGTCGCCGGAGAGCTCGATCGGCGTGAGGTTCACCTTCATCCGCGCGCCGTCGAGGGCGAGGGTCACGCCGGTGAGCGCCGCCACCGAGCCGCGGCCCTCGACCAGCACCGACTCGTGCGGGAAGAACGCGATCCCGGCACCGATCCGCGGCAACGACGCGGGCGCGCCCGGGAGCAGGTCCTCCTCGACCCGGTCGCCGAGCGGGTCCCAGCCGGCGACGTACCGCGAGACCGGGCTGTTCCCGGTCGGATCGGGGTCCTGGTAGACGAGGAGCTTGCCGCTGCCGAGGTCGTCGACGTGGGTGGCGGCGCGGGTGAGCCGCGCGAGGTGCGTGCGCGACTCGTCGCCGGTCGCGTCCAGGAGCGCCGCGAGGCTCCCGCCGGCGCCGCCGCCGCGCCACAGCGCGACCACGGCGCGCTCGAAGCCCTCGCCGGCCGGCACCACGATGTCGGCGAGGCCGGAGGCGCCGGGCACGAAGAGGAAGTTCAGGAAGCCCTCGAGGTCGTCGCCGGTCTCGGTGAGCTCCACCGAGAGCACGTCGTCGGACTCGCGGGTCCGCACGTAGAGGTACCGCGCGTCGGCGGAGAAGATCGCCTCCTCCGGCGTGAGCTCGTTGCCGCTCGACAGCTTGAGCGGCACCCGCACGTTCCGCTGCGGCTCGGCGAGGTCGAGGATCGAGAGGGCGCTGTCGAGCACCACCGCCGCCAGCGTGCCCTGCGGCGCGAACACCACGCCGCGGGGCGCGATCGACTCGGTGCGGAGCGCGACCAGCTCCGCCGACCCGTCGGAGAAGTCGACGACGGTGACCTCGTTGTTGTTGCGCGCGGCGGGGCCGCCCGGCGCGCCGGGCACGCTCGGGTCGAAGAAGAGCACCGCGAAGCGCCGGTCCGGCGAGACCTCCATCCGATCGTAGGCGCCGCCGAGCGCCACCGAGGTGACGGTGCCGGCGGGCAGCTCCACGAGATCCAGCGTCGGCGCGTCGCCGCGACCGCCGAGGACCCAGGCGCCGCCCGACGACGCGGCGACCGCCCTCGGCAGCTCGGCGACCTGCACGTAGATCGGCGGGCCGTCGCCGGCCGGGTCGATCGCCACCAGCTGCCGCGCGCTCCGGTTCAGCCAGGTGAGGTGGCCGGCCGCCTCGACCGGCCCGACGACCTCGAGCGGATCGTCCCAGCCGTCCGCCCGATCGCCGCAGCCGCCGAGGGCGGCGAGCGCGAGGGCGACGGCCCCTCCCAGGAGCCTCCGACGTCCCATCTTCCCCTCCCGAGTGCCCATCTTCAGTCCACGTCCGAGTTGAGCTCGTAGCCGGTGGCGGTCCGGACCGACCGCTCCTCGAGGTCCACGAAGCTGATCCGTCCCGCCGGGTGGACCTGCGTCACCCAGACGCGATCGGCGAGGTCGGGCTCCGCCGAGGTGAGCGCGCCGGCGTACTCCGGCGCCGAGGCCAGGGGCAGCGTGGCGGCGACCAGCGTCTCGAGGTCGACGGCGTCGACGCGGTAGGTGCGGGTGCGATCGTCCCTCAGCGTCACCGCGGCGTGCCGGCCGTCCTGCGAGAAGACGAACTCGCCGGGGCGCACGGTGCCGGTGAGCTTGAGCTGGGCGAAGCCGCCCTCGAGGTCGACGACGCTGTAGCCCTGCTGCACGTCGACGTCGCGCTCGTAGAGGTCGGCGACGGTGGAGCCCGGGTTCGGCCGGTGGACGACGACGGCGGTGCGCCCGTCGGGGCCGAGGCCCACCGCGTCGATCCACTTCTCGAGCCAGGGGAACAGCTCGACCGCCGGCGCCGGCGCGGCGAGGTCGACGAGGCCGAAGGTCTCGGAGTCCTCGCTGTTGGTGAAGGTGACGGCGAAGCGCCCGTCGAGCGAGAGCTCCACCTGCCCCGGGACGACGCCGGTGGCGTCGAGGAGCGCGACCGACCCGGGCACGGTGAGCGCGCCCGGCAGCGGGATCACCGCGAGCTGCGAGGAGGCGCGGAGCGCGGCCACCGCGAAGGTGCCGTCCTCGGCGAGGTCGACGTCGGTGGCGAGGGCGGGCAGGGCGAGCGTCGCGACCTGCCGCTCGGCCACGTCGAGGAGGGCGAGCTCCGGCGCCGCCAGCGAGCGGAAGAGGACGAACGAGCCGTCGGGGGCGGGGATCGCCTCGCGGGTGACGATCTCCCGGTAGCCCTCCGGCAGGAAGATCCGCTCGGCGGTGAGCGCCTCGTCGAGGGTGCCGAGGTCGATGGCGGCGACCTCCTCCTTGCCGACGACCACGGCCTCGGCGGCGCGCGGTCCCGCCATCCGGAAGAAGACGTCGGTGTGGCGGCGGCCGGCGGCGCGCTCGACCGGCGAGGCCTCGCCGCGCTCGAGCGCGTCGAGGTCGACGAGCGCCACGATGCCCTCGGCGCCGGCGTCGGGCAGCTCGCCCTCGGGCGTCCAGAGCACCGCCCACCGGCCGTCGGGCGAGAGGGTGAGCGCGGCGTAGGCGCGGCCGGTCCGGGCGATGACGAGGCTGGTGCCGGCGGCGTCGGTGCGGACGAGCGAGATCGCCTCGCCGCGCCGCGAGAGGATCACCGCGGCGTCGCGCCCCGGCACCGCCCGGGCGGCGATCGGCTCCTCGGGGAGGATCACCGCCTCGATGTCGAGGGTGGCCGGGTCGATCACCGCGAGCGAGTCGGCGTTCGGCGAGATGGCGTAGACGAAGCGATCGCCGGCGACGGGCCGGAGGAAGGTGGCGTCGCGCTCCTCCTCCGGTGGCCGGCCGTCGTCGGGGGTCACGCAAAGGCCGAAGTCGCAGCGCAGGCCGAGGGGGCAGTCGGCGTCGGTGACGCAGTCGCCGAGGCCGCCGCCGTCGCCGCCGCCGCTGGGCGGCTCGACCTCGGTGCCTTCGGCGTCGTCGAAGCCGCCGCCGCAGGCGCAGCCGGCGAGCGAGAGGGCGAGCGAGAGGGCGAGGATCCGCTTCACGTCGATCCCCCTAGTCCACGTCCGAGTTGAGCTCGTAGCCCGTGGCGGTGCGGACCGCGCGCTCCGCGAGGTCCACGAAGCTGATCCGCCCCGCCGGGTGGACCTGCGTCACCCAGATCCGGTCGGCGAGGTCGCCCTCCCCGTTGACGAGGGCGCCGGCGTACTCCGGCGCCGAGGCGAGCTCGAGCGAGTCGGTCACCAGGGTGCCGAGGTCGACCGCGTCGACGCGGTAGACGCGCCGGGCGTCGTCGCGCAGCGTCACCGCGGCGTGCCGCCCGTCGGCGGCGAAGACGAACTCGCCGGGCGCGACGTTGCCGGTCAGCTTGAGCTGGGCCACGCCCGCCTCGAGGTCGACGACGCTGTAGCCGTGCTGCACGTCGACGTCGCGCTCGTAGAGGTCGGCGACGGTGGAGCCCGGGTTCGGGCGGTGCACGACGACGGCGCGGGTCCCGTCCGGCGACATGCCGATGGTGCCGACCCACTTCTCGAGGATCGAGAGCGGCCGCACCGACGGCGTCGCGCCGAGCTCGACCACGCCGAAGGCCTCGGTGGACTCGGTGCTGGTGAAGAGCACGCCGCGGCTGCCGTCGGGCGCGAGCTCCACCTGGCCGGGCACCACCGCCGACGCGTCGAGGAAGGTGACGAGCGCCGGGTCGGCCAGGCCGGCCGGGAGCGGCACGATCGCGACCTGCCCGGTGGCGCGCAGCGCCGCGACCGCCAGCGAGCCGTTCGGCGTCAGCTCGAGGTCGGTGGCGATCGCCGGCAGCGGCAGCGCCGCGGTGCTGCGCGCGGCGACGTCGAGCGCGAGCAGCTCGGGCGCGCCGAAGGAGCGGAAGAGCACGAAGCTGCCGTCGGGCGCGCCGATCGCCTCGCGGGTGACGATCTCGCGGTAGCCGTCCGGGAGGCGCACGCGCTCGGGGTGGCCGTCGAGGTCGGCGAGCGGGAGGATCGCGACCTCCTCCTTGCCGATCACCACGACCTCGAGCGCGGCGTCGCCGGACACCCGGAAGAGCACGTCGGTGAGGCGGCGACCGGCGGCGCGCTCGAGGGGCCGGGGCGCCTCGCCGGCGAGGAGCGGCCCGAGCTCGACCAGGGCGACGACGCCCTCGGCGCCGGCGTCGGGCAGCTCGCCCTCGGGCGTCCAGAGCACGGCGATCGCGCCGTCCGGCGACACCGACAGCGCGGAGAAGCGGCGATCGGTGCGGGTGTAGGCGAGGTGCGAGGCGCCGGTCTCGTCGATGGAGAGCACCGAGAGCGCCCGGCCCTCGCGGGAGAGCACCACCGCGGCGTCGGCGCCGGGGAGCGCCACGGCGGCGACCGGCTCGTCGGGGAGGATCACCGCCTCGATGTCGAGGGTGACCGGATCGATGACCGCGGCGGAGTCGGCGTTCGGGGAGAGCGCGAAGACGTGCCGCTCGGAGGCGACGGGGCGCAGGAACGTCGCGTCCTCCTCCTCCTCGGGGGGGCGCCCGTCGTCGGGGCTCACGCAGGCCCGGGCGCGGCAGACCAGGCCGGACGGGCAGTCGTCGTCGGCGAGGCAGCCGCCGATGGTCCCGCCGCTGCCGCCCCCGCCGCCGTCGCCGGGGCCGGCGCCGTCGCCGCCGCCTTCGGCGCTCAGCGACATGTCGTCCGAGCACCAGACGAGGACCGACGCGAGCGCCGCCGTCACCGCGACGCGCCACCACCTGCGCAGCATGGCCTCTCCCCGCGGCCCCTCCGGACCGCCGCCGACGCTCGTGGAAACCGGCGGAAGCGGCAGCAAGGGATGTGCCATCGATCACACTTCGTGTGAACCACGCGTGCTGCCGAGGCCCACCGGACGGCGGCGTCGCACGAACCCTGGCGCCGCCGCCAGGGCCCGTGAACTTCCGAGGAATACGGGAGCGGGCCCTACGGGGCCTTGCGCAGCCAGGAGGCGAGGATCGCCTTCGCGGGCTCCGGGGCCTGCTCGTCCCTCGCCAGCCAGAGCGTGTCCTTCGGGCGCTCCCCGAACGTCAGCGGCAGCGCCCGGAGCTGTCCCCTGCGGAAGACGTGGAGGGTCGAGGTCTCCCCCGGCCGCTTCTGCTCGAGCCGCGACGCCCACGAGCCGTCGAGGCGCTCGCCGTCGAGGGCCACGAGCTCGTCGTCGGCGGCGACGCCGGCGCGCTCCGCGGGCGAGCCCCGGAGCACGCTCGCGACCACCGGGCGGTCGCCCTCGCGGACGCTGGCGCCGAACCAGCCGCGGGTGGCCTTCTCGCGCTCCCGGGGCGGCGTGCCGCCCTTGTCGCGCTCGCCCTCCCGCTGCCGCCGCCCGACGGCGACGCCGGCGACCTCGAGCTTCTCCTCGTACGGGAGCTCCTCGGTGCCGCGGACGTAGCGCGCGAAGAAGTCGCGGATCGCCTCGCCGCCGACCTCGACCGCCGCCGCCTCGACGCCGTCCTCCGGGACGCCGGCGCCGGTCTGGCCGTGGCGCTCCCAGAGCAGCCGCATCACGTCGTCGAGCGAGCGCGCGTTCCCGGTCGCCTCGCGGAGGGCGAGGTCGAGCAGCATCGCCATCACCTCGCCCTTCACGTAGTAGCTGACCGTGGAGTTCGGGGAGTTCTCGTCGGGCCGGTAGTACTTCACCCAGGCGCAGAGCGAGGCCTCGGAGAGGCTCACCACCTGGCGGCCGGGCGTGCGCTGCACGTCGGTCGCGCTCTCGCCCATCTTCTCGAGGAACCGCTGCTCGGAGTACAGCCCGGCGCGGCAGGGCACGAGCACGTCGTAGTACGAGGTGAACCCCTCGAACGCCCAGAGCAGCCGGGTGTACTGCTCCTGCGAGTAGTCGTAGGGCACGAGCGCCGCGGGCTTGATCCGCTTCACGTTCCAGAGGTGGAACACCTCGTGGGCCGCGAGCTGGAGGAAGTCCTCGTAGGTGCGCGGATCGGCGAGGCCGTGCCGCGGGTAGAGCAGCGCGCACGACGCCTCGTGCTCGAGGCCGCCGCGGCCCTTGTCGGTGAGCAGCACGAGGAACGCGTAGCGGTCGTAGGGCAGGCCGCCGAAGAGCCCGGCCTCGACCTCGACGAGCTTCGCGAGATCGGCCGCCATCCGCTGCGGGTCGACCGGGCCGGTGCCGGCGATCGAGAGCACGTGCGGCTTGCCGCGGACCTCGAACTCCACGTGCGCGCCGGCGTGGACCGCCACCGGGCTGTCGCAGAGCTCGTCGTAGTGCCGCGCGGCGAAGCGGCCCGGGCCCTGCGACGGCAGCGCGCAGACCGCCCGGCGCCCCGGCGGCACCTCGACCTCGAGGGCGATCGCGGTGCGGACGACGGCGTCGCTGGTGAGGAAGAGGTTCGCGCCGTTGAAGTAGGCGAGGTCGGCGTCGAGGTAGCTCGTGCGCACGGTGAGGTCGCGGGCGAACACCTTCCAGCGGAGCGTCACCGGGCCCGGCGTGGCCGGCCGCGCCACGCGCCAGCTCCGCTTGTCGAGCCGCTCGCAGGCGAGCTTCGCGCCCGCCGCGTCGGCGGCGGAGACGCCCTCGACGTGCCGCGCGAACTCGCGGACGAGGTAGCTGCCCGGCGTCCACACCGGCAGCCAGAAGACGGCGTCGCCGCCGGCGAAGACGTCCGCGGGGAACGTCGCCTCGAGCTCGAAGAGGTGGGTCTCGGGGGCGGGGAAGCGGACGCGGTAGCGGACGGGCTCCATGGGCCGCACTTGTGCCGCGCGGCGGCGGGCGCCGTCAACCGAGCTCGCGCTCCTCGGTGGCGAGCGCCGCGTCGACCGCCTGCCGGGCCTTGAGCAGCGACGCCAGCGGCACCGCCTCGCCCGCGGCCTCGTCCTCGTCGGCGCCGGCGGCGACGGCCTTGGCGAGGAGCTCGCGCGCGGCGGCGTCGACCTCGCGCTCGACGACGCGGAGCGGCCGGTCGTCGGGCGCCGGATCCGGCCTGCCGTCGAGGCAGGCGCGGGCGAGGTGGATGGCGGCGAGCCGATCGGCCTCGGCCTCGCGGCGCGCCGACTCGTCGGGGAGGAACTGCGCCTCCGCGTGCTCGACCTTGGCGACCTCGAGCAGCGTCAGCGCGCAGGCCGCCCGGACCGCGGGGCCGCCGCGCTCGAGCGCCGACAGCACCTCGCGCCTCGCGGCGCCGCGGGCGTGGGTGAGGACCGCGCCGCAGCGGCGCTTCACCGAGTCGGTGACGCGCCGCCAGTCCACCGGCGCGAGCACGTCGAGCACCGCCCGCGACGCCGAGACGCCGGCGTCCGGCCCGTCGAGCCGCGCCTCGGCGGCGGAGAGCGCGCTGTCGGCGTAGAGCTCGCGGAGCGCGGCGCGCTCCTCGGCGAAGGCGGCGGAGAGCTTCACCGGCGGCCGGAGCTCGCCGCAGGCCCGGGCGAGGGCGCCGGCCTCGCCGAGGTCCTCGGACATCCGCGCCAGCGCCTCCTCCATCAGCTTGCGCGCCACGCGCTCGAAGGCGTCGGCGGTGGCGACCGAGGCGGCGCCGAACCACGCCGGCGGGAGCGCCCCGAGCGCCCGCGCCAGCTCGCGCGCGGCCTTGAGCTCCCCGGCGCGGGCGTGGGCGGAGAGGCGCGGCGCGGCGGCGGCGGCGACCTCGGCGCCGAGGCCGTCGAGCTCGGCGCGGAGCTCCGCCGGGGCGGAGCGGCCCTCGAGGGCGAGCGCCTCCCGGAGCCGCGCCACCGCGGCGGTGACGTCGCCTCCGCCGAGCGCCTCGCGGCCCACGGCGATCAGGGCGCGGAGCCGCGCCAGGGCGAGGCCGGCACGGAGCGCCTCGTGCTCGCGGTCGGGCGGGAGCAGCCGGCCGAGCCGCGCCTCGAGCCGCGCCGCCTCCGCCAGCGCTCCTTCCGCGAGCAGCCGGCCGGCCGCCTCGTAGCAGGGCCGGAGCGCGTCGCGGGCGAGGGCGCCGACCTCGCGGTGGGTGGCGGCGGAGAGGCCGCCGAAGGGCCGCTGCCGCACCGCCTCGATGGCGTCGAGGACGGCCGCGGCGACGCCCCGACCCAGGGCCTCCCGGCCCCGGGCGAGCTCCTCCCGCGCGGCGACGTCCTCGGGGCTCACGTGGCTCCGACGGTAGCAGCCGCCCCTCGCCCCGGCCACCTTCCCGAAGGGGACGGAAGTGGGCTATGGCACGCGTTCTCACCCGAGGAGACGAAGCGATGCGCGAGGCCCTCATCTGCAGCGCCGTCCGGACCCCGATCGGCAGGCTCCGGGGCGCCCTCAAGGACGTGCGCCCCGACGACCTGGCGGCGATCGCCGTCGCCGCCGCGGTGGCGCGGGCGAAGGTGGCGCCGGAGCGGATCGACGAGGTGCTCCTCGGCTGCGCGAACCAGGCCGGCGAGGACAACCGCAACGTGGCGCGGATGGCGACGCTGCTCGCGGGGCTGCCGCAGGCGGTGAGCGCCGCCACCGTGAACCGCCTCTGCGCCTCGGGCCTCGAGGCGATCGCCATGGCGGCGCGGCAGCTCAAGGTCGGCGAGGCGGAGGTCGTCGTCGCCGGCGGCGTCGAGTCGATGACCCGGGCGCCGTGGTCGATGCCGAAGCCCGACGTCGCCTTCCCGACCGGCGGGACGCAGCTCTTCGACACCTCGCTGGGCTGGCGCTACCCGAACCCGAAGCTGGCGGCGATGTTCCCGCTCGAGCAGATGGGCGAGACGGCGGAGAACGTCGCCGAGAAGCACGGCATCTCGCGGATCGCCCAGGACGAGCTCGCGCTCGCGTCGCACCGCCGCGCGGTGGCGGCGATGGAGGCCGGGCGCTTCCGCGACGAGCTGGTGCCGGTGGAGCTCCCGCAGAAGAAGGGCCCCGCGATCGTCGTGGATCGCGACGAGGGGCCGCGGCCCGACACCTCCCTCGAGAAGCTCGCCAAGCTCGGCCCCGCGTTCCGCGACGAGGGCACCGTCACCGCCGGCAACTCGTCGTCGCTGAACGACGGCGCCGCGGCGCTCGTGCTCGCGAGCCGCGAGGCCGCGACCGAGCTCGGCCTCACCCCGCTCGCGCGCGTCCTCGGCGCCGCCGCCCACGGCGTCGACCCGCGGTTCATGGGCATCGGCCCGGTGCCGGCGACCCGGAAGCTCCTCGGCCGCCTCGGCCTCTCCGTCGGCGAGCTCGACCGCGTCGAGCTGAACGAGGCCTTCGCGGCGCAGGCGGTGGCGTGCTTGCGCGAGCTCGACCTCGACCCCGAGAAGGTCAACGTCAACGGCGGCGCCATCGCCCTCGGCCACCCGCTCGGCTGCTCGGGCGCGCGGATCGTCACCACCCTGGTGCACGAGCTGGTGCGCTCCGGCGGCCGCCTCGGCCTGGCCTCGATGTGCGTCGGCGTCGGGCAGGGCGCGTCGCTCGTGGTCGAGCGGGTCTGACGCGGGGCGTGTTGCGGCCCCGCGGCGAGGAGGGTACGAGAGCGGCCATGCGCACGCTCCGGCTCGTCCCCGCCCTCGCGGTCCTGCTCCTGTCGTTCGCGGCCTGCGCGGCGCCGGCGCCGGTGAAGGTCGGCGAGAAGGCCCCCGACTTCACCTTGCCCTCCACCGACGGGACGAAGGTCACGCTCTCGAAGCTCCTCGCGAAGGGGCCGGTGATCCTGGCCTTCTACCCGAAGGCGTTCACCATGGGCTGCACCCGGGAGCTCACGGCGTACACGGCGAAGTACGACGAGGTGAAGAAGAGGGGCGCCGAGGTGCTGGCGATCTCCCTGGACGACCTCGAGACGCTGGAGAAGTTCAAGGCGGAGCTCGGCGCGCCGTTCCCGTTCCTCTCCGACGCCGACGGCGCGGTGGCGAAGCGGTACGCCGGCCTCTCCGGCACGGTGTCGCAGCGGGTCACGGTGATCGTCGACCCGAAGGGCACCATCACCACCGTGTCCGAGGGCATGAGCGCCATCGACCCGGACGACGAGATCGCCTCGTGCCCGATGGCCGCGCCGGCGGCGCCGCTGCCCGCGTCGAAGTGACGCGCCCGGTTTGACCCTGCCGCGGGCCCTTCGCTAGGGTCCGCGGCTCCCGCACGCCCGAAAGGTCCACGCCATGGCCCTCAAGCTCCAGCACGCGAAGCTCCCCGAGGGGAAGCTGCTCGTCGGCGGCCGCCTCGTCGAGGGGCGCTCGAAGCGCCAGATCCCGGTGGTCTACCCGGGCAGCGGCGAGCAGGTCGCCACCCTCCAGGCCGCCTCCGTCGAGGACGTGGACCAGGCGGTGAAGATCGCGCGGCAGGCGCTCGAGCAGGGGCCGTGGTCGCAGAAGATCACCCCGGCCGAGCGCGCCCGGATCCTCTGGCGCCTCGCCGACCTGATCTCGTCGAAGGCGGACGAGCTCGCCGAGCTCGAGACCGTCGACACCGGCAAGCCGATCGGCGAGACCCGCGGCATCGAGGTGCCGCTGGCGGCGGAGATCTACCAGTACTTCGCCGGCTGGTGCACGAAGCTCCACGGCGAGACGATCCCGTCGCGGCCCGGCTACCTGAACTTCACCCTGCGCGAGCCGGTCGGCGTCGTCGGCGTGATCACGCCGTGGAACTTCCCGCTCTTGATGTCGACCTGGAAGCTCGCGGCGGCGCTCGCCTGCGGCAACGTGGTGATCCACAAGCCGGCGAACGCCACCTCGATGTCGGCGCTCCGGATCGGCGAGCTCGCCCTCGAGGCCGGCGTGCCCGAGGGCGTGCTCCAGGTGCTCCCGGGCTTCGGCGGCGAGGCCGGCGACGCGCTGGTGAAGCACCCGGGCGTCGACAAGATCACCTTCACCGGCTCCACCGAGGTCGGGAAGCAGATCATGCGGGACGCCGCCGGCACCGTGAAGCGGCTCACCCTCGAGCTCGGCGGCAAGAGCCCGAACGTCGTCTTCGCCGACGCCGATCTCGACGCGGCGGCGCGCGGCACGGTGAACGCGATCTTCTACAACAAGGGCGAGGTCTGCTCCGCCGGCTCGCGGCTGCTCGTCGAGCGCAGCGTGAAGGACCAGCTCCTCGAGAAGGTGCAGGCCCGCGCCGCGAAGCTGCTCGAGGGCCAGGGCGACCCGCTCTCGCCGAAGACGCGCCTCGGCCCGCAGACCTCGCAGGAGCAGCTCGACACCATCCTCGGCTACATCGAGAAGGGGAAGGCCGAGGGCGCGAAGCTCGTCGCCGGCGGCGAGCGGAACGCGGCGGCGGGGAAGGGCTTCTTCGTGAAGCCGACGATCTTCGACGACGTGAAGAGCTCGATGGCGATCGCCCAGGAGGAGATCTTCGGGCCGGTGCTCTCCACCATCGCCTTCGACTCGATCGAGGACGCGGCGCGGATCGGCAACGACTCGAGCTTCGGCCTCGCCGCCGGCGTCTGGACCCGCGACGTGAAGAAGGCGCTGCGGGCGGCGAAGGCGATCCGCGCCGGCACGGTCTGGGTGAACACCTACAACGTCTTCGACGCGGCGATGCCGTTCGGCGGCTTCAAGGCCTCGGGCTTCGGCCGCGAGCTCGGGAAACACGCCATCGAGGGCTACACCGAGCTGAAGACGGTGTGGGTCGACCTGACCTAGCGGCGAGGACGGACATGGCCGATCGCGACTGGACGCAGCCCTCGAGCGAGACGCTCGTCTCCTACCGGGTCGAGGACGGCGTCGCCGTGCTCACCCTCTCGGATCCGCCGGCCAACGCGTACTCGTACGCGATGATGCGGCAGCTCGACGACGGGATCCTCCGGGCGCGGTTCGACCCGGCGGTGCACGTCGTCGTGCTCACCGGCGCCGGCGAGAAGATGTTCTGCGCGGGCGCGAACATCGAGATGCTGAAGGCGGTGGATCCGTACTTCAAGTACGCGTTCTGCCTGCACGCCAACGAGACGCTCTCGCGCCTCGAGCAGACGCCGAAGCTCGTCGTCGCCGCGCTCAACGGCCACTGCGTCGGCGGCGGCCTCGAGGTCGCCCTGGCGGCGGACCTGCGCCTGGCGCGGAGGGGCGGCGGCAAGCTCGGGCTCCCCGAGGTGCAGCTCGGCGTGCTCCCGGGCACGGGCGGCACCCAGCGGCTCGCGCGGCTGGTCGGGAAGGCGAAGGCGATCGAGCTGATGATCGAGGGCGTGAACATGTCCTTCGAGGACGGGCACGCGCTCGGGCTGGTGACGAAGCTCGTGGACGCGAAGGACGCGGCGGACTTCCAGGCGCAGGTGCTCGCGTACGCGCGGCGGTTCGTGCCGCCGGGGAAGGCGGCGCGGGCGGTGGGGCGGATCAAGCGCGCGGTGCAGTCGGGCGCGGAGATGTCGTTCCAGGACGGGCTGGCGCTCGAGCGCGAGCTTCAGCAGGGGCTGTTCGAGGGCGCGGACGCCCGGGAGGGCTTCGCGGCCTTCCTGGAGAAGCGGGCGCCGGTGTTCTCGGGTCGGTAGGGCTTTCGTAGGGACCGCCGGCGGGGGGCAGGGGCCGGGCCTCCGTGGGGCCCCCACGACGGTACCCCGCCGCGTCGCGGCCGCGGCG
>CAZDGH010000148.1:10954-12856 GCA_964504805.1 uncultured Myxococcales bacterium | reverse complement strand
GACGTCGAGCGGATCGCAGTCCCCGCAGTAGGTGCGGGGGACGAAGCCGTAGTTCGCCGGGTAGTGCACCGCCGAGTGGAGGATGCGATCGACCACGAGCATCCCGCTCTTCTTGTCGATCTCGTACTTCACCTTCGAGCCGGTGGGGATCTCGATCACCGCCGGCACCGCCGCGGTCAGGTCGTCCGGCAGCGGGAGGTCGTGCCAAGGGTGGTGCACGCGACGCTCCTCAGGCGAGGGCCGAGAGATCGGAGGGCTCGCGCGGCTTGCCGTACTCGACGTCGATCTGCGCCAGCTGCAGCTTGCCGGCGAGGTCCTCGTTCACCGCGTGCCACCGGGTGTAGGCGTCGAGCACCCAGATACCGGACTCGCGCGTGCCGTTGCCCGACCAGCCGGTGCCGCCGAACGGCATGTGCGCCTCGGCGCCCGACGTCGAGTTGTTGATCGAGGTCATGCCCGCCTTGATCTCGCTCTTGAAGCGCAGGATCGCCGACGGGTCCCGGGTGTAGCAGGACGAGGAGAGGCCGTAGGGCGTGCCGTTGGCGGTGGCGATCGCCTCGTCGAGCCCGTCGACGACGATCAGGTTCACCGTCGGCCCGAAGACCTCCTCCTGCGCGAGCCGCATGCCGATCTTCACGTCGGCCCAGACCGCCGGGAACACGTAGTGGCCCGCCTCGGGATCGCCGACGAACGACGCCGGCTTGTTCTCCCGGGTGATGCGGCCTTCCCTGGTGAGCAGCTTGGCGCCGTCCTTCCGGCCGACGTCGTAGTGCTCCATGAACTTGGTGAAGTACCGCTCGGCGATCAGCGGGCCGTAGAGCGCGTCGCCGGTGAGCGTGGGGTTGCCGATCTTGATGGCCCCGACGCGGTCGAGGAGCTTCTTGGTGAACGCCTCGGCGATCGGCCGGTCGAGGATCAGGTTCGCGAGCGAGGTGCAGCGCTGCCCGCCCGTGCCGAAGCCAGAGAAGAGCGCGCCCTCCACCGCCAGGTCGAGGTCGGCGTCGCGGAGCACCACCATCGGGTTCTTGCCGCCGAGCTCGAGCGAGGGGATCTGCAGGTTGCGGCCGCAGACCTCGCCGATCTTCCGGCCGACGGCGGTGGAGCCGGTGAAGGAGACCTTCTGCACCAGGCCCTTCTCCACCGCCTCGAGGATCGCCTCGCCGGCCCGGGCGCCGCCGTGGACGACGTTGACGACGCCCTTCGGGACGCCGGCGTCCTCGAGGATGCGGCCGAACAGGTAGCCGATCGTCGGCGCGTCCTGCGACGGCTTCCAGACCACGGTGTTGCCGGTGAGGAGCGCCGGGATCGCCTTCCACGACGGCACCGCGATCGGGAAGTTCGAGGCGGAGATCAGCGCGGCGACGCCGAGCGGGCGGCGGTAGGTGAACAGCTCCTTGTTCGGCATCTCCGACGGCACGGTCTGGCCGTAGAGGCGGCGGCCCTCGGACTGGAAGAAGTGGCAGGTGTCGATCACCTCCTGCACCTCGCCGCGGGCCTCCCGCATGCTCTTGCCGATCTCGCGGCAGATCACCTTCGAGAGCGTCTCCTTGTGGGCGACGATCGCCTCGCCGATCCGGCCGATGGTCTCGCCGCGGGTCGGCGCGGGGGTGCGCGACCAGGCGGGGAAGGCGGCGGCGGCGGCCTCGCACGCGGCGAGGACGTCCTCGGGCCCCGAGTCGGGCGCGGTGCCGACGAGGTCGGCCCGGTCGCAGGCCGAGCGGGCCTCGAAGCGCTTGCCGGAGCGCGCGTCGCGCTCCTCTCCGCCGACGAGGTTCTGGACGACGACGGTCGGCGCGAACGCGCCGTTCTGCTGGGTCGGGATGGGACGGGACATGCGGCGCGTACTACCACCGGACATCGCGGGGGTACAGTGGGGCGCTCGTCCGAAGCGGCTTCTCGTGC
>CAZDGH010000148.1:0-10944 GCA_964504805.1 uncultured Myxococcales bacterium | reverse complement strand
GACCGCCGAACCCTCACGTGCCCCGAAGGAGGTCACCATGGCCAGCACCCGCGACGTGATCGAGCGCTACCGTCACTACGGCTCGAGGAACTACGCGCCCTTCGAGGTGGTGCTGGTGAAGGGCGAGGGCGCCTGGTGCTGGGATCCCGAGGGCAAGAAGTACCTCGACCTCCTCGGCGGCTACTCGGCGCTGAACCACGGTCACAAGCACCCGCGGATCCTCGCGGCGGCCCACGCGCAGCTCGATCGCGTCAGCGTCGTGGCGCGCTGCCTGCTCAACGAGCCGCTCGCCGACTTCGTCAAGACGCTCTCCGAGGCCTCGGGCCTCGACCGCGTCATGCCGATGAACTCCGGCGCCGAGGCGGTGGAGAGCGCGATCAAGGTCGCGCGGGCGTGGGGCTACCGGGTGAAGGGCATCCCGGCCGGCCAGGCGCACATCATCGTCTGCCGGAACAACTTCCACGGCCGCACCACCACCGTCTCGGGCTTCTCCTCCGAGCCGAGCTACCGCGACCAGTTCGCGCCGGCGACGCCGGGCTTCACCGCCATCCCCTTCGGCGACGCCGAGGCGCTCGAGCGCGAGATCGGCCCGAACACCGTGGCGTTCCTCGCCGAGCCGATCCAGGGCGAGGGCGGCATCGTCGTCCCGCCGGCCGGCTGGATGGCGAAGGTGCGGGAGATCTGCACCCGCCGCGGCGTCGCGCTGATCTGGGACGAGGTGCAGACGGGGCTCGGCCGCACCGGCCGCCTCTTCGCGTGGCAGTACGAGGACGCGAAGCCCGACCTGATGTGCCTCGGCAAGGCGGTCGGCGGCGGGATCCTGCCGGTCTCGGCCTGCGTCGGCCGCGCCGAGGTCATGGACGCGATCCACGCCGGCGAGCACGGCTCGACCTTCGGCGGCTCGCCGTTCGGGATGGCGGTCGCCACCGAGGCGATCCGCGTCACCCTCGAGGAGAAGCACGCCGCCCGCGCCGAGGAGCTCGGCGAGAAAGCGATGGGCTGGCTCCGGGAGCGGCGCCTGCCGGGCGTCCGCGACGTGCGCGGCAAGGGCCTCCTCATCGGCGTCGAGCTCGATCCGAAGCTCGGCGGCGCGGCGAAGCTGTGCGAGGCGCTGGTGGCGAACGGGATCCTCACCAAGGAGACCCGCAAGCACGTCATCCGGCTCGCGCCCCCGCTGGTGATCTCGGAGGCCGACCTCATGGGCGGCCTCGAGGTCTTCGCGCGGGTGGTCGAGGGGCTCGCCGCCAAGGCGGCCTGACCTCTTCAGCCCGGGTGGCGCTCGATCACGGCGAGCTCGCCGTGATCGAGCCACACGATCGTGCACTCGCCGCAGGTGTCGATGACCACGTTGCCCGGTCCGAGGTAGGGCGCCGTGTCCATCCGCCCGCGGCAGGTCGGGCAGTGCACCACCCGCTCGAGGTCCTTCGGGTCGATCCGCGCCGCCCTCGCGCGCTTGCCGCCGCTCCGGCGGATGGCGACGACGTCGGCGAGGGCGGGGCAGGAGAGCAGCACGCCGCGGCAGGCGCTGCAGTGCAGCACCGGGTGCTCCTCGAGCGTCGCCAGCTCCAGGCGCGCCGCGCAGACGGGGCAGGCGAGCTTGCTCGGCGAGCCGAGCTTCACGATGCCGTCGTCCTGGAGGACGTTCGCGCCCTCGGGGAACGCGAAGGTGAGGCAGTACGGGCACCGGAAGTAGGCGCGATCCCGGACCAGGTCCATGCCGGCGCCGCAGTTCGTGCACTTCATGGGCGGCGAGGATAGCCCGGCCGGGCCTCCCCGCTGAACCCGCACCCACCTCGGCGCCGTATGGCACCCTCGCGGCGCGGCGCGCCGTGCGCGGAGGGTGACCATGGGCTTCCTGGGCTGGATCTGCTTCGGCTTCTTCGCGGGCCTCGTCGCCCGCGCCCTCTTGCCCGGCGATCAGCCGATGGGCTTCGTGAAGACGACGCTCCTCGGCGTGGCCGGCTCGTTCGTCGGCGGCTTCGTGGCGACGCTGATCTTCGGCGGCAACTGGCAGAGCCCGGAGCCGGCGGGCTTCGTCGGCGCGGTGCTCGGCGCCATGGGCCTGCTCGCGCTCGTCGCCGGGATGCGCAAGCGCCGAAGGTAGCCTCGCGCCGTGCCGCGGTGCGTCGCGCGGCGCGCTCCAAACCCGCGGCGGGTTCCGCTATGGTGCGGCCCCCTCGCGCACCTGGAGCGACCGATGGCACGGCCCCGCCTCGTCGAAGCCGACAAGAAGGACGCGACGCTCGCCCCCGAGCAGCTCGTCCGGATCCACGAGCTGATGCTGAAGGCCCGCGTCCTCGAGGAGCGGCTGATCCAGATGTACAAGCAGGGCGACGGCTACTTCTGGATCGGCGGTCCGGGCGAGGAGGCGTTCAACGTGCCCCTCGGCCTGCTCTACAAGAAGGGCGTGGGGCCGGCGTTCGACTACGGCCACTTCCACTACCGCCAGTCGGCGACGCTGCTCGCGCTGGGGATGGAGCCGATCGACGCCATCCGGCAGATGAAGAACACCGCCACCGACCCGTTCTCGGCCGGGCGCAACTTCGCCGGCCACTTCTCGGCGCGGAAGTGGAACGTGGCGCCGATCACCTCGCCGATCGAGGTGCAGTACGCCATCGCGCCGGGCACGGCGCGGGCGCAGAAGCGCCACGGCGGCGACGGCATCACCATCGTCACCGGCGGCGACGCCGGCACCGCCGAGGGCGACTTCGCGAGCTGCCTGGTCTGGTCGACGCGGCCCGGCGAGGAGCTGCCGATCCTGATCGTCGTCACCCACAACCAGTGGGGCATCTCCACCTCCGCGGCGACGCAGCACGGCGAGAAGCGCATCGCCGACCGCGCCCGCGCCTTCGGCATCCCGGCCAAGACCATCGACGGCAACGACCCCGAGGTCGCCTACCGCGAGCTGAAGGAGGCCTTCGACTACGTGCGCAAGGAGCGCAAGCCGTACTTCGTCGAGGCCAACGTCTCGCGGCTCTACGGCCACTCCTCGGCGTCGGGCGCGAACTTCGTCACCGCCGAGAACGACTGCCTGGCGTCGTTCGAGGCGCGGCTCGAGGAGCGCGGGATCCTCGATCGCAAGACCATGGACGAGCTGCGCAAGCGCCTCACGGCCGAGATGCTCGAGGACGCCAAGCGGGTCCGCGAGGAGCCGCAGCCCGATCCGAAGACCATCTGGGACCACATCTACGCGGAGTGACGCATGGCTTCGATGGCGCAGGCGATCCGCCTCGGGCTCCACTACGGTGAGGAGCACCTCGGCGTCACCGACATCTTCGGCGAGGACGTCGGCCCGCCGCTCGGCGGCGTCTTCACCGCCACCCAGGGGCTGAAGACGGCCTGGAACTCGCCGCTCGACGAGCGCGGGATCGTCGGCATGGCGATGGGCCTGGCGATGGCGGGGCAGAAGCCGGTCGCCGAGATCCAGTTCTGCGACTACATCTACAACACCATCGACCAGCTCAAGCTCGCCGGGAACACCTGCTGGGCGACGAACGGCGACTGGAACCTGCCGATGGTGGTGATGACGCCGGTGGGCTCCGGCATCCGCGGCAGCATCTACCACTCGCACTCGTTCGACGCGACGGCGACCCACATCCCGGGCTGGAAGATCGTCATGCCGTCGACGCCGCTCGACGCCTACGGCCTGATGCTCTCCGCGCTGAAGGAGAAGAACCCGGTGATGTACCTCGTGCCGAAGGCGCTGATGCGCCTGCGCGGCGACGAGCTCATCCCCGGCGAGCCGGAGGACCCGAAGGAGCTGTCGAAGCGGATCGACGCGCCGCTCGGCGACCGCTCGAAGTGGTCGCCGGACTGGCCGACCCTCGGCGACCCGATGATCCCGATCGGGGCGGCGAAGACGCTGCGGCAGGGCACCCACCTCACCGTGGTGAGCTACGGCCGCACGCTCCCGCTCTGCGTCAAGGCGGCGGAGCAGCTCGCCGGCGAGGGAATCGACGCCGAGGTGATCGACCTCCGCACGCTCTGGCCGTACGACTGGGAGACGGTGAAGGCGTCGGTGAAGAAGACGACGCGCGTGCTCTACGTGAACGAGGACACCGAGGTGACGAACTTCGGCGAGCACCTCGTGCGCCGGACCGTCGACGAGCTCTTCTGGGCGCTCGCCGCGCCGCCGAAGCTCCTCGCCGGCAAGTTCCTCCCGGGCATCGGCCTCGCCGACAGCCTGGAGATGGCGTCGGTGCCGCAGCTCGGCGACGTGGTGCAGGCGATGCGCGCGCTCGCGTCCGAGCAGCCGTAGGCCTAGCGGCCCGGCAGCTCGGCGTCGACCAGCTCGGGCAGCCCGAGCAGCGCGACGCCCGCCTTGCGGGCGCCGCGGTCGAGCTCGTACGCGACCTCCTCGAGCGCCTTGCCGAGCACGAACGAGTCGAGCAGCAGGCCGAGCTCGCGGCGCTCCTTCGGCACGAACGAGGCCCCGGCCGCGGCGTCGAGGTAGGCGCCGAGGAAGGCCGCCCAGGCGGCGGCGCGCCACGCCAGCGCCCACGGCTCGGCCACGGCGCGGTCGTCCGGGCGGATCACCGCGGGGTCGAGGAGGATCGTCGCCGCGGCGTAGTGGAACGAACGGAGCATCGCCGCCACGTCGCGGAGCGGCGAGCGCTTCCTCCGGCGCTCCGCCAGCGGCTTCGAGCGCGGGCCGGCGAAGTCCACGAAGACGAAGTCGCGTCCGGTCCAGAGCGCCTTGCCGAGGTGGAGGTCTCCGTGGAGCCGCCCGCGGGTGGCGGTGAGGCGCTCCTCGAGGAACGGCTCGAAGCGGCGGTAGAGCCGCTCCTCCCGCTCGAGCAGCGCCGCGGCGTCGGCGAGCGCGTCGTCGGTGAGGTCGGGCAGCCGCGCCCGTAGGTCCCGGAGGATCCGGCCGGTGAGGTTCCGGAGCGTCTGGTAGACGGAGCGCCGGTCGAACGTCGAGTACGGGTCGTGGGTGAACGCCGGATCCTCGGTCGGCCTGGCCAGGGCGAGGTGCAGCTCGGCGGTGCGCCGGCCGAGGAGCGAGACGGTCTCGAGGAAGCCGCCGACGAGCTCGCGCAGCTCGGGCGGGACCGGCGCGGTGCCGAGCGCGGTCGGCGACACCGCGGGCACCGGCGGCGGCGCCTCGCCCGGCCGGGCCAGCGCGCGCTCGAGGAAGCGCGACACCTCGGCGCGGGTGTAGCGGCCGGCGTCGATCTCCGCCGGCACGAAGCTCTGCACCGTGGCGAGGGTGATCGGCTCGCCGCGGCCGGTGCGGTACTCGAGGGTGCCGAGGAGCGCCGGCACCGGCGCGCCGAGGCCGGCGAGGTGGCGGCCGATCTCGACCTCGGGCTCGGTGCCCTCGCTGGGCCGGCGGTGGTAGCGCAGGAACAGCTCGTTGCCGAAGACCGACGAGGCGTTCTCGTGGTCGTGGCGGAGGAGCCGCGGCTCCGGCGGCGCGCTGGGGGCCACGTCGAGCGCGCCGCGGAGCTCGCCGCCCTTGCCGCGGACGCGCACGCCCCGCGAGGTCGCCTCGAGCAGGCAGAAGGTGGAGGGGCCGTCGGCCATGGCGTCGGCGAGCACCGCCACCACCGGGTCCGACTTCGGCTCCCGGAGCACGAGCCGCGCCAGCACCGCGTGGGGCGAGCGCCGCGTCAGCTCCTCGCCCTTCTCGCCGAGCGCGACGAGGAGGGGCAGCGAGTAGTCCTCGGGGTCTCCCTCCACGTAGCGGGCGCGGGCGAGGACGATCCGCGCGCACTCCTCCACCGGGAGCACGTCGAGGAGGGTGACGCCGGCGAGGCCGCGCTCGCGGCCCACGAACCAGGCGCGGCGCTCGAGCCAGGCGGGCAGGAGGGCCTCGAGCCGATCGCGGGAGCCCTCGAAGATCGCCGCCGGTCCGCCGACGACCTCGAGGGTCGGCGGCACGTAGGCCGCGGCCATCTCCTCGTTCACCGTGAAGCGCTGCCGCTCGAGCGAGAACCAGAGGACGCCGTAGCCGCCGAGGGTGAGCAGGTACGGCAGCTCGCCGACCGGCGGGAAGCGCGTCTTGCCCACGAGCTCCACCGGCACCAGGCCGCGGTAGCGGGCGAGGTCGAGCTCCACGTACTGCGGGTGGCGGGAGAGGTTGGCGACGACGAGCACCTCCTCGTCGCCGTGCCGCCGCAGGAAGGCCAGCACCTTCGGGTTCGCCGGGTGGAGGAACTCGAGCGAGCCGCGGCCGAAGGCCTGGTAGCGGCGGCGGAGGCCGAGCATGCGCTTCGTCCACCACAGCATCGAGCTCGGGTTGCCCTGCTGCGCCTCCACGTTGATCGACTCGTAGTGGTACTCGGGGTCGATGATGATCGGGAGGATGAGGCGCTGCGGGTTGGCGCGGGAGAAGCCGGCGTTGCGGTCGGCGCTCCACTGCATCGGCGTGCGGACGCCGTTGCGATCGCCGAGGTAGACGTTGTCGCCCATGCCGATCTCGTCGCCGTAGTAGAGGACCGGCGTCCCCGGCAGCGAGAGCAGGAGCGCGTTCATCAGCTCCATGCGGCGGCGGTCGTTGCCGCAGAGCGGGGCGAGGCGCCGCCGGATGCCGAGGTTGATGCGCATCGGCGTCTCGGAGGCGTACGCCTTGTACATGTAGTCGCGCTCCTCGTCGGTCACCATCTCGAGCGTGAGCTCGTCGTGGTTGCGGAGGAACAGCGCCCACTGCGCGCTCTCGGGGAGGCGGGGCGTCTGCGCGAGGATGTCGAGGATCGGGAAGCGGTCCTCCATGTGCATCGACATGAAGAGCCGCGGCATGATCGGGAAGTGGAAGTTCATGTGGCACTCGTCGCCGTCGCCGAAGTAGCGGGCGGCGTCCTCGGGCCACTGGTTCGCCTCCGCGAGCAGCATCTTGTCGGCGTGCCTCTGGTCGACGTGGGCGCGGAGCTTCCGCAGGAACTCGTGGGTGCGCGGCAGGTTCTCGCAGGAGGTGCCCTCCTCCTCGTAGAGGTACGGCACCGCGTCGAGCCGGAGGCCGTCGACGCCGAGGTCGAACCAGAAGTCCACCACCTGGAAGAGCGCCTCGTGGACGGCCGGGTTCTCGAAGTTCAGGTCCGGCTGGTGCGCGAAGAAGCGGTGCCAGAAGTACTGCTTCGCCACGTGATCCCAGGACCAGTTCGAGGGCTCGAAGTCCTTGAAGATGATCCGCGCGTCCCGGTAGCGGTCGGGGGTGTCGCTCCAGACGTAGAAGTCGCGCTCCTTCGACCCCTTCGGCGCGCGGCGGGCGCGCTGGAACCAGGCGTGCTGGTCCGAGGTGTGGTTGAGCACGAGCTCGGTGATCACCCGGATGCCGCGCCGGTGCGCCTCGGCGAGGAACGCCTTGAAGTCGTCGACGTTGCCGACCTCCGGGTGGACGTCCATGTAGTCCGAGATGTCGTAGCCGTCGTCCCGGCCCGGCGAGGGGCAGATCGGCAGGAGCCACAGCGCCGAGACGCCGAGGTCCTGCAGGTAGTCGAGCTTCTGGGTCAGGCCCTGCAGGTCGCCGACGCCGTCGCCGTTGGAGTCGTGGAACGAGCGCACCCGCAGCTCGTAGATGACGGTGTCCTTGTACCAGTGCGGATCCGCGCTCAGGCCCTCGGGGCGGGCGCTCGTGGTCATGGCTTCCTCGGGACCCAGCGGTCGTAGAGGCGGGTCAGCTCGGTGAGGCGGCGCACCGCGACGCCGCCGAAGGCGCCCTCGCGCAGGCGCCACTCCCAGTTGCCGGTGGCGACGCCCGGCCGGTTCATCCGGGCCTCGTTGCCGAGCCCGAGCACGTCCTGCACCGGCACGATCGCCAGGGTGGCCACCGACGCCAGCGCGGCGCGGATCATGTCCCAGTGGAACTCCCGCCCGCTCGAGCCGAGGTAGGCGAGGGCGTAGCGGCGCTCCCTGTCGACCTGCTCGCGGCTCCTCGGGCTCGCGCCGCCGCCGGGATCGGTGAACCAGCCCATCGCGGTGTCGTTGTCGTGGGTGCCGGTGTAGACCACGGCGCCGCGCGGGTAGTTGTGCGGCTTGAACGACGGCGCCTGGGGATCGGTGCCGAAGGCGAACTGGAGGATCTTCAGGCCCGGGAAGCCGAAGCGATCGCGGAGCGCGAGCACCTCGTCGGTGACCGCGCCGAGGTCCTCCGCCACCAGCGGCAGCTTCCCGAGCGCCTTCTCGAGGCCGAGGAAGAGCTTCTCGCCCGGTCCCTTCACCCAGCGGCCGCCCTGGGCGGTGGGCTCGTGGGCGGGGATCTCCCAGTAGCGCGTGAAGCCGATGAAGTGGTCGAGGCGCACGGCGTCGAAGAGCGAGAGGGTGCGGCGCATCCGCTCGACCCAGAAGCCGTAGCGGCGCTTCTCCAGGACCGGCCAGCGGTAGAGAGGGTTCCCCCAGCGCTGGCCGGTGGCGCTGAAGTAGTCGGGCGGCACGCCGGCGATGACCGTGGGGTGTCCGGCCCGGTCGAGGAAGAAGAGCTCGCGGTTCGCCCAGACGTCCGCGGAGTCGTGGGCCACGAAGATCGGCAGGTCGCCGAGGAGGAGCACGCCCCGCGCCTCGCAGTGCGCCCGGAGCGCCCGCCACTGCCGCTCGAAGAGCCACTGGTCGAAGCGGTGGAAGGCGAGCTCGGCGTCGAGCTCCTTCCTCGCCTCGAGGAGCGCCGCGGGCTTCCGGTCGCGGAGCGGCGCGGGCCACGCCGCCCACGACGACTCCCCGTGGGCGCGCTTCAGCGCGCGGTAGAGCACCCAGTCCTCGAGCCACGCATCCTGCGCCTCGGCGAAGGCGTCGAGGGCGCGGCGCTCCTTCGCCGGCCTGCGGAGGAACGCCTCGAAGGCGCGGCGGCGCACCGACTCGCGGAACGCGCCGGTCGCGCCGTAGTCGACGCGGCCCTCGGGCAGCGGAGGCGGGCGGACGTCGGCGGCGGCGACGAGGCCCTCGGCGACGAGCGGCTCGAGGGCGACGAGGAGCGGGCTGCCGGCGAACGCCGAGTGCGCGCTGTACGGCGAGCTGCCGTAGCCGACCGGCCCGACCGGGAGCATCTGCCACCACCGCTGCGAGGCCTGCTGCAGCAGATCGACGAAGCGGTGCGCGGCGGGGCCGACGTCGCCCGAGCCGTGCGGCCCGGGCAGCGAGGTGGGGTGGAGCAGGAGACCGCTCGCCCGCTGCTCGAGGACCGACGGGGCGTGGGGGCGTGCGCGCATGGAGGAGGGCACCGTTCGAAGGAGGACGTCGCCTCCGTACGAGGAAGCTGGGCGCGGCGGGACGGAGCACCAAGACGGTAATCCGAACGGGGCCCGAAATGGGGGAACCAATCTGCCCCTTTCGCGGGTACGTTCCGACCATGGACTCCCGTGGACGCCGCCTCCTCGTCGTCTCGAACCGGCTCCCGGTGACCGTGCGTGACGCGGAGCCGCCGGACGACATCGTGCCCAGCGTCGGCGGCCTCGCCACCGGCCTCTCGGGCCCCCACGAGCGGACCGGGGGCCTCTGGATCGGCTGGCCCGGCGACCTCTCGCGCATGCCGCCGGAGCGGCGGCGCGCGGCCGTCGCCCGGCTCTCGGAGCGCCGCCTCGTCCCGGTGGAGCTCACCCAGGGCGAGGTGGCCCGCTACTACGAGGGCTTCTCGAACGGCGTGCTCTGGCCGCTCTTCCACTACCTGGTCGATCGGCTGCCGCGGGAGGAGCTGGCGGAGCGCGTGCCGCGGGAGGAGACGTCCTTCGAGACCTACCGCCGCGTGAACGAGAAGTTCGCCGCCGCCACGGTCGCCGCGTACCGGCCTGGCGATGTGATCTGGGTGCAGGACTACCAGCTCCTGCTCGTCCCGGCGCTCCTGCGGCGGCAGCTCCCCGAGGCGCGGATCGGCTTCTTCCTCCACATCCCGTTCCCGGCCCACGAGGTCTTCCGGCTCCTGCCCTGGCGCAAGCCGCTCCTCGCCGGCCTGCTCGGCGCCGATCTCGTCGGCTTCCACACCGAGTCCTACGCGCGGCACTTCCGCGAGACCGCGGTGCGGCTCGCGGGCTGCGAGGAGCAGGGCGGCGCGCTCCGGCACCAGGAGCGGCGCGTCGAGGTGGCGGCGCTGCCGATGGGCATCGACTTCGCGCGGTTCGACGGCCTCGGCCGCGACGCGGGCGTGTGCACCGACGCGGCGGCGCTCCGGAAGGACGGGCAGCGGCTGATCGTCGGGATCGACCGGCTCGACTACACCAAGGGCATCCCGCGGCGGCTCATCGCCTTCGACCGGCTCATCGGCCGCGACCGCGAGCTTCGCGGCAAGGTGCGGCTGGTGCAGGTGGCGGTGCCGTCCCGCGAGAAGGTGGACGCCTACCGGGAGTACCGCCGCACCGTCGACGAGCTCGTCGGGCGCATCAACGGCTCCTACGGCACCGCGAGCTGGACGCCGATCCACTACCTCTACCGCTCGCTCCCGGAGCGGCCCCTCTCGGCCCTCTACCGCGCCGCCGACGTGATGCTGGTGACGCCCCTGCGCGACGGGATGAACCTGGTCGCCAAGGAGTACGTGGCGACCAGGCCCGACGGGGACGGCGTGCTGGTGCTCAGCGAGTTCGCCGGCGCCGCCGAGCGGCTGAAGGAGGCCGTGCAGGTGAACCCGTACGACGCCGCCGGCACCGCCGAGGCGATCGCCGGCGCGCTCTCGATGCCGGAGCCGGAGCGGCGGCGGCGGATGGAGCTGCTCCGCGCCGAGGTGAAGAGCTCCGACGTGCACCTCTGGGCGGAGCGGTTCCTCGATCGGCTCGGGAGCGGCGGGTGACGCTCGAGGCCGAGCTCGAGGCCCTCGCCCGGGCGGAGCGGGCGCTCGTCCTCCTCGACTACGACGGTACGCTCGTCGGGATCGCCCCGCGGCCCGAGGACGCGAGCCCGGACGAGGCGCTGCTCGAGCTGCTCCGGCGCGTGGCCTCGGCGCCGGGACGCGAGGTCCACGTGGTGAGCGGGAGGAAGCACGAGGAGCTCGAGGCGTTCCTCGGCGCGCTGCCGCTCTGGCTCCAC
>CAZDGH010000147.1:0-12875 GCA_964504805.1 uncultured Myxococcales bacterium | reverse complement strand
CGGCCGCGACCGGCGCCGCCGCGGGCGCGTGGGTCGGGGGCGCGTGGGCCGCCGGGGCCGCCGACGCGCCGCCGGCCAGCTCGAGCACCACCAGGGTGTGGTGTACCTTGGCGATCTCGCCCTCGTTGCCGACGGTGCGGACGACCTTGCCCGCCTTCGGCGACGGGATGGTGACCGTCGCCTTGTCGGTCATCACCTCGACGAGCGCCTGGTCCTCGACGACCGGGTCGCCCTCCTTCACCAGCCACTTGACGATCTCGCCCTCGACGACGCCCTCGCCGATGTCGGGGAGCTTGAACTCGAACTGGGCCATGGAGGTGTCCTTGCGGGAAGAGGTCAGGCCTCGAAGCCGACGGTCTCGCGGATCCCCTTCAGGATCCGCGGCGCCCGCGGCAGGTACTCGTCGTCCAGCGTGTACGGGAACGGCGTGTCCCACCCCGTGACGCGCTTCACCGGCGCCTCGAGGTGCACGAAGCAGCGCTCCTGCACCAGCGCGGAGAGCTCGGCGCCGAGGCCGCAGGTGCGGGGCGCCTCGTGGACGATCACCACCCGGCCGGTCTTCCGGGCCGACGCGGTGACCGTCTCGATGTCGAGCGGCCAGAGGGTCCGCAGGTCGAGCAGCTCGACCTCGATGCCCTCCTTCGCGGCCTCCTCGGCGGCGGGCAGCGCCTCGTGCATCATCGCGCCCCAGGCGATCACCGTGACGTGCCGGCCCTCGCGCACCACCGCCGCGCGCTCGAGCGGCACGGTGTAGTCGCCCTCGGGCACCTCGCCCTTCGAGGCGCGGTAGACCCGCTTCGGCTCCATGAACAGCACCGGGTCCGGCTGCCGCAGGCAGGAGAGGAGCAGGCCCTTGGCGTCGTGCGGGTTCGACGGCACCACCACCTTGAGGCCGGCGTGGTGGATGAACACCGACTCCGGCGACTGCGAGTGGTAGTGGCCGCCCTTGATGCCGCCGCCGTAGGGCGTGCGGATCGTCATCGGGCTCGCGTACTGCCCGCCGGAGCGGTACCGCAGCTTGGCGAGCTCGCTGACGATCTGGTCGTAGCCGGGGAAGATGAAGTCGGCGAACTGGATCTCCGGCACCGGCCGCATCCCGTACATCGCCATGCCGATGGCGGTGCCGAGGATCCCCGACTCCGAGAGCGGCGTGTCGATGATCCGGCTCTCGCCGAACTCCTCGACCAGCCCGGCGGTGGCGCGGAAGACGCCGCCGAACTTGCCGACGTCCTCGCCGAGGACGACCACGTTCGGATCCCGGCGCAGCTCGATCCGGAGCGCGTCGTTCACCGCCTGGATGATGTTCATCACCGGCACGGGCGCGGTCTCCTAGCGGGCGGGCAGCGCCTTGCGGCGCTCCTTGACGAGGCCGGCGACGAACAGCTCGGCCGCCTTGTACGACGAGCGGACCAGCGGCCCCGACGCCACGTAGAGGAAGCCCAGGGCCTCGGCGATCCGCTGCAGCTCCGCGAACCGGTCCGGGTGCACGTACTCGACCACCGGCAGGTGCCACTCGCTCGGCCTGAGGTACTGCCCGAGGGTGAGCACCGAGACGCCGGCGGCGCGGAGGTCCTCGAACGTCCGCACCAGCTCGTCGTGGGTCTCGCCGAGGCCGAGCATCACCGAGCTCTTGGTGTGCACGTCCGGGAAGCGCTCCTTCACGAAGCGCAGCACCTCGAGCGACTGCCGGTAGCCGGCGCGGCGATCGCGCACGGTCGGGGTGAGCCGCTCCACGGTCTCGACGTTGTGGGCGATCACCTCGGGCCCGGCGCGGCCGAGGGTGTCGAGGCAGTCGTGGCGCCCGGAGAAGTCGGGGATGAGCACCTCGACGAGGGTCTCCGGCGTCTGCTCCTTCAGCTCGCGGATGCAGGCGGCGAAGTGCCCGGCGCCCTGGTCGGGAAGGTCGTCGCGGTCGACCGAGGTGACCACCAGGTAGTGCAGGTGCAGTCCCGCCACCGCGGTGGCGAGGTTCCGCGGCTCGTCGGGGTCGAGCGGCGGCGGCGTCTTCTCGGCGGCGATGTGGCAGAAGCGGCAGCCGCGGGTGCAGACGTCGCCCATCACCATCACCGTGGCGGTGCCGGAGCCCCAGCACTCGGCCACGTTCGGGCAGCGCGACTCCTCGCAGACGGTGTGCAGGTTCAGCCCGTGCAGCGTGGACTTCACCTGCTCGAAGACCGGCCCCGACGGGAGCCGCACCTTCAGCCACTCGGGCTTCGGCAGCTTCGGCGCCTTGGCGCCGCCGAGCAGCCTCCCCGCCGGAACGTCGATCGCCATGGGAGCGCCTAGATGTGCAGCGGGTGGCCGAGGGTGGCGTGGGCCGCCTCGCCCATGATCTCCGCCAGCGTCGGGTGCGGGTGGATCGTCTTCGCGATGTCCTCGGTCGTCGACTCGAGCCGGAGGATCGCGCAGGCCTCGGCGATGAGGTCGGTGACGCGCGGCCCGCACATGTGCACGCCGAGCACCTCGTCGTACTTCTTGTCGGAGACGATCTTCACCAGGCCCGAGGTCTGGCCGAGGATCCGCGCCTTGCCGATGGCCGCGAACGGGAAGGTGCCGACCTTCACGTCGTGGCCCTTCGCCCGCGCGGCCTTCTCGGTGAGGCCGACCGAGGCGACCTCCGGCGCGCAGTAGGTCGCGCCCGGGCAGCGCTCGTAGCGGATCGGCTCCGGGTTCCGGCCGGCGAGGTGGTCGACGGCGAGGATGCCTTCGTGCGACGCCAGGTGCGCGAGCATCTGGGTCGGGACGATGTCTCCGATGGCGTAGACGTCCGGCTCGGTGGTCCGCATCATCGCGTCGACCGGGATGAACCCGCGCTCGGTCTTGATCTTCGTGGTCTCGAGGCCGATGCCCTCGGTGACGGGCTTGCGGCCGATCGCCGAGAGCAGCACCTCGGCCTCGAGCACCTGCGTCTTGCCGTCCTTGCCGGCGACGGTCGCCTTCACCCCGGTCGCGGTGCGCTCGAGCTTCTCGACCTTGTGCTCGAGGAGGTAGGCGATCTTCCGGCGGCGGTACGCCTTCTCGATCTCCTTGGAGATGTCCTCGTCCTCCACCGGGAGGAGGTGCGGCATCAGCTCGACGATGGTGACCTGCGAGCCGAAGGCCGCGAACACCGAGGCGAACTCCATGCCCACGGCGCCGGCGCCGACGACGATGAGCCTCGGCGGGATCCTGTCGAGCTCGAGGATCTGGTCGGAGTTGAGGACGACCTTGCCGTCGGACTCGAGGCCCGGGAACTCGCGGACCACGGAGCCGGTGGCGAGGATCAGCTTCTTGTAGGCGACCTCCTGCTTCCCCTTCTCCGAGGCCACCTCGAGCTTGCCCTTGCCGGCGAGCTTCCCGAAGCCGTGGATGACGGTCACCTTGTTCTTCTTCATCAGGAAGCCGATGCCGTTCACCGAGGCTTCCACGATCTTGTTCTTGCGGGCGAGGACCGCCGCCAGGTTCACCGACGGCGTGCCCTGGAGCACGACGCCGTGCTCGGCGGCGTGGCGGACCTCCTCGACGAGATCGGCCGAGTGCAGGAGCGCCTTGGTCGGGATGCAGCCGACCAGGGTGCAGGTGCCGCCGAGGCGCGGCTGCTTCTCGACGAGGCAGGTCTTGAGGCCCGCCTGCGCCGCGTGGATCGCCGCCACGTAGCCGCCGGGGCCCGAGCCGAGCACTGCCACGTCGAAGACGTCGCCCAAGTCCGCCTCCCGAAATCGTGAGTGAGAGCGCGGGTAGGTAACGCCCGTGCCCCCGCTCCGTCAAGCGACGGAGCGCAGGTCCCGAGGCCCTTCGACGCAGCGCGGCGAGCGCGTCAGCGACGCGCCGCGGAGGCGCCGGCGCCCTTCTCGGGGCCGAGCTCCGCCTCGAGCGCGACCAGCGCCTCGCGCACCTCGTCGAGCTCCGGATCGGCGGCGAGCGCCTGCTGCAGCGCCTCCCGGGCCTGTTCCTTCTCGCCCGTGTCGAGGAGCGCGAAGCCGAGGTACGCCTTCACGCTCGGCGGGTCGACGCCCTCCGCGATCGCCTGCCGCAGCGCGACCGCGGCCTCGGCGGGGAGGTCCGACTCGTAGAGCCACATGCCGAAGCCCGCGCGGCGGCCCGGGTCCGCCTCGACGAGCTTCGCGTAGACGGCCCTGGCCTCGACGACGTTGCCGTCCTCCTCGTACGCCTCGAACAGCCGCTCGCCGGTGGCCTCGTCGGTCGGATCGGCGTCGAAGCTCTCGCGCATCGCCCGCAGCCGGTCGAGGCGATCGGCCGCGCGCTGCGCCTGCTTCTCCTCCAGCGCGACCCGGTGCCGCACCTGGACCTTCTCCGCGGCCGCCTCGTCCCCGGACGCGAGCAGCGCGTACGTCAGCTCGCGGGCCAGCTCGCCGCTCGACGGGTTCAGCTCGAAGTCGGCGTGCAGCTGCTTGAGCTTGATCCGCGCCATCCGGTCGCCGCCGCCGGTGACCTCGCTCGAGCGCGAGCCCAGCACCCACGGCGCGCCGATCCCGCCGGCGACGAGCAGCGCCGCGAACACCGCGTAACGGACGATCCGGGCCTTCCGCGCGGCGAGGACGTCGGCGCGCTCCTCGGGATCGGAGGGGAGCGGCTCCGGGCGCCGCGTCGTCACCTGCGTGCGCCCGACGTGATCGGCGAGGCCCCGGCCGTCCTTCGAGGCGAGGATCAAGAGGTGCCCGGCGCCGGCCATGACGAGCATCGCCACCGCGAGCTGGGTGAGCACGGCCGCCATCCCCTCCGGCGCCGCGAGGCGCGCGGTGCCGAGGAGCATGCCGAGGAGGCCGAGGAGGTAGGTGCCGAGGTAGGCCGCCGCGAACATCCCGCGGCCGACGAACTCGCGGAACATGAGCTCGACGAGATCGGCGTCGCGCCCGTCGCGGCCGACGATCTCGAGGCCGAAGAGCCGCATCCCGAGCGTCGCCCGGAACAGCCACATCGGCACCACCGCGTACCCGACCACCGCGGCGAACACCGCGAGCATCGGCAGCACGAAGCCGCCGAGGGAGAGCGGCACCAGGAAGAGCCCCGCGGTGAGGAGGCCGAGGAGGAACAGGTCGACGGCGCCGGCGGCGAGCCGGAGGCCGGCCGGCGCGGGCGGCAGCGCGACCGGCTTCGCCTCGTCGCGATCGGACTCCCAGTCGTCGCCCATGGCGCCCCCGTCGGCAGCCCGGCCAGGCCGGGCGCGCGGACCTTAGCATCGTGCGGTCGGCGCACCGAACGGCGGAGGGGCGACGGAAATTCAGCTCGCCGGCGACGGGGCGGCGGCGGGCGCCGGGCTGAAGCAGTCCCGGAAGGTGAGCCCGAGGGCGACGGCCGCGGCGAGGAACGACCCGCCGGTCACGAGCTGCACCCAGAACGGCGGCGGCTCGCCGGCGAGCGCCCGGGCGATCGGCCAGGCGGCCCACCCCACGGTCGAGACGATCGCCAGGGTTATCCACGCCGAGCGCCGCGCCTTGCGGAGACCCCCGAGCGCGGCGACCACGGTCATGAGCGCCATGGCGATCATGTGCACGCCGCTCACCACCACGTGGTACCGCGCGTGCTGCGGCCAGCTCTCGTCGAAGCCGTGGCGGTGGACGATGTCGGCGCCGTACACGAAGCCCTGGAGCGCCAGGTAGACGAAGATCCCTGCGGCGACGTTGCGACGGCCCATGCTCACCCCCGCGAGTCGCGGCTCGCGATCCAGATCGCCACCGGGAACGCGGTGACGTGCGACGTGCGCTTCTCGAGGACCCCGAAGCCCTCCTCGCGGAGCAGCTCGCCGAGCCGCACCGGCCTGCAGTGCGGCGCGTAGCCGTCGAGGAGCGCCTTCCACACCGGATTCCAGCGCCCGTAGCCGGCGTTGTACAGCGCCGTGAGCGCCCGGTCGGCGCGACCCTCGGGCGCCGCGTCCATCACCACGAACCGCGCCTCCCCGCCCGGCGCGAGCACGCGCCGCGCCTCGCGGAGGAGCGCCCGCCGCTTCGGCACGTCGTGGAGGTCGAGCAGGAACGAGCTGTAGACCGCGTCGCAGGAGGCGTCCGGCAGTCCCGTCCTCGCGCCGTCGCCGTGGACGAGGGTGACGCGGGAGGCGAGGCCGCGCCGCTCGAGCCGCGCCCGCGTGCGCGCGAGCATCCCGCGGCTCCGGTCCACGGCGGTGACGTGGGCGCCCGGCGGCAGCCGCCCCAGCAGCGAGAGCAGCCCGAGGCCGGTGCCGACGCCGAGCTCGAGGACCTTCGCGCCCTCCGGCAGCGCGAGGTCGCGCACGGCCTCGCGGTTCGCCGGCACCTCCCAGTAGCCCATGATCCAGTCGTAGAAGCCGGCGGCGCCGTCGAAGTGGCCGTCGAGCGCCTCGTCCTCGGCGCACCAGAGCGGCGCCTCCCCGGGCAGGGTCGCGCGCACGCCGAGCTTCGGCCCGACCCGCACCACGCAGCGGCCGTCGCCCGACGCCAGCGACGCGGCGAGCTCCATCCGCGCGCCGAGCCGCCCGAGCAGCTCGTCGTTGATCGCCATCACCGTGTCGCAGGTGCGGCGCTCGCCGGGGCCGAGCTCGAGGGTGCAGCGCGCGAAGCAGGTCGTGCAGCCGCCGGCGTCGGGCTCCGGCGTGAGGCCGATCCCGCGGAGGATCCGCTCCCACTCGGCGCGGGCGGCCTCCGGCGTCTCCTGCGCCTCGCCGTCGAAGGCCCAGAGCAGCGCGCGCCCGCCGCCGCGCATCACCGCCTCGACCGAGGCGCGGCCGGGACCGGTGGCGCAGAGCGCCTTCAGCACCGGCGCCGAGGCGGCGTAGAGCGCGCGGCCGGGGCCGCGGGCGAGCTGGGCGAAGCCGTCCTTCACGTCCACCGGGCCATCTCCTCGGAGGGGGTGAGCCCGAGCGCCGCGAAGCGCGACGCCAGGGAGCGGGTGCCGGCCCGGAGCGAGCGGTCGACCACCGCGTCGAGCGCGAGGCCGATCGCCGCCGGGATCCGGAACGGGATGAGGGGATTCCGCTCGCGCATGTAGCGGAGCTGCCGGCCGTACATCTCGCCGGCGAGGCGGGAGAGCTCGGCCCTCCGCGCCGCGGTCCAGCGCGGCGCCCGCGCCGTCAGGTAGAGGTGCGCGAACGCCTCGTGCCGGGTCTCGTCGGCGTGGATCCGCGGGAGGAACGCCCGGAGGAGCGGGTCGCGGGTCCCGCGCCACATCGGCGGCATGGCGTGGACCGCGATCGTCTCGAGGATCAGCGCGCCCAGCAGGAACGCCTCGGTGTCGAGCGTCTCCGCCCACAGCAGCGTCTCGACGAGGCGGGGATCCGGCGGCCGGATCCGGCCGAGCTTCCGCTGGTAGCGCCCGAAGACCTCGGCGTGCCGGTGCTCGTCGCCGATCATCAGCGTGTAGCAGAGCTTCTCGTCCATCTCCTCGAGGGCGTCGAGCCGGCGGCCGGCGCCGCGGAGGGTGAACTCCTCGCCGTAGAAGAAGTCGGCGACGAAGAGCGCGCGGAGCTCGAGCGCCTGCTCGCCGAAGACGAAGAGGTCCTCGACCACGGGCTCCCGGCTCCAGTCGACGGTGCCGTCGTCGGGGTGCCACTGCCCGCGCTGGAACGCGCGGTAGAGCTTGACGAAGCGCGCGCGGAGCGGCGGCAGGTCGTGCCGGAGCGAGAAGCCCGCCGGACCGGCCTCGAGCGACGGGCCGTCGAGCACGAGCTCCGGCTCCGGCGGCGCGGCGGCCGGCTCCCCGTGGCCGAGCGTGCGTCTCACCAGGCGTGCGAGGGCGCCCACGTCGTACCTCCTCCGCGCGGCCTCGATGCAAGCGCCCGCGCAGGCCACGGGGGTGCCGTGGAATCGCGGGGTTGCGCCGGGTGCGGGGTGCGCGGGATCGTACAGGACCGGACGCGGCGTCGAAAACCGGTCGGGGTGCCCGTGGAGCGACACGACGAGCTGCCGCTCCGCCTCGGCCTGTGGCTCGCCGGCGCCGCCGCCCTCGGCGCCACGTACCTGCCGCTCGGGCACCTCGCGCAGGGCGGCGCGCCGCTCGAGGTCCCCCGCCTCGCGCTCGAGCGCGAGCTGCCGCTGTTCGCCTGGGCGCTGGTGCCGTACGCGAGCGTCTACCCGGTGTCGCTGGTCGTCGCCGCGCTCCCGGCGCCGCGGTCGCGGGCCTATCGCCTCGCCGCCGCGTACCTCCTCGCGCTGGCGGCGGCGGCCGCCGCGTTCCTGCTGGTGCCGACCACGGTGCCACGCGATCGCGCCCTCGCCGGCGGCGCCGACGCGCTCGCCGCGTTCGAGGAGCTCTGGCGCGTGGACCCGCCGACGAACGCGCTGCCGTCGTTGCACCTCGCCGTCGGCACCCTCGTCGCCCTCTACGCCGCCGCGGGCCGCGGCGCCGCGGGCCGGCGGGGGCGCGCCGCCGCGGGGCTCGCGGGGGGGGCCTCCACCGTGCTCACCGGGCAGCACGCGCTCCTCGACGGCGCCGCCGGCATCGCCCTCGCCGCCGCGGCCTGGGCCGCCGCCGGGAAGCTCCGGGAGTTTGCCGCGCGCCGCGCGTGATGGGACGATCGTCCCGATGCCGCTCTTCCCACCTCCGAAGCAGGTGCTCGGCCCGGGCCAGGGCTCGCTCGCGGAGACGCCCTTCCCGCTCCTCCTCCACGCGCTCTTCGTCGAGGACCGCACCTGCTGCCTCGTGTTCAAGAAGCAGGCGCTCGAGAAGAAGATCTTCTTCGAGGAGGGCGTGCCGGTCGCCTGCAGCTCGAACCTCCTCCACGAGACCCTCGGGCGGTTCCTGGTCGAGGAGGGGAAGCTCACCGACGCCCAGCAGCACGAGGCCCTCGCCGAGAGCGCGCGCTCCGGCGTGAAGATGGGCGAGCTCCTGGTGCAGAAGAGCCTGGTCACGCCGTACGACCTCTTCCGCGTGATGCAGAAGAACCTCGCCCTGAAGATCCTCGACTGCTTCACCTGGAGCCAGGGCACCTGGTCCATCGCCGCCGACGCCGGCGAGGCGGAGACGCCGCTCAAGATGAACCCGGCGCAGCTCGTCCTCACCGGCTGCGGGGCCTCGGCGCCCTTCGACGTGATCGCCGCCGGCCTCGTCTTCTTCGACGAGCAGCGCTTCGCCCTGGTGCCGAGGCCGCCCCACGACCTCCGCTCGCTCAAGCTCGGCGCCAAGGACCAGAAGCTGCTGGCGGCGCTGAAGGAGCGCCCCACCTTCGCCGAGCTCACCGCGAGGAGCGGCGCCTCCACCGAGGAGGCGATGCGCCGGCTCTACGCGCTCATGCTGCTCGGCTTCGTCGCCTTCGCCGAGGAGGTGGACGCGCTGGGCCCCGAGGCGGCGGCGGCGGAGGCGGCGGCCCCGGCCCGGGCCGCGCGCAGCCCGGAGCAGGTGAAGAACGAGGTGATGGAGCTGTTCCTCAAGCACCGCACCCTCGACCCGTTCGACCTGCTCGGCGTCGGCGAGGCGCCGACGTTCCCGGAGCTGAAGAAGGCGTTCCTCGCCTACGCGGAGCGCTTCGCGCCGTGGCCGCTCGAGGACGAGGCCTACGGCGGCATCGCCGAGAAGGCCGAGATGCTCTTCCTCGCCGGCGCCCGCGCCTACGCCGAGATCGTCGACCCCGAGCGGCGCACCCAGGCGGTGATGCGGCGGCGCAACGCCGCGGCGGCGAAGGAGCGGAAGCGCTCCACCGACTTCCGCATCCAGACCGACCTCCTCGACGCCCGCAGCCAGTTCGAGGAGGGCAAGCGGCTCCTCGGAGACACCAACGTCAAGGCCGCGATCCAGCACTTCGAGTACGCGGTGGAGATCGAGCCGCGGAAGGCGCTCTTCAAGGCGTGGCTCGGCTGGGCGCGCTACCTCTCCGATCCCGACCGGGCCCACCAGGCCGCGCTCTCCGAGCTCGAGGCGGCGGCGAAGGCCGATCCGTCCTGCGCCGACGCCCACTTCTTCGAGGGCGAGATCAAGAAGGCCAGGGGCGACCTCGCCGGCGCCGACGCCGCCCTCCGGCGCGCGGTCAAGCTCGACCCGACCAGGCCGGCCTTCGCCGAGGCGCTCCGGCAGCTCGCGCAGCTCGCGCGGAAGGCGTAGGACGCAGCGCATACCCGGCGCCGCGCGCGGGGGCTTTACACCGCGGCCGCGCCGCGCGAGAAGCGCGCCATGGGCTACGACACCGTCATCGTCGGCGCGGGCGTCATGGGCAGCGCCATCGCGCTCCGGCTCGCGCAGGCCGGGCAGCGCGTCCTCGTCCTCGAGAAGTCGATCCCCGGCGCCGAGGCGTCGAGCGCGGCGGCCGGGATCCTCGGCCCGCAGATCGAGGCCGATCGCGAGGGCCCGGGGTTCCGCCTCGGCCTCGCCTCCCGCGAGGCGTGGGGACCGTTCGCCGCCGAGGTCGAGGGGCTCTCGGGCGTCGCCCTCGGCCACGCCCGCGCCGGCGTCCTCGAGCTGGCGCTGCCCGGCGACGACCTCTCCGGCGTGGAGAAGCGGCTCTCGTGGCAGCGGGCCGCCGGCCTCGCCGTCGAGAAGCTCGGCGCCGCCGAGGTCCGGCGCCTCGAGCCGGCGATCGCCGGCGAGGTGATGGGCGGGCTGCACCTCCCGGCCGAGGGCCGCGTCGACGCGCAGGCCGTGGCCCGGGCGCTCCCGATCGCCGCCGAGCGCGCCGGCGCCTCGTTCCGCCGCGCCACGGTCCGCGGGATCCGCAGGGTCGACGGCCGCGCCGCCGGCGTCGAGCTCGAGGGCGACCGGGTCGAGGCCGACGCGGTCGTGGTCGCCGCCGGCGCCTGGACGCCGCTCGTCGAGGGCGTCGGCCTCCCCGCCGACGCCGTCCGACCGATCCGCGGGCAGGTGGTGAAGCTCGCGGTGCGCGCCCCGCCCTTCTCGAACGTGCTCTTCACGCCGCGCGGCTACCTGGTGCCGCGGGCCTCGGGCGAGATCGTCTGCGGCTCGACCATGGAGTCGGTGGGCTTCGACAAGCGCGTCACCGCCGCCGGCATCGCCGGCATCCTCGCCAACGCGATCGCCGCGGTGCCCGCCCTCGCCCAGGCGGAGCTCGCCGCCACCTGGGCCGGCTTCCGGCCGTACCCGAAGGACGGCACGCCGCTCGTCGGCCCGACCGCGACGCCTGGCCTCTTCGTCGCCAGCGGCCACCACCGGAACGGCATCCTGCTGACGCCGGAGACCGCGCGCCTCGTCGCCGCGGCGGTGCTCGGCAAGCCCGACCCGCTCCTCGCCACCTTCTCGCCCGCCCGGTTCTAGCCGCCGATCCCCATCATCGTCAGCAGCGCCTTCCCGGCGTCCTCGTCGGTGAAGCGGTGCCCGTCCGGCTTGCCGAGGAGCGCGCCGCGGATCGCCTCGCCGATCGCCGCGTCGCTCGCGCCGCCGCGGAGCAGCGGCCCGAGCGCGATCTCCTCGCGGCCGCCGAGGCAGGCGCGCAGGTTCCCCGACGGCCCGACGCGCACGCGGTTGCAGCCGGCGCAGAAGTTCCGGGTCATCGAGCCGATGAAGCCGACCCGGCCGCCGCCCGGCGCCCGGTAGTACGCCGCGGGGCCGCGGGGGCCGTCCTCGGCGAGGCCGTCCTCGACGAGCGGCTCGCCGGCCCCGGCGAACCGCTCGAGCAGCGCGTCGGTCGCCACCGGCCGGCCCTCGCGGAACGGCATGCACTCGATGTAGCGCGGGACGATCCCGCGGGCCCAGGCGTAGCGCGCCAGCGGGACGACCTCGTCCTCGTTCACGCCGGCGACCACGACCACGTTGAGCTTCACCGTGGGGAAGCCCGCCTCGAGCGCGGCGGCGAGGCCGTCCTCGACCTCCGAGAGCGTGCCGCCGCCCGAGAGCGCCGCGAACCGCGCCGGGTCCAGCGAGTCGAGCGAGAGGTTCACCTGGTCCACGCCCGCGGCCACGAGCGCCCGCGCCTGGCGCCGCAGGAACACGCCGTTGGTCGTGAGCGCCAGCTGCCGGATCCCCGGGAGCGCCTTCAGGTCGGCGGCGATCGCCGCGAGGTCCTTGCGGTAGAGCGGCTCGCCGCCGGTGAGGCGGATCCGCGAGACCCCGAGGCCGGCGAAGACCGCGCCGAGCCGCGCGAGCTCCGACCGCGAGAGCAGCGCCGCGGTGCCGCCCCACGAGGCCGGCGAGCAGTAGGTGCAGCGGAGGTTGCAGCGGTCGGTGACCGAGAGCCGCAGGTAGGTGATCCGCCGGCCCTGGGCGTCGCACAGGCCCGCGCCGCGGCCGGGCTCGAGGCGCGGCGTCGCGCCCGCCTCGGCGAGGACCGGGAGCTGCACTAGCCGGCCTTGGCGGCGGCGTGCTCCTCGTCGTCGCCCTCGTCGGCGTAGCCGGTGGCGGGCGGCGCGAGCGGCGCCGCGCCGGCCTCGCGTCCCGTCGCGCCCCCGGCGCCGTCGCGGAGGTCGGGCCGCTTCTTGCGGAGCTCGAGGAGCTCGGCGTCGGAGAGCTGCACGAACGCCTTCACCACCTCGGGGTCGAACTGGGTGCCGCCGCAGCGCACGATCTCCGCCCGCGCGTTCGCGTAGGAGGTGCCCTTGCGGTACGGGCGATCGCTCGTCATGGCGTCGAGGGTGTCGGCGACCGCGAAGATCCGGGCGCCGATGGGGATCTCCTCGCCGCGGAGCCCGCGGGGATAGCCCTTGCCGTCGAAGCGCTCCTGGTGGCTGAGCACGATCTCGCCGGGCGTCTTCAGGAACTCGATCCCGCGCAGGATCTGGAAGCCGATGTCCGGGTGGCGCCGCATCTCCTCCCACTCGGCGGTGGTGAGCGCGCCCGGCTTGAGGAGGATCGCGTCAGGGACGCCGATCTTGCCGATGTCGTGGAGCAGCGCGCCGCGGCCGATCTCGCCGAGGTCGGGCTCGCCGATGCCCATGATCTTCGCCACCGCCACGGTGTAGCGGACCACGCGCTGGCTGTGGTCGCTCGTCTCGTGCTCGCGGGCGTCGAGCGCCGAGACCAGCGCG
>CAZDGH010000146.1:12569-12918 GCA_964504805.1 uncultured Myxococcales bacterium | reverse complement strand
GGCCACCGCGGCGTCCGCGTCGCCGGCGCTTGCGCTCGCCGGCCTCGCCGGCGGAAGCGGCCGCGGCGGGCGCCGGGGCGGGGCCTTCGGGCGGAGCGCCGCCGCCGGCCTCGCCGCCGCCCTCGACGGAGCAGCCGAGGGTGTCGAGGAGGTCGGAGGGAGAGAGGGTGCTTCCGGCGGGGCCGGGCGGGGTCGGGACGCCGCGGAGGGCGGCGGGCAGCGGCTGGGGCAAGAGAGCCTCGAGGGCGGGCGGCGCGTCGGTCGCGCCGCGGCGTGGGACGGGCGCGCGCAGCGCGGGCGGTCCGTCGCCTTTCTTAACATGCAGCCACGGCAGGGCCAATCCTGGATG
>CAZDGH010000146.1:0-12559 GCA_964504805.1 uncultured Myxococcales bacterium | reverse complement strand
GGGGGGGCGGCCGCCTTTCTCCCCCTGCCGCCCCGCCGCGCCCAATCCGGGCGGGGGGGGGCGGCCGGGCCGGGGCCGGCCCGACGGGGCGGGCGACGCGCGGTCTCAGGGCCCGCGGGGAGGGGGCGGGCGGTCGTCGGGTGGCGGCGGACCGTCCTCCGGGCGCGGCGGCGGGCGCCCCGCGTCGTCGCCGATCGCCACGCGACCACGTGGGAGCTCGAGGAGGTAGCGGTCGCCTTCCTCGACCAGCCAGGGGGCGAGGTCGGCCTGCGCCTGCCGCGAGAACCGCGCCCGGTGGTCGCCCTTCACGCGGGCGTAGAGCACGCCCTCCGGGCCGCGCGCGAGCGTCGTCACGTCGAGGGGCTCCTCGGCGCCGCCCTCGAGCCGCGCGAGCAGCTTGCCGCCGGGAGCGCCGAGCACGCGGGCGACGACGTACGGCGCGTCCTCCACGGTGATGTAGGCCCAGTCGAAGCCGAAGCGGACGAGGTAGCGGCCGTCGGGCGCGCGCTCGAGGCCGTCGCGGAACGCCCGGACGATCGCCGGGTGGGTGATCCGCTCGTCGTCGTGCCAGAAGGCGCCGTCGCGATCGAGGCGGATCCCGCTCTTCACCCGGGTGTGGAGCCGCTCGGCCATGGCCGTACCATAACCCCGCCCGGCGCCGGGGGCCGGCGCCGCCCCCGGCGATCAGCGGAACGCGAGAGCGCCCCACACGTTGACCGCCACACCGGCGGCGCCGAGCGAGAGGGGGATCGGGCCGAGCCGGCGGCCGCCGGCCGCGAGCAGCACGAACGCGAGCGGCAGCCAGTCGAGCGAGAAGCGGTACCCGAACTGCACGTACCCCGTGTTCATGTAGAGGAGCGCGGGGGCGGCGACGGCGGCGGCGGTCGGGACGAGCAGCCGGTACAGGCGGGCCCCGTCCTTCGGGACGGCGAGCAGCACGAGGAGCGGCGTCGTCACCAGCACGCTCATCCCGCGCGGGTCGAAGTCGAGCGCCGGCGGCCAGATCGAGCGGACCTTCGGCAGGAGGAGCAGCGCGGCCTCGAGGTTCCGCGGGAGGTAGGCGAGCGAGAAGAGGCCGTGGGCCTCGAGGTCCGGGCCGACGCGGTTCTCGTGCAGGAAGCGGTGTCCGAACTCGAGCGGATCGCCGAAGCGCGCGGCGTTGAACGCGGCCGCCGCGCCGAGGACCACCGCGGCCGGCGCGGCGAACGCGGCGAGGGCGCGCAGGCGGCGCGCGCGGTCGTCGCGCAGGGCCGCGAGGTCGAGGCGCCCGTCGGGCGCCACCAGCTCGAGCGCGAAGTAGAGCCCCGCGAAGAGCAGCGGCGTCCGGGTGACCGCGGCGAACGACCACGCGAGGCCGGCGAGCGCGGGGTGCGCGAGGCGGTGCGCGGCGCCGAGGAAGACGATCGTCGCCGACGCCGCGACCACGTGGGCGGTGAACCAGACCTCGCCCCGCACCGCGCAGGGCAGGAAGACGGTGCCGGCGCCGAACAGGACCGCGAGGAGGGCGTCCTCCCGCGGCCCGCGGGAGCTCTCGCCGCGCGAGGCGAGGAGCCGCAGGAGCAGGAAGAGCAGCGCCGGGGCGAGCGCCGCGGCGGTCACGGCGAACGCGACGTCGTTCACCTGGTAGCCGTACGACGCCGCGAGCGGGAGCATCAGGACCGCGGGGCCCGGCGGGAAGCTGACGTGGACGCGGCCGTCCGGCGCGCGCGCCCAGTCGTTGCCGTTCGGCAGGTCGACGTGGACGTCGAGGCGTCCCTGCAGGAACGCCATCGCCTGGTAGACGAAGTGCGGCGCTTGGCTCTGCCGGAGCAGGCGATCGCCGGAGAGCGCGGCGTAGAGGCCGAGGAAGGCCGCGAAGAGCGCGGCGGCGCCGGCGAGCGCGCGGCGCCTCGCCGCCGTTCGCGGCGCGGGCCCGGCCACTCAGCGCTCCCGGCCGAGGGCGCGGCGGCGCACGAGGTCGAGGGCGAGCCAGGCGGCGCCGCGGCGCACCTGCGGGCGGCCGTGGAGCAGGCGCCGCTCGACGACGCGGGTCGGGAGGCCGCCGCCGGCGATCGCCGCGTAGACGAGCCCCGGCACCGCGCCGGGGGCGCCGCCGTCGGCCCAGCCGGTGACGGAGGCGGCGAGGTCCGCGCCGGACGACGCCAGCGCGCCCTCGGCCATCGCCGCCGCGACCTCGGCGCTCACGGCGCCGTGCCGCGCGAGGAGCGGCTCGGGCACGCCGAGCCACCGCGTCTTGAGGGCCTCGGCGTAGACGACCTGCGCGCCGCGGAGGGCGGCGCTCGCGCCGGGGACCTCGGCGAGCGTCGCCGCGGCGAGGCCGGCGGTGAGCGACTCGGCGAAAGAGACGGTGAGGCCGCGGGCCTTCAGCGCGGCGAGGGTCGCCGCGGCGAAGCTCACGCCGGTCGCGCCGTAGACGGCGTCGCCGAGCGCCGCGGCGATCTCGGCGGCCGCGGCGTCGGCGCGGGCGTCGGCCTCCGCCGCGCTCGCGCCCTCGGCGAGGAGCTTCACGTGGTTCTCGGGGTACGAGGTGCGGGTGCCGTAGCGCACGTGCGGGTGCCGCGGCAGGAGCGGCCGCACCGCCTCGTCCATGTGCGACTCGTAGATGAACGCGCAGCGCACCTCGCGGTAGGCGCGGAAGGCGCCCGCGGCCTCGAGCCGCGCCCGGAGCGCCGGGAAGAGGTGCGCGTCGAGGAGCGCCTCGAGCTCCCGCGGGACGCCGGGGACGAAGGTGAGCTCGCAGGCGCCGCCGCGCTCCGAGAGCGCGAAGGCCGTCGCCGAGCCGAAGTCGTTGCCGAGGACGCGGGCGCCGCCGGGGACGCGGGCCTGCCGCTCGTTGTTCGGCGACATCTCGCGGCCCGCGGCGGCGAACCGCGCCCGGATCCGCGCGAGCTGCGCCTCGTCGACCCGCGGCGTGCGCCCGAACGCCGCGCACGCCGCGTCCACCGTCAGGTCGTCGAGGGTCGGGCCGAGGCCCCCGGAGACCACGACCAGCTCCGCCCGCGACGCGGCCTCGCGGAGCGCGGCGGCGATCTCGTCGACGTCGTCGCCGACCGCGACCTTCCGCGCCACGACCTCGCCGAGGGCGAAGAGGCGGTCCATGATCCACGGGCTGTTGGTGTCGACGATCTGCCCGGTGACGAGCTCGTCGCCGGTGGTGAGGAGCTCGATCCGCACCGCGCCGACATAGCACGCGAGCCGAGCGCGCTACACCCAGCCGGCCCGGAGCAGGACCTCGAGCACGGCCCGCGCGTAGAGCCCGGCGACGACGTCGTCCATGGTGACCCCGAAGCCGTTCTTCACCTTCCGGTCGAAGTACGAGGCGGGCCAGGGCTTCACGATGTCGAAGAGCCGGAAGAGCAGGAACCCGGCGACGACCGTCTTCGGGCCGAGCGGCACGAACGCGAGCGCGAGGAGCTGCCCCGCGAACTCGTCGGCGACGATCCGCCTCGAGTCGACGACGCCGTGGAGCCTGCCGGCGCGGTGGGCGGTGTGGACCGTGACGGCGACGAACGCGACCACGGTCAGCACCCACAGCCAGGGAGGCAGCGACGCGAGCGCGAAGACGAGCGGCAGCGCGCACAGCGACCCGAAGGTGCCGGAGGCGACCGGGAAGTAGCCGGCGCCGAGGCCGGACGACCAGGCGAGCGCGAAGCGGTCCTCGAGCCCGAGCGGAGCGGGCGGCGCGACGGCTGCGGGGGCGGGCGGCGCGACGGTGACGGGCTCGAGCGGCGCGGCCGGCGACGCCGGCGGGGGACCGACGGGATCGAGCGGGGCCGCCACGGCGCGCTACGCCGCGGAGGCGTCGTCCTCGTCGCCGTCCGCGACCTCGTCCTCGTCGTCGTCGTCGTCTGCCACCACCGCCGTCCGGCCGGCGACGAGCGCGGCGGCGCGGGCCGCGATCCGCTCGGCGCGCCGCTGCCGGAAGAAGACGATCTCCTCGGCGAGACCGACGAAGACGTACAGCGACGCGAAGGTGACGAGCGTGAAGCTCGCGCGGAACTGGATCGTGATCGCCACCGCGGAGGCGACGAGCAGGCCGAGCACCGCGGCCGAGCGACGCGAGAGCCGCGCGGTCTTGAAGGTGCGGTAGCGCACCGTCGAGACCATCAGGAAGGAGAGCAGCGCGGTCAGCACCGCGACCGGGATCGCGGGGACCTCGGCGCCGCCGAAGCCCTTGTGGTGGGCGATGACGAGGCTCACCACGACGCCGGCGGCCAGCGGGATCGGCAGGCCGACGAAGAACGCCGAGGAGCCCTTCGCGCCGCGCATCTCGAGGACGTTGAAGCGGGCGAGGCGGAGCGCGCCGCAGGCGGCGAACGAGAACGCGACGAACATGCCGGCGAAGCCGAGCGGCGCGAGCGCCCACTTCCAGAGGAGCAGGGCCGGCGCGACGCCGAAGGTGATCACGTCGGCGAGCGAGTCGAGCTGCATGCCGAAGTCGGACTGGGTCCGGGTCAGGCGCGCGACCCGGCCGTCGACGCCGTCGAAGAGCATGCCGAAGAAGATCGCCAGGGCCGCGCCGTAGAGCGTCTCCGGCGTGGGATCGCCCGCCACCTGCGTCATCGCGTAGATGCCGCAGAAGATCGAGGAGACGGTGAAGGCGTTCGGCAGGATGTAGACCCACTTGCGAGCGGTCATTCGGGACGCACCTCGAGAGGCCAAGGAGTCCTGCAGCAGGGAGCCGGGGGTCGACCCAAGCAAGCCACATGCCGCGTCGCGCCACAAGCGGCGCCACAAAATCCTCAGAAATGTCAGCCGCATGGAGCCCGCGCACCGGGCGCGCCGCCGGTCCGACCGTCGGTCGGGTGCGCACGCCCGTACGCACCCGGTATCGCGCTTCGCTGCGGAGGAGCCGCGTGCGGGAACGAGGCGGAAGCGTCCGGAATTCAAGGCCGCTTCGGGGACGGGCGTGCGGGCGCCTGGCCGAACGAGGGTGGGGTGGCGAACGAGGACACGGAGATCCGCGTATTTACCCCGGCGCGCACCCACCGACGCAGCGACCTTTGCCGCGGTGCGGCAAGACCCACGGCGCCGCGCTATCCTCTCCGCCTCACCGGACCCGGGCCCGACCCTGACCTTCGCCCTCGCCACCGCCCTCGCCGTCACCACGCCGCTGGCCCTCGCGTTCCTCGCCTGGGCCCACGTCACGTTCTGGCGGAAGGTCCTCGCGCTCCACGGCCGGCCGGACGAGGCGCACACGGTGACGACCCGCGACGGCTGGCGCCTCGAGCTCCGGCGCTACCGGCCCCGCGGCGCGGCGCGCTTCGTCGAGCCCGTGGTGCTCTGCCACGGCCTCGGGACGAACCACCTCAACATGGACTGGGACCCGCCGTACGGGATCGCCCAGCACCTCGCGGCGCTCGGCCGCGACTGCTTCGTCGTCTCGCTGCGCGGCCACGGCGGCAGCGAGAGGCCCTCGCTCGCGAACGGCCTGTCGTGGGGCTTCTCGTTCGACGACTACCGGAACCTCGACGTGCCTGCGGTCCTCGATCACGTGCTCGCGGTGACCGGCGCGCCGCGGGTGCAGTGGGTCGGCCACTCGATGGGCGGCATGCTGGCGTACGCGCTCGGCGGCACCGCGCACGAGGCGAAGCTCGCGGGCGGCCTGGTCGCGATCGGCTCGCCGGCGTCGTTCGCGGACCAGCCGTACCTGCAGCGCCTCGCCCGGCTCGGGACCCTGATCGTCCGCGGCGGCCGCATCCACGAGCGCTACCTCGCGGGCTGGTTCGCGCCGTTCACCGGCCACTTCGAGCCGCCGTTCTCCGAGATGCTGATCGCGCCGAAGAGCATGGAGGGGCCGGTGGTGCGGCGCTTCGTCGCCCACGCGGTGGAGGACATCCCCGCAGGCGTCGCGCGGCAGTTCCTCGACTGGGTGCACGGCGACGTCTTCCGCTCGGTGGACCGCAGCGTCGACTACCTCGAGAACCTGCGGGCGTTCCGCGCCCCGGCGCTGCTCATCGGCGGCAACAAGGACATGCTCGCGCCGCCCGGCTGCATGGTGAAGGCGCACGAGCGCCTGGCCTCCGCGGACAAGACCCTGCTCCTCCTCGGCGCCGACCGGGGGTCGAGCTGCGACTACGGCCACGGCGATCTGCTCCTCGGCCGCGCCGCGCCCGTCGAGGTGTTCCCGAGGGTCGCGGCCTGGCTCGAGGCCCACGCCACACCGGTTTGACAGCGCTACCCAGTCGCGCTGGCCTACTGCGCACCACGCTGCCTGCCTGCGGGCGGCGGACTCGTCGCTGCGGTGCTCGACGTACCCTGCGGGTAGGCCTCCGCTCCTCGCTCCTCGCGCGCCGCCCTCGGCGACGGCCTCGCGCGGCTCGTTACGATCATCGCACCTGGGTAGCGCTGTGAGCGGGGCGAAAAGCCACCTTCCCGGCGGCACCCCCGGATTTCTGAGATCGCCCGCGCCGCCCCCAGCGCGACTTCCCCACGGCCTACGCAGGCTTCGCGATCCGATCGCCGGGGCACGAGCCTTGCGTGCCCGCCGGGAGGGCGGGGACCCGTTTGTTTGACCGGCCCCCGCTCTCGATCGACAATTCGCGGGTTTTCACCGGACTTTCGCGCCGTCGCGGGATCGAGCCCGGATCCCCGCGACCGGGGTGTGCGATGCGCAGAGCGATCATCTTCGCGACGTTCGTCGCCGCGGCCCTCTCGGCCTGCGGCCGCACGTCGCCCGACTTCTGCGCCGTCGACGGCGACTGTGCCGAGGGCTACCGCTGCGCAGGCGCGGACCCCGCCGCCGACGAGCCGGTCCCGGGCCGCTGCGTCCCCGACGACGAGACCTGCCTCTCCGACGGCGACTGCCGCCAGGACGAGGTCTGCATCGGCGGCACCTGCGTCGACCGCGAGGACGGGTGCGAGGCGGACACCGACTGCCCCGCCGGCAAGATCTGCCGCGCGGGCCTGTGCGTCGACGAGTGCGCCACCGACGCCGACTGCCTCCCCGGCGACGTCTGCGTCGGCGGCAGCTGCCAGGAGGGCGGCTGCGCCATCCCGTGCCCGCCGGGCACGACCTGCGTGAACGCCGACTGCGTCCCCGAGACCTGCGCCACCGATGAGGACTGCTGCGACGGCGAGGTGCCGTGCGAGCTCGCCTGCGTCGCCGGCGCCTGCGTGCCGACCGGCTGCCGGACCGACGCCGACTGCGGCTGCGATCCGCTCGGCGAGGACCTCTGCCCGGTCCGCTGCGAGGACGGCGCCTGCGTCCCGAACGTCTGCCAGACGAGCGACGACTGCCAGCCGGGCTTCCTCTGCCTGGACGGGACGTGCGTGCCCGACGAGGGCTGCCAGAGCGACGCCGACTGCCCGCGCGGCTTCTTCTGCGAGGACCGCCAGTGCGTCGAGGGCTGCCGCACCGACGCCGACTGCCCGCCGGGCTCCGCGTGCAACCGCGGCGTCTGCGAGCCCATCGGCTGCGAGGGCGGCTGCCCGCCGGGCTCGAGCTGCGTGAACGGCACCTGCCAGCCCGACGACTGCCTCACCACCGGCTGCCCGCAGGGCTTCTTCTGCGATCGCAACACCGAGCCTCCGGCCTGCCGCCGGGTCGACCCGTGCCAGGGCGTGCGCTGCCCGCCGGGCCAGCAGTGCCAGGAGGGCGTCTGCGTCGGCGGCTGCGCCACGAACCGCGACTGCCCGCCGGAGAACGTCTGCCGCGACGGCGGGTGCGAGCCCGGCTGCGACCGCGACCGCGACTGCCGCCCCGGCCGCACCTGCGAGAACGGCCAGTGCACCTCGCCGAACGGCTGCGTGCGCGACGCCGACTGCCCCGCGGGACAGGTCTGCGAGCTCGGCCAGTGCATGGCGCCGCCGAACTGCGCGAGCGACGCGGAGTGCGGCCCGGGCCAGATCTGCGAGCTCGGCCGCTGCCAGCCGAACCAGTGCAACGGAGACGCCGACTGCCAGGCCGGCTGGGCCTGCAACGCCGGCCGCTGCGAGCCGCTGCTCTCCTGCCGGAGCGACGACGACTGCGCCGAGTTCGGGATGATCTGCGTCGACGGCCAGTGCACCCTCGGCCAGTGCGCCTCCGACGCCGACTGCCGCCCGGGCGAGGTCTGCCTCTTCGGCGGCTGCTTCGTGCCCGAGTGCCGCGTCGACGCCGACTGCGGCCGCGGCTTCCGCTGCGAGTTCTTCTTCTGCACGCCGGCGCCCGAGTGCCAGGTCGACCGAGACTGCCCGCGCGGCTCCTTCTGCGAGCTCGGCCAGTGCACCGAGGGCTGCCGCCGCGATCGCGACTGCGACCCGGGCGAGGTCTGCGACCAGGGCAGCAACCAGTGCCGGCCCGGCTGCCGCAGCGACGCCGAGTGCCCGAACGGCTTCTGCGATCCGAACACCCGGCAGTGCGCCGGCCAGGGCTGCGCCGACGACGGCGACTGCGAGCTGCCGAACGTCTGCGAGGCCGGCCAGTGCGTGCCGGGCTGCCAGGGCGACCAGGACTGCCCGCGGCAGATGTTCTGCAACCCGGCCACCGCGCGCTGCGAGGTGCAGAACCCGTTCTGCCAGCGCGACCGCGACTGCCCGGTCGGCTTCCGCTGCGACCTCGCCACCTTCACCTGCGAGCCGGTGAACGGCTGCACGGTGCCGAGCGACTGCGCTCCGGGCCTCACCTGCGACGTCGACACCGGCGACTGCGTCTGCTGCGGCTGCCAGGGCGACTGGGAGTGCCAGCCGGACTTCTTCTGCGACGCGCGCACCCGGACCTGCGAGCCGAGCCTCTGCGTCGGGGTCCGCTGCCCGCTCGGCGAGCAGTGCGATCCGAACACCGGCGCCTGCGTGCCCGGCTGCACCACCGACAACGAGTGCCCGCCGGGCACGGTCTGCGACTGGATGTCGCTCACCTGCGTCCCGGGCTGCCGCGGCACCTTCGACTGCGCGCCGGGCGAGCTCTGCGACATGAACACGCGGACCTGCGTCGACGCCGACTGCCTCGGCGACGCCGACTGCCCGGGCTGGCCGTGGGTCTGCGAGAACAACCAGTGCGTCTCGGAGCTGTGCCGCGGCGTGACCTGCCCCGACGGCCAGTTCTGCGAGCCGTTCGGCGGCTTCTGCACCCCGGTGCCGTGCCGCGTCGACGGCGACTGCGGTCCCGGCGAGGTCTGCGACACCCGGACCGCGCAGTGCGTGCCGGGCCCGGAGTGCACGGGCGACGCCGACTGCGCGCCGAACGAGTTCTGCGACGTCTTCGGCGGCCGCTGCCTCCCGCGGACGAACTGCGCGAGCGACGCCCAGTGCCTGCCGGGCTTCATCTGCGAGGCCGGCAGCTGCACCGCCGCCGAGTGCTTCCAGAACTCGGACTGCGGGAACCTCGAGCTCTGCCAGGCGAACCGCTGCGTCTTCGTCGGCTGCACGCAGGACGCCCAGTGCCCCGCGGGAGAGCGCTGCCGCAACGGCTCCTGCCAGTCGGGCTGCGTGCGCGACGCCGAGTGCCCGTCGGGCCAGATGTGCCAGAACGGCGCCTGCGTCCCCGACGCCGAGTGCGCCGCCGACGGCGACTGCCCGAACGGCCAGATCTGCAACTTCGGCACCTGCCAGCCCGGCACCTGCCGCCGCGACGCCGACTGCCAGGACGGCTTCACCTGCGTGAACAGCTTCTGCGCGCCGCCGCTGACCTGCTTCTCCGACGCCGACTGCCTCGTCGTCGACCCGTCGGGCTCGATGCAGTGCGTGGACGGCGCGTGCGTCGTGCCGAACGGCTGCGTCGACGACCAGGACTGCCAGCCGTTCGAGAGCTGCTTCGCCGGCCTCTGCATCCCGGACGTGCCGCCGCAGTGCTCGAGCGACGCCGACTGCGGCCGGGGCGAGGAGTGCGAGTTCGGCTTCTGCGTGCCGGCGGCGCAGTGCGTCCGCGACGAGGACTGCGGGGCGGGCGAGGTCTGCACCTTCGGCTTCTGCTTCCCCGACCCGAACACCTGCTCGTCCGACGCCGACTGCGGCGACGGCCGGATCTGCCAGAACGGCCAGTGCGGCCCGGCGCAGTGCGTGGACGCCTTCGACTGCCAGCCCGGCCAGTCCTGCGTCGGCGGCCGCTGCGAGGCGCAGCTCTGCGGCGACGACGGCGACTGCTCGTTCGGCCAGATCTGCGACGGCGGGCAGTGCGTGCAGCCCGAGTGCTTCTCCGACTTCGAGTGCGGCGCCGGCGAGATGTGCGCGGCCGGCCGCTGCGTCCCGAACCTCTGCGCGACCGACGCCGACTGCTCGAACGGCAACATCTGCGAGGGCGGCGTCTGCGTGCAGCCGGCGTGCTTCGGCGACTGGGACTGCCCGCCGGACGAGACCTGCGTCGCCGGCCGGTGCGTCTCGCGCAGCTGCGGCCCCGGGCAGGTCTGCGACGACGGCGACGCCTGCACCACCGACGCCTGCGATGCGCAGATCGGCTGCTTCTTCACGGCGATCGAGTGCGACGACGGCGACGCCTGCACCGACGACAGCTGCTCCTCGGCGACCGGCTGCGTGAACCGGCCGATCGACGTGGCGACCGCGTGCGGCGACGGGGACCCGTGCACGGTCGAGAGCTGCGATCCGCGGCTCGGCTGCGTGTCGACGCCGCTCTCCTGCGACGACGGCAACGCCTGCACCGCCGACGCCTGCGGGCCGAACGGCTGCGTCCACACCGCGATCTCGTGCGACGACGGCTCGCGCTGCACCACCGACAGCTGCGACCCGGTCCAGGGCTGCCGCAACCAGCCGATCGTCTGCGACGACGGGAACGCCTGCACCACCGACGTCTGCGACCCGGCCACCGGCCAGTGCGCGGCGAACCCGCAGGCCTGCGACGACGGCGACGCGTGCACCGTGGACGTCTGCGGTCCGAACGGCTGCACCAGCACGCCGCGCTCCTGCGACGACGGCAACGCCTGCACCCAGGACAGCTGCGACCCGGTCCAGGGCTGCCGCAACGTGGCGCGCTCGTGCGACGACGGCAACGCCTGCACCAACGACTCGTGCGATCCGGTCCGCGGCTGCGTGCGGACCAACGTGGTCTGCAACGACGGCGACGCCTGCACCGTGGACGCGTGCGACCGCGTCCGCGGCTGCGTCACCGCGCCGGTCGCCTGCGACGACGGCAGCGCCTGCACCGTCGACTCCTGCGACCGCGCCCGCGGCTGCCAGTTCGCGCCGATCTCGTGCGACGACGGCAACGCCTGCACCGACGACCAGTGCCACGCGGTGACCGGCTGCTCCCACACCGCGCCGGCCTGCGACGACGGCGACCCGTGCACCGCCGACGCCTGCGACGTGAACGGGTTCTGCACCGCCGAGCCGATCGTCTGCGACGACGGGAACGGCTGCACCACCGACTCGTGCGTGAACGGCGCCTGCGTGGCGTCGGCGGTCGTCTGCGACGACGGCTCGTCGTGCACCACCGACAGCTGCGACCCGGGCACCGGCCAGTGCCGGTTCGTGGCGAACGGCTGCGACGACGGCGACCCGTGCACCGCCGACTCGTGCGGCCCGACGGGCTGCGAGCACGTGGCGCTCGCGTGCGACGACGGCGACCCGTGCACCACCGACGCCTGCGACGCGGCGACCGGCGGCTGCGCGTCCACGCCGGTCGTCTGCGACGACGGGGACTCCTGCACCACCGACGTCTGCGACCCGGCGGCGGGCGGCTGCGTCAGCACCGAGCTCGGCTGCGACGACGGCGACCCGTGCACCGCCGACACCTGCGACCTCGTCCAGGGCTGCGTCCACACCGACATCTGCGGGCCGTGCCAGGACGTGGTGGCGGAGATCCCGCTCGGGAGCTCGACGTTCTCCGGCTCGACCGCGAACCAGGGCAACGACTTCCAGTCGACCTGCGCCGGCCGGTCGCGCGGGCCGGATGTCCTCTACACCTTCTCGCTCGACGTCCCCGGCCGGGCGCGGTTCGACACCAACGGCTCGGCGTACGACACGTCGCTGTACGTCCGCACCACCTGCGACGACGCCGCGACCGAGATCGCCTGCGACGACGACAGCGGCACGAACCCGGGCAACGCGTCGCTGTTGCCGGGCTCCGATGGCCTCGACGGGGCGCTGAACCACCTCCAGCCGGGCACGTACCACCTCTTCGTCGACACCTTCGGCGGCGGCCAGGGCGGCAACTACGTCCTCAACGCGCAGGTCGAGACCTACGACACCTGCCTCGGCGCCCCCGAGGTCCAGGTCGCGCCGGGCTTCGCCCAGACGTTCACCGGCAGCACCGCGGGGATGGTGAACAACTCCGTCGGCGCCGCGCCGTGCGGCGGCTCTCGCGGCCCCGACGTCATCTACCAGCTCGTCGTCTCGCAGCAGGTGACGCTGCACGCCGACACCGCGGGCTCGGGCTTCGACACGGTGCTCTACCTCGAGGGCACCTGCGGCAGCGCGGCGACCCAGGTCGCCTGCTCCGACGACGGCCCGGGCCTCGGCACCGCGAGCAGCTTCGACATGCTCCTCGGCGCCGGGACGTACTACCTGGTCGTCGACGGGCCGCGGTTCCAGTCCGGCGACTTCGTGCTGAACGTCAGCGCGAACTAGGAGCCGGTCGCGGCAAGACGCCGTCGCGAGGCGCACGAGACGGGAGGCGAGGCGGGTAACC
>CAZDGH010000145.1:0-12955 GCA_964504805.1 uncultured Myxococcales bacterium | reverse complement strand
GCTCCGGCCCACGAACCCGCTGCGATCCGGCGGGAGGTTGCCGCGCGCCGTCGCCGGCCGCGCCGGCGCGGGCCCGGCGTCGGGCGAGGCGAGCCGCCGCGCGAACGCCGCCGCGTCCTCGGGCCGCTCCGCCGGGTCCTTCGACATCGCCTGCCGCAGGAGCCGGTCGAGCGCCTCCGTCACCTCCGGCTTCCGCTCCCGTACGGATGGCGTCTCCTCGAAGATGGTCCGGGCGAGCACCTGCAGCGTCGGGCCGCGGCCGAACGGCGGCTCGCCGGCGAGCGCCTCCCACAGCGTGCAGGCGAGGCCGAACACGTCGGCCCGGGCGTCGACGTGCGCGTCGCCGCGGGCCTGCTCGGGCGGCAGGTAGCCGGCGGTGCCGATCACGGCGCCGGTGGCGGTGACCCGCGAGCCGTCGAGCTCCCGCGCGATCCCGAGGTCGATGAGCCGCGCGTCGGCCGCCTCGCCGCCGGCGAGGAGCACGTTCGCCGGCTTCACGTCGCGGTGGACGATCCCGAGGCCGTGCAGCGCCGAGAGCCCCGCCGCCACCGCGCGGCCGAGCGCGACGGCCTCGTCGACCGAGAGCGGCGCGCGCGCGAGCCGCGCCCGGAGGTCCTCGCCGTCGAGCCACTCCATGGCGAGGAACGGCGCGCCGCCGGGCGTCACCCCGGCGGCGACGAAGCGCGCGAGGTTCGGGTGGGCGAGCCGCTTGAGCAGCTCGGCCTCCCGCAGGAAGCGGCGCCGCGACGGCTCGTCGAGCTCGCGCAGCACCTTCACCGCCACGGTCCGGCCGTCGCGGCGGTCGAGGGCGCGGTGCACCGTGCCCATGCCGCCGGACGCCACCGGGCGGTCGAGCTCGAAGCGGTCGCCGAGGATCACGGGCACGGGCGAACTCTCGCCGCAGCCGGCGAGCCGCCGCAACTCCCCGGAGCCGGTCGCGGCGATCCGCCGGCTGCGGCGCAGGCTCCTACCGAAGGTCCTCGCAGGCGAGCTCGGGGAACGGCACGCAGGCGCGGCCGACGATGCAGGTGCCACCGACGCACGGCACGTCGCAGTCGGCGGCGGTGCCGCACGCCCGCGGCGTGTTCATGCAGCCGTCCTCGCCGCAGAGGCAGTCGGCGCTCGTCCGGCACGCCTCGAACGGCGCCCGCAGGCAGATCTTCGAGCCGGTCCCGAAGAAGTCGGTGCACAGCGGCGTCGGCCCGCAGTCCGCGTCGGAGGTGCAGCTCCCGCGGCCGTCGTCGACGCAGCGCCGCCGCCCGGCGTCGCAGCGCGAGCCGGCGCCGCAGTTCGAGTCGTCGAAGCACGAGGCGTTCGACCCCGTGCAGGTGCCGAGGCAGCTCGGGGCGTACGAGAAGTCGGCGCAGTCGCGGTCCCGCTCGCAGGTGGCGCCGCCGATCGCGCGGCACGAGTGCGAGCCGGGGCAGTCGCCGGCGTCGTCGCAGAGCGCGCCGCACTGCGCCTCCTCGGTGCTCAGGCTCGGGTGGCGGACGTTCGCCACGCAGATCGCCCCGTCGCCGCAGGGCGTGCCGTCGCAGGAGCTGCAGTGCGTCGGGTGATCGAACGTGACGCAGCCGCCCTCGCGGCAGACGAGGCCGGGCTCGCAGAACGTGCCGTCCTCGCAGGCGGCGACGTCGCAGGTGCCGCGGCCGCCGTCGGACCGGCAGGCGGAGCCGAGCGGGCAGTCGGCGGCGGTGCGGCAGCCGGGCACGCAGCTGCCTCCGGCGCAGATGGAGCCGACGGCGCACTGCAGGTCCTGCTCGCAGCTGCCGGCCGCGACGCAGGCGCCGCTCGGCAGATCGCAGGTGAGCTCGTCGCCGCAGTCCTCGCTCGAGCGGCAGCCCTGCCGGAGCTGGCAGACGTGCTGCGGGTTGCAGAACGAGCCGGGGGCGCACGCCTCGTCGGTGACGCAGACGCAGACGCCGGCGTCGCACGCGGAGCCGGCCGGGCAGTCGGCGTCGGAGGCGCAGGGGCCGGTCTCCTCGGCGGGGCACCCGGCGCAGAGGACGGCGAGGCAGAGGAGGACGAGCCGCTTCATGGCGCGCACCCCGGACCGGCGAGCTCGTTCACGCCGTAGCGCACCTCGAGCTTGGCCGAGGGCGGCGGCACGTAGCCGCCGCCGAAGAAGATCGCGTTCCCGACCGGGTCGTAGGTGTAGCCGTCCGCGCCGCGCGGCACCTCGGCGCCGTCGACCAGGACGCACAGCCCCGGGCGCGACGCCCCGTCGTCTCCGCACGGCACCTGCACCGCGCAGTCCGGCCAGCGCGACAGCGGGAACTTCCGGCGGAGGCCGGCGGCGGCGAGCCCGAGGCCCTCGAGCACCGCCGCGTAGTCGGGCGCGCAGATCGAGGCCCACACCGCCTGTCGCTCGAGGTGCCCGAGCAGCGCGTCCGGCGCCGCCTCGCAGCGGCCGCCCGCGCAAGTGAAGCCGCCGCAGTCGTCGTCGCTTCCGCACCCCGCCGGCAGGCAGAGCCCGGGCAGGTCGTGGAGCGGCATCGCGCACAGCTCGGACGGCGCGCAGCCGAGCTGCACGCCGTCGCAGCCCCGGACCTCGGGCTCGAGGCCCCGCGACGCGATCGCCACCTCGAGGTAGCGCTTCCCGGGCGCGTTCGCGGTGAGGAGGTTCCCGTTGCCGGTGCACGAGCCCTCGGCGGCGCCGTCCGGTCCGTCGGGATCCGGATCGCCGACGATGGCGCCGACGGAGACGAGGGCCTCGTTCCCCGGCCCCTTGAGCGTCTCGAACGAGCGCGCGTACTGCGCGGCGGAGCCCGGCGACTCGTCGTCCTCGTCGGTGAGGAAGACCACGTAGAGCAGCGCGTCCTCGCGGAGGAAGCCGACGTTCTCGAACGGCAGGCCGAGCGGCTCGCCGCCCTCGTCGTTCGCCACGCCGAGCGCGAGCGCCGCGGCGGCGAGCCCCTGCTCGACGGCCGAGCCCTCGGTGCCGACGACGACCATGCGCGCGAACGCGCCCAGCATCGACGGAGTGGCCGGCGTGGCCCAGCGGATCCCCTGCGACCCGTCGCAGACCACGTTCTCGGGGTGGTAGTCGTCGGCGCCGGGGCGGTCGGCGCAGTGCGCGCCGCTCCGGCACCAGCGCACCACGTCGCCGGCCGGCGGCCTGCCCACCGCGGGCACGCAGCGGCCGACGAGCCGGAGCTTGCCTCGCTCGTCCGGGCTCGCCAGGTCCATGGTGATCGCGCCCACGTGGTAGTCGACCGGCACGCACGGCGCGCCGCTCACCGAGCAGGTCCGCGTCTCGAGCTGGCAGAGGTCGCCCTCGACGCCGGAGCCGCGGCAGAGCGCGAGCGCCTCGATGAACCGGGAGAGGTTCACCGCCAGCGCCGCCTGCTCGTCCTCCATCGAGCCCGAGCTGTCGATCACCCAGAGCACGTCGACGGCCGAGGCGGCGCGCTGCTCGAGCTCGTCGATCCCGACCGTCGGCTCGGGCACCGTCTGCAGCCGCGCCAGGTCCTCGCCACACGCGGCGAGCGCCGCCGAGGCGGCGAGCCAGGCTCCCGTCCTTCGCATCGTCCGTCCTCCTCTTCGCTGCGACGCCCGGCTTGCGAGAACCGCGCCTGCCGCCGCGCTCGCGCCGGGGCGGCTCCGCCGCCGCCGTCCCGAGCTCCCCGGGGCGCATCGTACGGTCCAGCGCACCGTTGGTGAACCGTCCAGCACGAGGTCGCGGGTGCGGTGCCGGTCCGGAGCGCCCCCGCTCGCGGTGGCACGTCGCGTGTAATCCCGGCGTCAGCCCCGCGAGCGCGTCGCCCCACGAAGGAGGCGATCGGCTTCGGGAGAGGAGAGACCGACATGTTCCGCTCGATCGTCCCGCTCGCGGCCATCCTGGTCGCGGGCTCGTGCCTGGGAAGCGGTGGGGAGGAGGACGAGGTCCCGGATCCGCCGGGCGAGGAGGGCGGCGGCTCCGACGGCGGCGAAGGCGGTGACGGCGGCGGCGCGAGCCCGCGCTGCGAGGCGTCCCCCGACGCGCTCGCGGTGGCCCGGCTGACCGAGGCGCTCGGGCCGGCGCCGGCGCCGCAGCTCGCGCTCGAGCTCCGCGGCGGCGTGCTCGAGCGGCTCGACCTGCTCGACTGCCGGCAGGTCGCCGGCGAGGGCAGCCCCGCCGATCGGGTCGGCTGGATGAGCTGCCTCGAGGCCTACGCGTGCGGCGGCTGCGAGGTGTGGCTCGGCTGGTACGAGGGCGACGGCGCCGACTACCCGGAGTCCTGGTACCTGATCGCCGGCGAGACGAACCCCGCCTCCTGCGACAAGTACGACGGCTTCTACAACGTGGGCGACGGGAGCCAGGCGACCAGCGAGTCGCCCACGCCCGACCCCGGCGGCGGCGCGTCGGGCGACGCCTGCTCCGACTGCCTCTCGGCCTGCAGCGGCCTCCCCGGCTGCTGCACCGGCAGCGGTTGCATGTGCCAGGGCTCGTGCCAGCCGGCGGGCTGCGGCGCCGGCTTCGGTTACTGCTGCGGCAGCTACGGCGACTGCATCTGCATGCAGAACTGCCCCTACTGACCGCCGGCGCCGGCAGCAACGCGGAGCTCGCCGCGCGCGAGCGCCTCGACGTCGTCGTTCTCGAGGATCCGCTTCGGAGCGCCGCGCCGCGCGAGGGCGAGCATCGCGCGGCCCACCGCGTCGGTGGAGGTGACGTACCGCGGGAACGCGGCGCGCAGCGCGGGGAGCAGCGGGCCGGTCACCGTGTACACGGCCTGGTAGAGCGCGGTCTTCGAGCGGATGCCGTGGCGCGGCTGGATGCCGGCGGGACGGAGCATGTACGCGGCGCGGAGCGGCGCGGCGAGCAGCGCCTCCTCGGCCTCGCCCTTCACCCGCTTCCACATCGTGCGGCTCTTCGCGTCGGTGCCGGCGCCGGAGACGTAGACGAAGGTGACGCCCGGGCTCGTCCGCCCGAGCGCGCGGGCGGCGGCGAGCGGCATGTCCACGGTGACGCGGCGGTAGTCCGCCTCGGAGACGCCGACCGAGGAGATCCCGAGGCAGTAGAAGCAGGCGTCGAGGCCCACGAGCCGCTCCTCGAGCTTCGAGAGGTCGAGCAGGTCGGGCACGAGCAGCTCCTCGAGCTTCTCGTGGCGCTGCCCGAGCGCGGTGCGGCCGACCGAGAGCACCTGCTCCACGTCCGGATCGAGCAGGCACTCGCGGAGCACGCCCTGCCCGACCATGCCGGTGGCGCCGAAGAGGAGGACCTTCATGGCGGCAGCTTCGCCCGCCGCGGCACCGCCCGTCAGCCCGGATCGGCGCCGCTGTCGCACGGGCGGCCCCGGGCTATGCTCGCGATCCACGGAGGCGCGCCTTTGCCCGGTAACGCTGCGCTCGCGATCGTCGTCGCGCACCGCGAGATCTTCCTCGACCGCCTCACCGCCCGGATCGCCGAGGCGCTCCCGCGCTACGCGCAGATGGCCCGCCCCGAGCTGCGCGCCAGCGTCGACGGCTTCCTCGACGACGTGGTCCAGCTCGTCGACGGCGGCGACAGCCACGGCCTCGGCGAGCGCCTCGTCGCGGTGGCGAAGCGCCGCGTGTCCCAGGGCTTCGCGCCGTCCGACTACGTCGGCGCGGTGCTGCTCTGCTTCCCGGTGCTCCGCGAGCTGCTCCGGTCCGGCGGCAAGGAGCACGACCCCGCGGTCGCCCGCGGCTTCGCCGAGATCGAGGAGATCCTGCACCGGCTCGCCGCCACGGCGTCGAGCGTCTACGCCGAGGCGACGGCGCGGCAGCTCGAGGCGAAGAACCAGGCCCTCGAGCGCGCCTACCAGGAGCTCCTCGCCCACGAGCGGCAGCTCGCCACCGAGGCCGGGCGCGCCGGCCGCGCCCTCGACGCCGCCAACGAGTTCAACCGCCGGGTGATCGAGAGCCTCTCGAGCGGCCTCCTCGCCGCCGACTTCGCCACCCAGCGGGTGACGCTCTACACCTCGCGGATGGAGGAGATCGTCGGCATCCCCGCGGAGGAGGTGCTCGGCCGCACCGTGACCGAGGCGTTCCGCGGCCTCGAGGGCCTCGACGTCGGCGGCATGATCGAGCGCGTCCGCGCCACCGGCCGGCTGCCGATGACCAAGGTCCGCCTCGCCCGCCTCGACGGCACCGTGCGCCACGGGTACGTGCGGGCCCAGCGGATGTACGACCGCGAGGGCGAGCCCGAGGGCACGGTGGTGATGCTCGACGACGTCACCGAGCGCGAGCTGCTCATCGACTCGTTCTCGCGCTACGTCTCGCGCGACGTGGTGCAGCGGCTCCTCGCCCGCGCCCGCGGCCCCGAGCTCGAGGGCGAGCGCCGCACCTGCACCGTCCTCTTCGCCGACATCCGCGGCTTCACCGGCCTCGCCGAGCGGCTCGCGCCCGAGGCGCTGCACGCGGTGCTCAACACCTACTTCCGGGTGATGATCGACGCCATCGCCGCCCACGGCGGCTTCGTCGACAAGTTCATCGGCGACAAGGTGATGGCGATCTTCCGCGAGGGCGCGGTGCCGGAGGTCGGCGCCATCGCCGCCTGCCGCGCCGCCGTCGACCTCAAGAGGAACCTCCGCTCGCTCGCGCCGCCGGGCGGCGGCCCGCGGATCGAGGTCGGCGTCGGCGTCAACACCGGCGAGGTGCTGGTCGGCAACGTCGGCAGCCTCGAGCGGATGGAGTTCACCGTCATCGGCGACCCGGTGAACGTCGCCGATCGCCTCCAGTCCCTCGCCCGCGGCGCCGAGGTCTTCGTCGGCGCCCGCACCGCCGAGCTCCTCGGCGACGCCTTCCCGCTCGCCGACCGCGGCGCCCACGCGCTCAAGGGCCGCGGTGCGCCGGAGCGGGTGTTCGAGCTGCTGGTCGAGCAGGTCCGCTAGCTCCGCGCCGCCGCCCGCCCGAGCCCCGCCGCCACCGAGGTGAAGGAGTCGCCCTCGCGGAGGCGGCCCTCGCCGAAGCGCGCGGCGAACAGCGCGCGCACCGACGGGATCCTCGAGGTGCCGCCGGTGAGGAAGATGGCGTCGGGCACGGCGCCGCCGGCGCGCTCGACGACGCGGTCGATCGCCGCCGAGAGCTCGGCGCGGAGCGGCGCGGTCCAGGCCTCGAACTGGGCGCGGGTGATCCGCTCCTCCACGTCGATGCCGCCGTCGTGGAACGAGACCACCGCCTCGTCGGCGCTGCCGAGGGCGCGCTTCGCGAGCTCGACCGCGCGGTAGAGGTGGTAGGCGAGGTTGTCCTCGACCAGGCGGATGAGGTTGCCGAGCGCGGCCGGATCGTCGGCGGAGAGCCTCGCCTTCCGCAGGAACTCGAGGGTGCTCTTCTCGCGGAGCAGCGCGAGCTCGTGCCAGGCGAGGAGCTTGCGGGGCAGCCACGCCGGCAGCGGGAGCAGGCGCTGGTCGGGCTTGTAGCGCACGCCGGCGCCGAAGCGGGCGAGGAGCCGGTGCTCGACGATGGCGGCGTCGAAGCGGTCGCCGGCGCAGTGCACGCCGAACGAGGCGACGACGTCGGCGCGGCGGTCCATGGTGGCGCCGCGGCCGGGGCCGAGGCGCATCAGGGTGAAGTCGGAGGTGCCGGCGCCGAGGTCGCCGACGAGCACCAGCTCGTCGCGGGAGAGCGTCTCCTCGTAGGCGAGCGCCGCGGCGATCGGCTCGATCAGGAAGGTCGGCCTCGGGAAGCCGGCGAGCTCGGCGGCGGCGGCGAGGCGGTCCTCGGCGAGCCGGTCGCGCTCCGGCTCCTCGGAGAACACCGCGGGCCGCCCGAAGACCGCGCGGTCGACCGGCGCCCCCGCCGCCGCCTCGACGCCCTCGCGCAGCCGGCGGAGCAGGATCGCCAGCAGCTCCTCGAGCCGGTAGCTCCGCCGCCGGATCTCGGTGCGGTCGAACGAGGTCGAGGGCAGGAAGCTCTTCATCGACTGCAGGAAGCGCCCCTCGCCCTCGTCGAGGTAGCGGCGCACCGCCTCGCCTCCGGCGCAGACGTCCTTGCCGTCCTCGGGGAAGAAGAGCACCGAGCGCAGGAGCCGCGGGTCGTCGCCTGCCGCGTCGATCGAGAGCACCCGGGCGTGGTCGCTCGCGCCGCCGGCCGGGAGCGCGGCGGCGCTGTTCGCCGTGCCGAAGTCCACGCCGACGGAGATCCCGGGCACGTCCCACCTCGCGAAAAGGGCCGCGCACGTTACCAGGATCCGAGGCGCCGGACGGTTGACGATGCCGCGCCCGGCACCGCAGGCTCCTCTCCGGATGTGGCGCGAACCGCACGGTATCGCCTGATGAGCGACGAACCCGACCCCTCCCGCTCGAAGACGCGCGCCCGCGTGCGGCTCTCCGAGCACGGCACCTCCTTCGTCTCGCGCTCGGAGGCGAAGCGGCTCCTCGCCGGCCTCGAGGCCTTCGACGAGATCGTCGTCGACTTCGCCGGGGTCACCCAGGTCGGCCAGGGCTTCTGCGACGAGGTGTTCCGCGTCTACCCGCTCTCGCGCCCCGGCGTCCGCGTCGAGCCGGTGCACATGGGCCCCGCGGTCGCGTTCATGGTCGGCCGGGCGCGCGCCCGGTAGCACGCCCTGCGTGCCGCCGCGCGCCACGACCTCGCCGTGGGCAGCTTCTCCCGCGAGGAGGTCGTGCGATGGAAGACCGCACCTTCACCCGGGAGATCCCCCGCGACGCCTGGACGCCGTGGTTCGCCGAGCTCGCGCAGCGCGGCCAGGGCGCGCCGGTCCACGTCGAGGCCGACGGGCCCTCGATCGGCGAGGTGGACGCCGGGCGCCACCTGCCGTTCGCCGGCATCGCCCTCGAGGGCCAGGACGTCGTCATCCGCGTGAAGCCGGAAGGACGCGAGCTCGAGCACCGCATCTTCGCGCCGAAGCGCGTCTACGCGAGGTTCACGCCGGGCGGCGGCCTCGAGTGCCTCGACATCGAGGACCGCGAGGGGACGAAGTTCCTGGTGGAGTTCGAGCGGCTCCCGGAGCTCGAGCCGCCGCCGTCGGTGCACTAGCGGCGCGGAATACGCCTTCTCGCCCCCGGGGCTTCCGTCGCGGGGCGCGCGTCGCGCACGATCGCCTCATGCGCGCGCTCGCCCTCGCCCTCGCCGCCCTCGCGCTCGCCGGCTGTGACCTCGCCGATCCGGAGAGCGCCGGGCCCCGCGAATCGCCGGGGACTCGCACGCCGGTGGTGAGCTGCCTCGCGCCGGGGCTCCGTGGGATCGGCTCGTGCGACTCGTCGTGCGACGTCGCCGCCGACTGCGAGGCCGAGTGCGAGGAGGCGCGTCGCGAACGCGGGGCGCCGCGCCAGTCGCCGTGGCGGCTCACCGGCGCCCGCTGTACCCGCTTCGAGCTCTCCGAGTGCGGCGCGCTCTTCGACCAGACGGTGTGCGCGTGCGAGCTCGAAGGCGGGGGCTTCCACACGCTGCTCCGAGAGACGTCCACCGGCTGCGTCCGGCCGTCGCGCGACGGCTCCTGCCTCTACGAGACGAGCGAGTCGCCGGCCTGCGAGCCGGGCACCGACGACGCCGCCTGCCTCGACGCCTGCTCGGCCTATCTGTCCCGGGTCGCCGCCGATCTCGGCCGGGAGCTCCCGTTCACCGTCTCGCGCATGGAGTGCGAGGCCGGCGGCTGCGCCTGCGAGCTCGAGGGGCCGGCAGGCTGCGTCCTGGTCGACGGCCCGCCGTTCGCCCACGACTGCGCCCTGCCGCTCGAGCAGGCGATCGCGGCCGGCGGGTGCGACTGACCTACCGCCGCCGCCTCCCGAGCCCCCGCGCCACGCTCCTCGCGACGCTCGCCCAGTTGCGGGCGTCGAGCGGCGTCATCACCGCGAGCATGTCGCCGCTCCGGTAGCCGGGGTTCTTCTCCTCGAAGAAGCGCGCGTGCGGGTCCTCGCGGAGCGCCTCGGTCACCGGCGCGACCCACGGCTTCAGCGTGCGGTCGCCGGCGCTCCGCACGATCCCGCGCGCCGGATCCCACGCCTCGCCGTAGCGCCGCCGCGCGAGGTCGTCGAGGAGCGCGGCCTCCCACGGCGGCGTCGACCGGTCGAAGCGCGGCCAGAAGGTGGCGAAGTTCCGCGGGAGCATGAGGTAGCTCTTCACCGAGAACGTGTCGTAGAAGAGCCAGATCGGCGTGAGCGGCGCGCGGAGCCGCGCCCGCGCGAAGTAGCCGAAGCCGATCCGCTCGACGAGCGCCTGGCCGCGCACCGCCTCGGAGAAGATCAGGTTCCCCGAGTAGATCACCTTCACCCTCCGGCCCTCGCGGTCGACGTCGGAGACGTCGACGGAGCCGGTGCCGACGAGCGCGCCCGACCGCCGCTCGCGGATGAGCACGCACTCCTTCTTCTGCGCGAGGCTCCGCTCGAACACCTCGCGGGTGGTGTCGGTGTAGCGGGCGGCGAGGTCCCAGACCTCGTCCTTCTGCCGGGCGGTGAGCGCGGGGACAGGCACGCGCTCGATGCGGGGCGACGCCACGCTCAGGGGCGCCAGCGGACCTGCAGCTCGAGCTCCTCGAGGCCGCCCTCGCGCTCGTGCTCGACCGACACGTGCGCGTCGGCGGGGACGACGAGCGACTCGCCCGCGACCTGGATGCGGAACGGCTTGCCCTGCTCGAGGGCGTCGGCGAGGCGCCGCAGCTTCTCGACGAAGCGGGCCCTCGGGTAGCTCTTCTCGACGTCGCGCGCGCGGCGGCTGGCCATGGTTCCTCCCGGCCGGCGAACCTACCCGATGCCAGGGTGGTAGGCACATGCGCACACCGGTGGAGCATGTGTGCACCGATCCCGCGCGCCGTCGCACCGCTCCAACCACCTGAAATCACGACCATGGATCCGATGTAGGACCTGGTACGCCTCCTGCTTACCCGGCCGCCATCCCGGAGGCTCCGATGCGCCGCGCCACCCTGCTCACCCTCGCCGCCCTCCTCGCCGCCTGCGGCGAGGCCACCTCCTTCGGCCCCGGCGGCGAGGCGCCCGCCGAGGTCGAGGACGGCGAGCTGAGCCCGCCGTTCGACATGGCCGGCGAGGACAAGGACGACGCCGTCCGCGGCGTCTCACTCGAGGTCGCCGGCGCGGCCACCGAGGTCTGGGCCGCCACCGAGCGCTGGAGCGATCGCGACACCGCCGCCGCCCGGAAGGCCGGCATGGCCTGGGGCGCGAACAGCGGCCTCACCTGGGAGGAGAAGTACGCGGCGTGGGTCGACGCGCTCCCGCGCACCACCGCCGCCGACGGTCGGGTCACCTTCCAGATCACCACGCCCTACGGCCGCACCCTCGAGGGCCCGGTGCTCGAGTGCAGCGAGGTCGCGCTCTTCCTGCGCTCCACCTTCGCGAGCTGGTACTCCTTGCCGTTCTTCGTCTCCGCCACCGACGCCAAGGGCAAGCGCGTCTACCTCGGCCACTTCGGCTGGCGGACCGACGCCGGCAAGTACGGCGGCAGCCCCGACTTCAAGACCAAGTACCGCGACCACGGCCCGACCATCCCGGCCTCCGGCTGGCCGAGCGACGCCGCGCTGCGCGCGAAGGCGCTCGGCGACGACGCCCGCGAGGCCGGCCTGTGGTTCGACGACCTCTACCTCAACAAGCGGATGGGCTGGTTCCAGCTCATCCTCCTCAACTGGTTCGGCTCGATGAACCTCGCCGACGAGGCGAACGCGTTCCACCTCGAGCCCGAGGCGGTGCGGCCGGGCGACATCCTCGTCGAGCGCTGGCAGCGCCACGGCATCGGCCACGTGCTGCTGGTGAAGAGCGTGGTCCGCGCGGGCGAGCAGCTCGAGGTCACCCTGGCGTCGGGCTCGATGCCGCGCCGGCAGCCGGTGTGGGAGGACGAGGTCGACTCGAAGCGCTACTTCACCAGCGAGATCACCGGCGGCGTCGGCGAGACCGACGACGGCATCCCGTACGCGAAGCTCGGCGGCGGGCTGCGCCGGATGAAGCAGGCGATCCGCAAGAGCGGCCGCTGGCACAACGCGGTGCCGGCCGCCGACGCCGCGGTGGTGATCCCCGCCTCCGACCTCGAGGCGATCGCCGCCCGCCCGGCGCGGTTCGAGGAGCTGCTCTCGGAGCCGACGCCCGAGGCGAAGAAGGCCGCGATCCTCCGCGCCCTCGAGGCGAAGCGGCAGCACCTCCGCGCCCACCCGGCCTCCTGCTCGGCGCGCATCGCCCGCGAGGAGCTGATGGACGAGCTCAAGGCGCTGCTCGCCCGCGAGGGCATGGACGCCGACGAGGTCGACGCCGAGCACCGCACCCTCGAGGACTACGTCCTCGCCGAGCTCTCCTACGCGCGCTCGAAGACCTGCTGCTGGAACTCCACCGACGCGGGCATGTTCGAGGTGGTGATGGACTACGCGCGCAAGGAGCAGGAGGCGCAGTGCGTGGCGCCGACCGTCTTCCGCGCCCAGGCCGACGGCTACGAGCGCTGGGCGCGCTTCGCCGCCGAGACCGGCCGCACCTGGAAGGCGTGGAGCGAGGATGAGCTCTGCGAGCAGCGCGACGTCGCCGAGGACGCCGAGGCCGGCCAGGACGCGGCGCCGTACTGCGAGCTCGCCTCGCAGCCGGCGGCGGCCTGCACCGACGCGCTCGAGCCGAACGACGGCGCGCCCCGCGAGGTCGCCGCCGGCGTCACCCGCGGTCTCGCCATCTGCGACGGCGACGTGGACCGCCTCGAGGTGAAGGTCCCGGCGGGCCGGTCGCTCGAGGCGACCATCCGGTTCGACCACGACGACGGCGACCTCGACCTCCGCCTCGTCGACGGCGGCGGGGCCCGCGTCGACGTCTCCGAGAGCACCGCCGACGAGGAGACGGTGCGCGGCGGCGAGGGCCGGTTCGTGATCGAGGTGTACGGCTACGGCGGCGCCACCAACGGCTACGAGCTCGAGGTCGTCGTCCGCTAGCAGGCGAGCCTTGACGCGCCCGCGCCCGTCGTGGGACCACACGCGCGGCCGTCCCCATCGTCCAGAGGCCCAGGACGCCGCCCTTTCAAGGCGGAAACCGGGGTTCGAATCCCCGAGGGGACACCAACGGGCGGCGCGGCGGAGCGA
>CAZDGH010000144.1:0-12976 GCA_964504805.1 uncultured Myxococcales bacterium | reverse complement strand
GGCCGCCGCCGCCCGCGCCGCCGTCGCCGCCGCCGCCGTCGTCGCCGCCGTCCGGATCGGGGTAGCCGCCCGACGCCTCCTCCTCGCAGGCGGAGAGGAGCGCCGCCGCGAGGAGCGGGAGGATCGAGGCCCGGTGCGTCATGCACCCGACGCTACCGCGCGCGAGCAGGCGCGCGCGCCCCTTCCGGCGACCCCCGCGCCCTGGCTAGACTTTCCGCTTCCGCGTTCCGCGCGGGGGGCCTTCGAAGGACCTCTCCGATCCGGGTGGCGCGCCGTCGATGGTTCGGCGGGCGCGCCGAGGAGCATTTTCGTGAAGCTGGTCGACGTCCCTTCCGAGCCGCGCCGCCTGGGCAACCTCGTCGCCAACGCGGAGCGCCCGGCCGCCTCCGGCGAGACGCTGGAGGTGGTGAGCCCCTACACCGGGCGCGTGGTCGCCCGCGTGCCGGCGTCCGGGAAGGCCGACGTCGACGCGGCGGTGGCGGCGGCGAAGGCGGCCGCGCCCGGCTGGCGGGCGACGCCGATCAAGGAGCGCGCCCAGAAGCTGTTCCGCCTCCGCGAGCTGCTCCTCGCGCACCTCGACGAGCTCGGCGACCTCGCCGCGCAGGAGTCGGGGAAGACCCGCGACGAGGGCAAGGCCGGCGTGCTCAAGGGCGTCGAGGTGCTCGAGTACGCGCTCTCGCTGCAGAACCTCGAGCGCGGCGGCGCCACCGAGGTGAGCCGCGGCGTCACCTGCGAGCTGCGCCGCGAGCCCCTCGGCGTCGTCGCCGGGATCGTGCCCTTCAACTTCCCGGCGATGGTGCCGATGTGGATGTTCCCGATCGCGCTCGCCACCGGGAACTGCTTCGTCATGAAGCCCTCGGAGAAGGTGCCGTCGACGATGTGCCGCATCGGCGCGCTGCTCGTCGAGGCGGGCTTCCCGCCCGGCGTCTTCCAGCTCGTCCACGGCGGCCGCGCCGTCGCCGAGGCGCTCGCCGAGCACCCCGACGTCAAGGCGGTGGCGTTCGTCGGCTCGAGCGCGGCGGCGAAGAACGTCTACGTGCGCGCCACTTCCCAGGGGAAGCGCGCGCTCTGCCTCGGCGGCGCCAAGAACCCGGTGATCGTCGCCCCCGACGCCGACGAGGCGGTGACGGTGCCCGGCGTGGTGGCGTCGTTCACCGGCTGCGCCGGCCAGCGCTGCATGGCGGCCTCGCTCCTGGTCGCCATCGGCGACGGCGCGCGGCTGATCGAGAAGATCCGCGACCGCGCCGCCGCGATGGCGCTCGGCAAGGACATGGGGGCGATCGTCGACCGCGCCGCCCGCGAGCGGATCCTCGCGCACCTCGAGCGCGCCGAGCGCGAGGGCGCGAAGGTGATCCTCGACGGCCGCGCCGCGAGGCCGCCGCCCGGCTACGAGGAGGGCAGCTGGCTCGGGCCGACGATCCTCGACCACGCGCGGCCCGACATGGCGTGCGCCACCGAGGAGATCTTCGGGCCGGTGCTCACCGTGGTGCGGGTGAAGACCCTCGACGAGGCGCTCGCCCTCGACGCGGTGAACCGCTACGGCAACGCCTGCTCGGTGTTCACCACCTCGGGCGCCGTGGCCCGCGCCGTCGCCGACCGCGCCACCGCCGGGATGATCGGCGTCAACATCGGCGTGCCCGTGCCGCGCGAGCCGTTCTCGTTCGGCGGCACCAAGGACTCGCGGTTCGGCCAGGGCGACATCACCGGCGAGGGCGGGCTCGCGTTCTGGACGCAGGACAAGAAGATCACCTCGAAGTGGGAGCTGCAGCAGGACTCCACCTGGATGTCCTGAGCAGCCGGGGAGACACATGTCGAACAACATGAAGGTGAACCACGTCGTCCTCACCACGCACCCGGGCATGTCGGGCGCGGAGAAGCCGCACCCGGTGAAGTGGGGCGCGGCCTCGGCCGGGGAGCGCGGGCCGCTCATCGGCTCCCTCACCAACCCGGCGCACCGCAACGTCATCGGCACCCACGCCGGCGCCTACTCGGTGTACCGCGCGCTGGCGGTGGCGGCGGGCTCGCTCGATCCCGACAAGAAGCCGGACCTCACCAACACCGCGCCCACCGACGACATCGGGCCGTTCCCGCAGTGGAAGGACTCCGAGAAGATCGTCTCCATCGATCCGTGGGGCGCGGTCGTCGCCGACGTCTTCCGCGACTTCTTCGCCAAGGGCTACGACATCCGGCCCACGATCGCGGTGACCAAGGCCCACATCACCATGCCCGAGATCCAGGAGGCGATGGCGAAGGGGCGTCTGAAGGCCGACGGCAAGGTGCTGAAGCCCACCGGCGAGGTCGTCGTCACCAAGTGCGCCATCGAGCCGGTCTGGTACCTGCCCGGCGTGGCGAAGCGCTTCGGCTGCACCGAGGCGGACCTCCGGCGGACGCTGTTCGAGTACACCGCCGGCATGTTCCCCGAGCTCGTCACCCGCGGCGACCTCGAGGTGTTCCTCCCGCCGATCGGCGGCCTCACCTGCTACATGTTCGGAGACGTCTCCAAGATCCACGACCCGAAGGTGCCGCTCGCGTGCCGCGTGCACGACGAGTGCAACGGCTCCGACGTCTTCGGCTCCGACATCTGCACCTGCCGCCCGTACCTCGTCCACGGCATCGAGACCTGCGTGGAGACGGCGCAGCAGGGCGGCACCGGGCTCATCGTCTACTCGCGCAAGGAGGGGCGCGCCCTCGGCGAGGTGACGAAGTTCCTCGTCTACAACGCCCGCAAGCGGCAGGAGGGCGGCGACCGCGCCGACACCTACTTCCAGCGCACCGAGTGCGTCGCCGGCGTGCAGGACATGCGGTTCCAGGAGCTCATGCCCGACGTGCTGCACTGGTTCGGCATCACCCACATCGCGCGCTTCGTATCGATGTCGAACATGAAGTACGACCCGATCGTGCGGAGCGGCATCACCATCGGCGAGCGGGTGCAGATCCCGGAGGACCGGATCCCCGCCGACGCCAAGGTGGAGATGGACGCCAAGCGCGCCGCCGGCTACTTCACCGACAAGGTGCCCGACGCCGAGGAGCTGAAGAAGGCCAAGGGCCGGACGCTCTCCGAGTGAGCGCGCCCCCGGAGGTCCTGGAGCTGCTCTCGCCGCGGGCGATCCGCGCCCGCACGGCGCAGCTCTTCGCCCACGGCGAGGCGGACCGCCTGCCGCACTTCCGGCTCCGGCTCGACCGGCTGCCGGAGGCGGCGCGGTACGTCGCGGCGGTGACGCGGAAGGCGCACCCGACCCTCGCCACCATCGGCTACCACTCGCGCTGGCGGCACTTCGCCGCCGGCGGCGTGGACCGCGCGGCGCGGTTCGACGAGCGGCTCGCCGGCGCGTCGCAGGCGGAGCAGGGCCGGGCGCGGTTCGAGCTCGCGATCACGAGCGTGCTGCTCGACGCCGGCGCCGGCGACACCTGGCGGTTCGAGGAGCCGGGCGGCGGGACGTACGTGCGCAGCGAGGGCCTCGCGGTCGCGTCGTTCCACATGTTCCTCGCCGGGGCGTTCTCGTCGGAGTCTTCCCGGCCGCTCCAGGCCGACGCCCGCGGGCTCGAGGCGGTGACGGCGGAGGCGATCGGGAAGGCGTTCCAGGTCGGCGCGGCGAACCCGCTCGTCGGCCTCGAGGGCCGGGCGCAGCTCCTCGCCCGGCTCGGCCGCGCGGTGGCGGACCGGCCGGCGATCTTCGGGAGCGAGGCGCGGCTCGGCGGGATGTTCGACCACCTGGTCGCGCAGGCGGAAGGCGGGAAGCTCCCGGCCCGGGCGGTGCTCGCGGCGGTGCTCGAGGGCCTCGGGCCGATCTGGCCGCCGCGGGTCGTGGTGGCGGGCGTCGCCCTCGGCGACGTCGGCCGGCACCGGCTGGTCGAGGGTCCGGGCGAGACGGCGGGCCTGGTGCCGTTCCACAAGCTCTCGCAGTGGCTCTCGTACTCGCTGTTCGAGCCGCTCGAGGCCGCCGGGATCCGCATCGAGGGGATCGACGAGCTGACCGGGCTCCCCGAGTACCGGAACGGCGGCCTCTTCCTCGACCTCGGCGTGGTGGAGCCGCGGGACCCCGGCTTCCTCGACCGCGTCTGGAAGCCCGAGGAGGAGCCGATCGTCGAGTGGCGGGCGCTGACCGTGTGCCTGCTCGACCGGATCGCGGACCTGGTGCGGAAGGAGCTCGGCGTGAGCGCGGAGGCGATGCCGCTCGCCAAGGTGCTCGAGGGCGGCACCTGGGCAGCGGGCCGCGCCGTCGCGCGCGAGAAGCGCCCCGGCGGCGTGCCGCCGTTCCGCATCGACTCGGACGGAACCGTCTTCTAGTTTCTCTTTTCCTGGAGGGGACACACATGGCCGCTGGCGTGACCGTGATCGGGCACCCGCTCGTGCAGCACAAGCTGACCCTGATGCGCATGAAGGAGACCTCGACGTCTTCGTTCCGCGCCCTGCTCGAGGAGATCTCCATGCTCCTCGCCTACGAGGTGACGCGGGACTTCCCCGTCGTCGAGCAGGAGATCGAGACGCCGATGGAGAAGACCAAGGCGCCGCTCCTCGAGGGCAAGAAGCTCGTCATCGTCTCGATCCTGCGGGCCGGCAACGGCATCCTCGACGGGATGCTCAAGATCCTCCCGAGCGCCCGCGTCGGGCACATCGGCCTCTACCGGGACCCGAAGACGCTCGTCGCCGTCGAGTACTACTTCAAGATGCCCGACGACATGGGCGACCGGCACGTGATCGTCGTCGACCCGATGCTCGCCACCGGCAACTCGGCGGTGGCGGCGGTGGCGCGCATCAAGCAGACCAAGCCGAAGTCGATCCGCTTCGTCTCGCTGCTCGCGGCGCCGGAAGGCATCGAGATCTTCCGCAAGCACCACAACGACGTGCCGATCTTCACCGCCGCGGTGGACCGGCAGCTGAACGAGAAGGGCTACATCCTGCCGGGGCTGGGCGACGCGGGCGACCGGCTGTTCGGCACGCGGTAGCGGCCGTGCGGCGCGGGATCGCGGCGCTCGCGCTCGCCGTCGCGTGCGCGGCGCCGGCGGGGGCGGGCGCGAAGTGGGGCTGGCTCGGGCCGGCTCTGTTCTTCGAGCCGGCGGAGCTGGTCGCGGTCGTCGAGCTGAGGGCCGGCGGCCCGCGAAGCGGCGCCGCGATGATCCCGGTCGTGGTCCGCGAGCGGTTCCGGGGCGACGTCGTCGACGAGGCCGTGCTGGCGTTCCCGGTCCGGCAAATGGGCCAGGAGCGCTACGTCGAGCCCGTCGAGGGCACGTGGGTGCTCGCGGCGCTGCGCAGGCGCGCGGGAGCGCCGGACGCGCCAGCGATCCTCGAGCCGGTGAACCACTGCGCGATGTTCGCGATCTCGGCGGACGAGCTCCCGCTCCTCCGCCGCGTCGTCCCGGGCTTCCTCCGCTGGCCCGAGCTCTCCGCCGCCGAACGCGACGCGTTGCTCGTGGCGTCGGTGGGACCGCCCGGCGGCTTCCGGCGGTTCGCCGTCGCGTGGGCGGACGAGCTGCTCGTCTTGCGCGACGGGTCCGTCGGGGATCCGGTGGTCGAGGCGCTCTTCCCCGCGCTCGAGGATCCGGACCTTCGCGTCCGCCGGCTGGCGCTGGGCACCGTGCGTTTCGCGCTGCACGACCGGATGACGAGGATGGGCCGGCCCGTCTCGCAGCGGGCGACGTTCGACGAGCAGGCGGAGGCGCTCCGGAGTTGGTGGCGCGAGCACGGCTTGCGCCGCTGACCCGGTATGCCACGACGCGGCCGATCGCGACCGAGAGGTGCGGGAATGTGGTCCACGTATCTGGGGATGCTGGTAGCGGTTGCGACGACTGCTTCAGCAGACCCACTCATCTCCGGCGACGAGATGTCTTGCGAGGCGCGGGCCGCACGCGTTCAGGTCCTTCGATCCGACGGTGATCGATACGTCGTGGAACGAGCCTTGAAAGGCGCTGGGGCGGGCGCGCTCGAAGCGCCACGGCCGCCGGCTGGGCGGGAAATGGGAGGCCGCCTTCTGGTCTACGTCGACCAGCGGGGGGATAGGCTCGATTCCTGTTGGGCCATCGGTGAGTCTGGCACGCTGGCGGCGGATTGGCAGTTCTTGCTTGACGAGTCGGACGTCGAAGCAAAGGGCGATCGGTTGGAGTTTCACATCATGCGAGCCGAGACGCTGCTTGGTTTTCATGGAAGCGGCGAGGTCTACGAGGTGGTTCGGGCCCTCGGCGACGACAGGCATGCGAAGACGTCGGCCGCTCGCGAGTTCCTTCGGCGGGTACGAATGCCCAGAAGCGATCGTCGGTGGAAGGTGATCGCCCCGGCTTGGATCGACGCGATACTCGAGGAGTATCCTCGGCTTTCGGGTCGAGGGCGGAAAGCCTACCTCGGCGATCTCGCGCACGCTTGGAGCTGCTTGCTGGACGGTCTTTCGGACAAGGAGCGAGAACACGCTCTCGCCACGGAGCGATTGGCGCGTTCGGCAAGACTTGCCGTCTCTCTCCTCGAGTCTGAGGATGCGCAGTTGCAGAAGAGCGGGTGTGTTCTTGTCGAAGCTCTGTCGTTCGAGCCTGTCTGCACGGGCGGAAGCGGCCGCAAGAACGGGGGAACCCAGATCGCCGAGAGCGCCCTTGCCCGCCTCCGCGGTGCAGCACGGCTGGAGCGCTGAGAGCTACAGTATGGTGCGTGGGCGGTGGCGGCTCGGAGCCTGACGCGAGCGGCTCGCGGTTTCGAACGGCGGATAGCGGGGACCGGACTGTGGACACTGCGCTTTGGGTCAGGTCCGTCTCTCCTCCGAGGGTGCACCGGCTGCTGGTCTTCTTGCTCCTCGCGGAGTCGGCCTGCAGCTCCGGCCTCGCCGCCGGCACGGCGCGCACGGTGCCGGCCGGCGACGTGCAGCACGCGGTGGGTGCGGCGCCGCTCGTCCTCCTCGCCGACTACTGCAACGAGGACGGCAGCGGCTGCGGCACCGACGTGGCGGTGCTGCCGCCGGCGCTGCACTACCAGCTGCGCTGGGGCCTCACCGAGCGGCTCGAGCTCGGGCTGCTCGCGGGTATCCCGGAGCTCGGCGCGCGGCTGCGCTGGAACTTCCTGCGCACCGAGTCCTTCGCGCTCGCAGTGCAGCCGGGCGCCTTCGCCGCGTTCGGTGCGGGGCTCATCGTCCAGGTCGAGGACGGCCCCCAGCCGGCCGCGGCGACGCCGGGCCTCGAGGCGGCGCTGCTCGCGGACGTCGAGGTCGCGGACGCGCTCGTCCTGGTCCCGCGGGTGATCGGCCGCTGGGTACCGGACCCGGAGCTCGGGCTGTGGCCGCAGAGCGTCGCCGTCGGCGAGCTCGCGTTCCACCTCCGCGTGCGTCGCACGATCGCGCTCGAGCCCTCGCTCGGCGCCACCGCCATCGTCGGGCCCGACGTCGGCACCTCGCTCGCGCCGCGCGTCGGCTTCGCCGTGCTCTGGGGTGGCCCCAGCGGCGACGCACGCTCCGCCGACGAGCTCACGCCGGTGGATGGAGCCGCCGGGAAGCAGTCGTGGGAATGAGGCTGCAGGCACGCGGCTGCGGGCGCGCGGCGATCCTCGTCTCCACGGCCTGGCTGTGCTGCGCCGCCGCGGACGCCGGGCTGCCGCGGAAGGAGTCGCTCTGCGAGGACGGCGCGACCCGGATCTACCTCGCGGCGGCCGGCGAGAACTCGTTCGTCGTCGAGCGCATGCTGAAGGGTCGCGGCGAGCCGGGGGAGCGCGTGCAGGTGGCGGCCCTGGACCCGACCCTCCCCGGCATCTCGCGGCGTTACCTGGTCTTCGAGCAGGGCGGCGCGCTCATGGGGGATCCGTGTTACCCGGTGGGCACCTCGAGCCCGCTGTCGAACGATCACGACTACCCGCTCGACGTGCCGGCGGGCTCGCCCGGCTCGAACCAGGACTTCCGCATCCGGCGGACGGAGACGCTGCTCGAGCTCCGCCGTGCGGGGAGCGTCTCGGCGGTCGTCTCGGCGCTGGGCTCGAGCGACGTCGCCGCGCGGGTCGCCGCGCGACGCTTCGTCGTCGACTTGAGGCTGCCGCGAACGGACGAGCGGTGGAGATCGCTCTCGCCGGCCTGGATCCGTTCGGTCCTCGACGAGCTGCCGAAGGCGTCGGAGGTCGCTGCGATCCATCTCCGGAGCGAGCTCACCGAAGCGTGGTTCCTGCTCCGGAACGCCTCGGACGAAGAGCACTGGAGCCGGGTCGCCGCGTCGAGGGAGTTCCGGGAGAGCGCTGTGCTCGCGGACCTCCTCCTCTCGAGCGAAGGAACCGTACAGCACCAGGGCTGCCGGCTCGTCACCGCGCTTCAGTTCGGCAGGGTGTGCGAGCCGCCCAAGAGGTACGCCGCCGATCCGTGGAAGATCGATGAGGTCGCGAGGGCCCGCTTTCGCTACCGCGCGGGCCTCGAGTGAGGCAGAGCGCTGTGCCCGCACCGGGACACTTCCCCTGGCCGTCGGCGGCGCGCCCGTCGCCGCCGCGGCGAAGGTGTCCGTCGTTCCGGACGTGTCGATAGGAGCGGCAGCTCATGTCTGCACACCTGGTTGCGATGTCTCTGCTCCTGGCGGCGGCCGCCGCCGGACGCTACCGGGTCGAAGGCTCGGGAGGGTGCGAGGACCGCGCCGAGGCGATCTACCTGATCGACGGTGCGTCGATGGGACGGACGTGGGAGCCGCAGACGGTCGTGGTGACGGAGACCCTGAAGGGACCTGCCGTGGCCACCAGGGTCCTGCGCTTCGAGCGCTTCGGTCAGCCTCCTCGGGCGGACCCCGGTGCGAGGGTGCTCGTCTACGTGCGTGCCGGGGGCGAGATCTCGAACCACCGCTGCCTCCCGGTGATCGAAGGCCAGGGGCCGCGGTACGACCACGCCTACTTCCCCTACGACCCGCCGTTCCACCCGAAAGATGTGGACTCGTTCGACCACGCCCTCGCCTACGTCCGAGCCTACCTGCGAGGGCGGGAGGACCCCACCCCGAGCCGGCTGGCGGCGATGCTGGAGGACGAGCACCCGGCGGTGCGGCGCGCAGGTGTGATGCTCGCCAACCAGCTCGCGGACGACCCGAAGGGCCCCAGCAAGGGGCCGCTCGCGGCTGCGCTCGTGCGTCAGATTCCGAAGGAGCCGCCGAACCTCGCCGAAGCCGCCCGGAGCCACCAGCAGGCCGCGCTGACGGCCGCGATCGTCGACGTCGTGACGAGCGCGCCCGCGGGAAGCCCACGGCCGGCGTGGTGGAGCGGCGCGGCGCTCATCTACCTCGACGGCCTCGAGGAGAAGACGCCGTCGGAGCGCAACCGGCTCTGCCGGATGATCGAGTGGATGGGTCACGGCCAGCTCTGCCTCGACGAGGGTGGCCGCCCACGGATCGACGGCACGAACGTCGACCCCACTGCGGTCCGTCGCCTGCGAGAGCGGCTGGGCTCGGCTCGGTGAGCTCGAGACAAACGCCGGCAATCCGCCCGCCCGGGGCGAGGTGCGGTGTCTCTCCGGACCCGCTTGCGCACGCTCACGCCGTGGCTAAGCGCCGCGGCTGGACCTGCTCACGGACATCCGGGACGCCCTCGCGTCCCCGCTCGGCTACCCGCTCGACCCGGGGCAGCGGCTCTTCTGGCCGTTCCTCGCGGGCGCGCTCGTCGTCGGCGCGGCGACGGCGCTCGCGTCCGGTCGCGGCGCTCGCGGGCTCGCCGGCCTCTTCTCGCCGCGCGTATGGCTGCACCGCTCGTCGCTCCTCGACGTGCAGCTCGTCTTCGCGAAGCCGGTGATCAAGGCGCTGCTCGTCACGCCTTGGATGTTCTCGTCGCTCGCGCTCGCGCGGTGGGTCGCGGTGTCGCTGGACGGCTGGCGCGGGATCCCCGAGGCGACGGGCCTCTCCACCTGGCAGGTCCGCGCGCTCTACACCGGCGTGCTCTTCGTCGCCTGGGACGCGAGCCGGTGGCTCGTCCACCGCCTCGCCCACGAGCTGCCGTTCCTGTGGGAGCTCCACAAGGTGCACCACTCCGCCGAGGTGATGACGCCGCTCACGATCTACCGGAGCCACCCGGTCGAGAGCCTGCTCTTCCAGGTGCGCGGCGCGCTGGTCGCGGGCCTCGTGAGCGGCGCGTTCTTCCACCTCTTCCGCGGGCAGGCGACGCAGGTCGAGCTGTTCGGCGTCAACGCGGTCGGCGTGGTGCTCAACACCCTCGGCGGGAACCTCCGCCACTCCCACGTCTGGCTCCCGTACCCGCGCTGGCTCGAGCGGCTCCTCATCAGCCCCGCGCAGCACCAGCTCCACCACAGCTCGGTGCTCGCGAGCTGCCACAGCAACTACGGCTCGTGGCTCGCGATCTGGGACTGGCTCGCCGGCTCCCTCCGCACCAGCGACGTCGGGCGGCCGCTCCGCTTCGGCCTGCCCCCCGGGGAGAGGAGCCACGCGCCGCACCGGCTCGACGCCGCGCTGCTCGCGCCGCTGTGGGCGAGCGCGCGGCGGCTCGTCGGGCGCTGACGCCCCGGCGTCGCCCGCGGTCGCCCGAGCGGCCGGAGCTTGCGGTCACCCCGACTTCGGCCTGGGCTAGTCTGCGCCCATGCGAACCGCCCTCGCTCTCTCGCTGCTCGCGATCGCCGCCGGCGCCGGCGCGCCCGGCGCTGCCCCCGCCCCCGCGCCGCGCCGCGACGCCGGTCCCCTGCCGCCGCCCGGCTCCGCGCTCCGCCCCGCGGCGGAGCACTGCGAGTGCCTGGTGGCCAAGGCCGAGGGGCAGGTGGCCGACGCGCTGATCGTCCTCGGGGGCGCCGCCTCCGCGCCCCCGCGCCCGCCGCCGCCGGCGTGCGCGAAGGTGCCGGGCCTGCCGTCGATCCCCGGCACGCCGGTCTTCCCGCAGCCGAAGGCGGCCGACGTGCAGGACAAGCCGCTCGCCGACCTGCTGCGCGCGCTCCAGAAGGAGAAGCTCGCCTGGAAGGTGAACGTGCTCGAGGGCGGCTTCACCACGGTGGAGCACGGCGCCACCGCGGCGATGCAGGAGCTGGGCAAGAACCCGCCCAAGACCGCGAAGGAGTCGAAGGAGTTCCTGAAGAAGGCCGACGCGCTCCAGCGGCAGATGGCGCTCGCCGAGCTGCTCCGCGGCCGCCTCGGGCCGCTCTCGATGGCGTTCATCCAGGCCAACGGCGCGATGCAGGCCTGCAACATGATGGCGACCGGCGGCGCCACGCAGCTGGCGATCACCGAGAAGTACCCGGCCGAGGGGTACGTGATCGAGGCGGAGAAGGAGAACGTGAAGCGCCTCGTGACCGGCGCCAAGAAGGCGAACCTCCTCGCCGCGGGCGCCACCGGTCTCGTCGCCACCGTGCAGGCGGTCTCCGCCGGCGCCGATCCCAAGCTCGTCGCCGACACGCAGGCGGCGGTGGCGCTGGTCGTCCCGGAGCAGGTGACCGCCACGCCGGAGGAGCTGAAGGCGGTGGACGACGCCGCCCGGGCCGCCGCGGCGAAGTTCGACGCCGAGCTGCAGAATTGGACCGCCGCCGAGATGGAGCGCCTGAAGGCGATGGGCGTCACGCCCGGCCAGCCGCCGGGCGGTGGCGGCGCCGGTCCGTTCGCGCTCCTCGGCGCGCTCCTCTCCGGCGACGTCGGCGCGCTCGCCAAGGGCGCCGGCGACCTCTTCCCGCCCGACAGCCCGGTCCGCGCCGGCCTCGAGGGCGTCGCTGCCATCACCCGCGGCGACTACAAGACGGCGATCCTCTCGGCGACGAAGCTGGTCCCCGCGTCCACGCCGCTCGGCGCCGCGCTGGCGACCGTGCGGGCGGTGGTGCCGTAGCGGCCGCCGCCCCGTGCGCGGGGATCGGGAGCCCGCGCTCCAGTGGAGCATCGAGGTCGCAGGGATCCCACGCAGAACCGCCCCTCCGGCGCGTTTCAGGCCGGCCGGCTCCTTGCTGAAGGCCAGGGACAGGAGGTTCGCCATGACCCCGTCCCGTGCCCTGACCCTGCTCGCCCTGACGCTCCTCGCCGCCTGCACCAGGCTGGAGGCCGACGTCGTCTCCTGGAGGCCGGTGCGGTTCGAGGCCCACGGGATGAGCTTCGAGCACCCGGAGCACCTGGTCGTGGAGGTCGCCGGCGAGCCGCCGCGGCACATCGTCACCGCGTCCAGCTACTCGTTCCGGGTGGTGCTCCAGGACTTCCCCGCGAGCTCGGTGGCGGTGGAGGAGCTCCAGCGCAAGGACCCCGGCGCCATCGAGGAGAGCCTGCAGGGGAAGCTCCTCGCCCCGCGCGAGGGCGAGGTGGTCCGGCGCGAGGTCGCCGGCGCGCCCGGGCAGGGCCGCCGGTACCGCATCGCCGCCGACGGGGGCGAGCCCACCCTCGAGATCTTCTACGTCCGCCGCGGGGACGTGATCACCAAGCTCATCCTCCGGACCGACGGCGACGCGGGGCGTGCCTCCGCGGATCGTGCCTTCGGGATGATCGCCGCCTCGCTCCGCTGAGGCGGCGGCCGCGCCGCGCCGCCGCGGCTCAGAACGACAGCGAGAGCTTCAGCGTCCCGCCGTCGAGGCTGCCGTCCTTCGCGAAGGTCGGCGCGCTGTGCACGGTGGCGAGGCCCGGCGGCCGCGCGCTCCGGCCGTGGGAGCTCGCCTCGTAGCCGAGCGGGGCGAGGATCGGCATGGCGATGACGCCGATGGTGAGGGCGAGGCCCGGGTTGTCCGGCCCGGCGGCGCCGCCGACGGAGAAGCCGAGGAGGCCCGCCATGTACGTCCAGCCGAGGCTGCCGTCGCCGCCGAGCGCCTCGCCGACGCCCCAGGCGGTGAGCGGCGTCACCGCCATGTTGGCGCCGAGCGCCGCCAGCGCGCCGCCGAGGCAGGCGGAGCTGCCGCACATCGCGTCGTAGGTGAGGTAGGCCGCGCCGCTGCCGACGAGCGCGCCGGCGAGCAGCTCGGCGAGGAGCCGCGGCACCGAGAACGTGCCCGAGGGCTCCTCGCCGCTCGTCGTCACCGCCGGCGCGGGAGCGGGCGCCGGCGCCGGCAGCGCGGGAGCCGGCGCGCCCGGCAGCGAGGGCGCGGACGCG
>CAZDGH010000143.1:0-12995 GCA_964504805.1 uncultured Myxococcales bacterium | reverse complement strand
GGCGGCGACACCGACCTCGAGGGCCCCTGGACCGTCTACCACCTGCTCGCCCGCGTGCGCGCCGCCGCCGGCGACGCGGCCGGCGCCGCCGCCGAGCTCGCCCGCGCCGCGCGGCTCCTCGACGAGGTCGTCTCGCGGGTGCCCGCGGCTCACCGCCCGCGCTTCGTCGCCTTCGGGCGCCGCGCCGAGCTGCTCGCGCAGGCCGCCGAGCGCGAGCTCACGCCGTCGCGCACCGCCGCCGCCCGCCGCCTCGAGGAGCCGGCCGCGCCCGAGCTCGCCGGCATCGTCGGCGGCGCTCCTTCGCTGCGGAAGCTCACCCGGCTCATCCCGCCCGTCGGCCGCTCGATGGCCACCGTGCTCATCCGCGGCGAGAGCGGCACCGGCAAGGAGCGGATCGCCGAGGCGATCCACGAGGCCTCGCCGCGCCGCGGGATGCCGCTCGTGAAGGTGAACTGCGCCGCGATGCACGAGGAGCTGCTGCTCTCCGAGCTCTTCGGCCACGAGAAGGGCGCGTTCACCGGCGCGGTCAAGGAGCGCAAGGGTCGCTTCGAGCTCGCCGACGGCGGCACGATCTTCCTCGACGAGATCGGCGACATCTCCCCGAAGGCCCAGGTCGCGCTGCTCCGGGTGCTGCAGGAGCGCGAGCTCGAGCGCGTCGGCGGCACGAGGACCCTCAAGGTCGACGTCCGCGTCATCTGCGCCACCAACCGGCCGCTCGAGCGGATGATCGAGGACGGCCGGTTCCGCGAGGACCTCTACTACCGGCTCAAGGGCGTGATGGTGGAGCTGCCGCCGCTCCGCGAGCGGATGGAGGACCTGCCGCTCCTCGTGCAGCACTTCCTCGACCGCGCCGCCGAGCACCGCGGCGAGCCGCGGCGCCGCTTCGGCGACGACGCCCTCTCGCTGCTCTCGTCGTGGCACTGGCCCGGGAACATCCGCGAGCTCGAGAACGTGGTGAGCGCGGTCTCGATCTTCGCGGAGGGCGACCGCGTCGACCTCGCCGCCTTCGAGGCGCACGGCGAGTTCCTCCGGACGCTACGCGAGTGCCGCGCGCGGGAGCCGCGGGAGGAGGGGCCGCCGGGCGCCGCGCCCGTCGGAGCGGCCGACGGCGACCTCGACTTCTACGGCCTCGCCAAGGGCCGCGGCGTCGGCCTCAAGGAGATGCGGCACGAGCTCGAGATGCAGATGATCCGCCGCGCCCTCGAGGAGGCGAAGGGGAACATCTCGGAGGCCGCGCGGCTGCTGCAGATGAAGCGGTCCCGGCTGTCGCAGATCGTCAACGCCGAGCCGGAGATCCGGTCCCTGGCGAAGGGGAGCCTCTCGTGAGCCTCCCTGGCGCCTTCCTTGCAAACGCTCCGCGGCAGCCGTGCGCCGAGGCCGGCGCCGGAGCGGAGCGCAGGACCATGAGGACGTTCGCCACCCAGACGATCGCCGCGGTGCTCCTCCTCTCCCTCGCGGCGACCGGGGCGGGCTGCGGTGGCACCACCGCCGACGAGGTCGCCGACGTCGCCGACGAGGCGCTCGCGGCGATCGGCGGCGACGAGGGCCCGTCCGAGCCGGACGAGCCCGGCGAGGAACCCTCGGGAGCGCAGGCGTTTTTCCTGGTCCTGATCGCCGACGCGATGGCGGCGTCCCCCGACCCGCTCCCCGCGGTCGAGGGCCACGAGGCGGCGCGTCCGGAGGACTCGCGGTCGTCGCCCGATCCCATCCCGGCGGTGCCGAACGTGAGGCCGTCCGACCGCGACTGCGAGCAGCAGGTCGAGGATCGCGACGGGTGCGAGCCGAAGAGCCCCCCGCCACCGAAGAGCTGATCCGCCGCCAGTTCGCTAACGAGCGTGGGTTCGGCGCGACGGTCCTCCCGAGGCTTTGGAGTTCGGAACGCCGGTCCCTCGCCGCGCGCCAGGCGGGCGGCCGGGCGCCCGTTCGGCGGAAAAACTGCCGCAAATCCGCCGATCGAACCCTTGCCGGGGCTCGCCTTGACTCCCTGGCACCGTTCTCGCTACAACCGCGCGCCATTCGCGGAAGCGTGGGTACGCGGCACGAGCCGAAGGATCGAAGCTCGTCCCGCGCTCGTCTTGTAGGGAGGTGTCGTTTGCGCCAGCTGCTGCTCGCCGCCGTGGTCCTCGCCCCGGGCCTCGCCTCCGCCGCCACCGCCACGCCCGCGGCAACAGTCGAGAAGGCGGCCGAGCAGAAGTCGCCGTTCGGCCTGACCCTCGGCCTCGAGCAGGGCTTCGGCCTGCAGACCGACGACGACACCACGTCGGCGGCCATCACCCTCACGATCAACCCGACCTACGCGGTGACCGACGAGATCACCGTCGGGCTCTCGCTCGCGCCTTACCTCGAGCAGACCGCGAACCCCGGCGACGGCAAGCGCGCCGATCTCGCCGCGGCCAGCACCAACGTCTCGGTCCGCCACGCCAGCCTCTTCAAGGAGGAGTTCACCGGGCTGAACCTCTCCGGCGGCCTGACGGTACTGCTCCCGCTGACCCGCGACGACGTCTACAACCCGCGCTACCCGACCCCGGTCGCCTCGCTCGGCATCGACCGGAAGTTCTACGGGTTCACCGCGAAGTACACGTTCGGCTACACGCACTACTTCCCCGTCGAGGCCGAGAAGCAGATCGACCACGTCGACTACGGCCTGGGCGCCTCGGAGCGTCCCGAGGACTACCGCGTGGTCGGCTACAACTCCTTCAACAAGATCGGCCACACCTTCTCGCTCAAGTACGTGGCGTTCGAGAAGCTGATCGCCTCCGGCTCGATCGGCCTCGCGCACACCAACACCTTCGGCCCCTCGACGACGTCGCCGGAGCGGATCGGCGGCCAGGTCGCCGAGGGCGCGGACGCGAACGACAAGGACACCTTCGCGTTCTCGCTGGGCCTCGACTACCAGATCAACGACACCTACTCGGCGTCGCTCGGCTTCTCGAACCTCGGCCCGCAGCGGCCGACCGGCACCGAGTTCGGCGGCCCCGGCTCCGACTCGGTGAACGGCGGTCCCGTCGCGCTGTTCTTCTCGGAGCAGGCCGCGGCGATCTCGGTCGGCGTCGGCGCGTCCTTCTAGCTCGCATCGCACTCGTAGCTCGCAGCACAGGATCCCTTCGGAGGTTGCACATGAGGAAGCAGTTCGGTGCCGCGCTGGTCGCCCTCGCGGCGGCGGTCGCGGTCGCAGGTTGCGCCACCTACCAGGAAGAGCGCGACACGACCCAGCCCGGCAAGCTGCAGAAGGCGGCCTTCGCCGACGGCCCCTGGTACACGCTCCGCACCGTGATCGACTCTCCGTACGAGGCCTCCTTCACCTTCATCGGTGAGGCGGGGACGATGGAGAAGATCCAGTGGGACATCCAGGAGGACTACCTCTACGCCTACCGGACCTACGAGTTCGTCACCGGCACCGACGGCGCCCGCAAGGAGCAGGACGGCAACTCGTTCCGCGGCGAGCCGGTCGCGGCGTACAAGATCCAGAGCCACTTCGACCTGTGGCACCAGTACAACGCGGTGACCGGCGAGGAGCTCCCGGTCCTCTACGAGGCGCAGGAGCGCCCCTGGTACGAGCGCGAGTACTTCCGGGTCGACTGGTCCACGAACCACGTCGCCTCGTTCAACTTCATGGGCTCCGAGATCTGCGAGGTCACGGGCCTCATCACCAAGGATCCGGTCGCGTACGCGCCGTCGAAGCCGGGTGATCCGCTGCAGGTCTACTACGGCCAGCGCAGCGGCAACGGCTGGTCGAACCACTACGACCTGACCACGACCCACGAGCTCGACACCGTCGACTACATCGACGTGGTCAACCGCGAGTTCGTCCACGTCAACATCGCCGCGCTGTTCGGGAACCTCTCGTACGCCGACGCGCAGGGCTGCCTCGGCTACCCGACGATGCCCCTCGGCGGCGACATGCAGGTCACCTACCGCCAGTCCTTCATGAAGATGGACAAGGACCGCCACGCGCAGTTCGAGCCGGTCTACTACCCGGACCCGGCGTTCGAGCGGTACGGCTACTTCCGTGACGAGCGGTACACCTACGACCGCGACCGCGGCACCACCGACTTCCTCGGCTACCAGATGCACCGCTGGAACATCTGGGAGCGCACCAACGACGGCGTCGACGAGGCCGGGAACCTGATCAAGATCCCGATGGCCGACCGCGAGATCCGGCCGATCACCTACTACATCAACCGCGAGGCGCCGGAGGTCTTCCGGACCATCGCCAAGACGCACCTCGGCAAGGAGTCGTGGAACCGCGCGTTCGCGGCGGCGCTGAAGGCGGCGAACCACAACCGGATGGCCGGCCTCGACCCGAACACCTCGCCGGCCGACTCGCTGCCGACGGTCTTCCAGGTCGTCGACGTCGACTACAGCTGCGGCCCGAACGGCGACCTCGCCTGCCAGCAGCTCGGCGACCTCCGGTACTCGTTCACCTACTACGTCGACCGCCCGTCGCTCGGCTCGCCGCTCGGCTACGGCCCGTCGTTCTCCGATCCGGAGACCGGCGAGATCGTCATGGCCGTCGCCAACTTCTACGGCGCCGCCCTCGACACCTCGCGCGGCTACATCGGCGACCTCTACGACCTCATCAAGGGGAACATCACCGAGACCGACGTGATGACCGGCGAGAACATCCGCCAGTACTTCGAGAACGCCGGCAGCGCGGTGCTGCCGCCGACGTTCCCGCAGATCAACCTCGACGCCTCCATCCGCACCGACGTGAACGCGGCGAACGGCCGCGCCCAGCTGGCGCCGCCCAAGCTCTCGCCGGAGCTCCTGGAGCTCAAGCACAAGCTCGACCTGATGAAGCGCGACCCTGCGGCGCGGACGAGCCCGTACTCGATGAAGTCGCTCGCCGGCACCCCGCTCGAGAAGCTGCTCGTCGAGGCGGATCACCGCACCGCGGTGATGGGCTTCCCGTCGACCGAGCAGATGAGCGAGGAGATGCTCGAGCAGATCTCGCCGTTCCGGAACGGCGGCATGATCTACCAGTACCAGAAGCAGCTCGACTTCTGGTCGCGCGGCGGCGGCACCCGCGAGCTCCGCGCCGGCGCGGCGAAGCAGGGCTGCGTCATCCGCGCGGACCTCTTCAATGACGTCTCGATGGCGAAGATCATCGACGACGCCGAGGCGGCGCTGATGGAGCGCGGCCTCGACGACGTGGCCGGCACCGGCGACGAGCTCGCCTCGCCGGGCAAGGACGACGTCGTCGACTGGATCATCCTGCACACGTTCCGCGGCGTGGAGGAGCACGAGGTCGGCCACACCCTCGGCCTCCGCCACAACTTCGAGGGCACCGCGGACGAGGAGAACTACCACGACGAGTACTGGGACATCGTCGCGGCGCACCCGGAGCCGCAGCTCGGCGACTTCGACGAGAACAACGACGACCAGCTCGACGACGTCGAGTTCCAGCGGTACCGGGACGAGAAGCTGACCGTGAAGCGGGCGCGCGAGGCGGCCGGGGTCGACTTCTACACGTACTCGTCGATCATGGATTACTCGATGCACTTCTTCTACAACGACGTGAAGGGCATCGGTAAGTACGACCACGCGGCCATCAAGTTCGGCTACACGAACCAGGTCGAGGTCTACGAGGACGCGAACAACAAGGGCGCGCACAAGGAGAACCGCGTCCACGTCCCGTACTTCATGGGCGGCAACATCTGCGAGGCGGCGACCGACTGCACCGAGCCCTCGTTCACGGTGAACGGCCGCACCTACAAGCAGCAGTGCCGCATCGGCCTCTCCCACGAGGAGACGCCGGCGCAGGTCGGCAACGGCATCGCCATCCAGACCAAGGAGGAGCTCGACGCCATCCGCGCCGAGCACCCGACCGTCACCAAGGGCGTCTGCTCGAGCGTCTACACCGAGCTCGCCCTCGGCGAGTACGACGGCTGGGCGGTGGGGCAGCAGGTCGCGCCGGTCGCGGAGCCGAGCCACCGGTTCTGCTCCGACGAGCGCGTCACCGACCGGCCGTTCTGCAGCCGCTACGACGAGGGCAAGACGGCGGTCGAGATCGTCGAGAACACCATCGAGGAGTACCAGCGGAACTACATCTTCACGAACTTCCGCCGGTACCGGCTGAACTTCGAGCCGTACTTCTACTTCTCGCGGATCATGGGCCGGTACTTCACGCCCATCGGGAAGATCTACCAGTCGCTCCTCTACCAGCTCTACTACACGCCGGGCTTCCAGACCGATCCCGACACCGGCATGACCGACTTCATCCAGGCGTCGATCATCGGCCTGAACTTCTTCGGCCAGGTGCTCGCGACCCCGGACATCGGCTCGTACCGGAACTGGCGCGAGGCGGATCCGACCCCGGGCGACCCGAGCGACGATCGGTTCTACTCGGCGCTCCTCGAGGAGGACTGGCGGTACGGCGAGGTGTACGACGACCAGGCCGAGATGTACGTGCCGCTCGGCGTCGGCAAGCACCTCTGGACCGAGCTGGAGCAGGGCTACTACGGCGCCATCCAGCGCTACGCCCGCATGGGCACCTACTGGGACAAGATCCTCGCGATCGAGGCGCTCTCGACCCGCGACTGGGGCTTCCCCCAGGCGAACGACGAGACGTATCCGATCAACTTCTACGACGGCTTCAAGCCGGAGCTCCTCGCGATCTTCCGCGGCATGGCCACGGACGACGCGATGGAGTACGGGCCGCTGGTGAAGACCGACGCCGGCCGCGGGAACACGGTGTCGCAGATCAAGTACCGGAACTACTGGACGGGCCGGTTCTTCGACAGCGACGCCGAGGGCTTCGGCCTCACCGTCAAGGCGCCGGTGAACGATCCGGCCGCCGACGCCGCCGCCGGCTGGCGTCCGCTCGACCCGGGCGGGTCGGTCGTGCTCCGCCTCTACTCGGTGATCTACGCCCTCTCGTACTTCCCGGTGTTCTACGACAACACCTTCCCCGGCTACGTGCAGCTCGCGACCTTCGGGCAGGTGGACCCGCGGAACCCGGACGGCCTCAACGACCCGGACACCGTCGTCCACTACTCGCCGAAGTACCGGAAGCTGTACGCGGCGGCGAACACGCTCGACCAGTCGAGCTTCACCCACCGGATGGTGACCCGGGCGAAGTTCCTCGCCGACGAGCGGGCCCGCTTCGAGGCGATGACGCCGGCGCAGCGCACGGCCGCGCTCTCCAGCCACCCGCGCTGCGAGTACTCGCAGGACGCGGACGACTGCCAGGTCGACCTCCTCCGCTGGGTCGACAACGAGCTCGAGAGCGTGGAGACGATGCTGAACTTCACGGACGACATGCTCGGCGCGATGGGCGTCACGTTCTGACGCTGCGCCACCGGCGGCTCCCGCACGGGAGCGGTCACTGCTGAACGAGACGGCCCGCTCCGCTTGACCGGGGGGCGGGCCGTCGGCTAGCTCCACGCTCTTTGGCTCATCGCACCGCGTCCCGGGGCCCCCGAGGGAGGGGCCCAGGACGGACTATCTGCAGCAGGGCGCCCGCTCTTCGCGGGCGAGGGAGAGGGACATGTCGAGGAAGCTCCTGGGGCCCGCGCTCCTGATCGCGCTCGTCGCGATCGGCGCCGGCTGTGACGACGAGACGACGCCCGGCGACGCCGGCGGCGAGGGTGGCGCGGGCGGCTCGGGCGGCAGCGGCGGCTCCGGCATCCCCTGCGATCCGGCCTGCGAGGCGCCCCGCGTCTGCGACGAGACGAGCGGCACCTGCCGCTGCGAGTGCAGCCTCGGCGGTGACGCCGCCTGCGGCGCCGGCTTCACCTGCGACACCACGACCTGCCAGTGCGTCGAGCAGACCGGCGCCATCGGCGACCCCTGCGCCGACCAGGACGAGTGTGCCGCCGCGGGCCGGACGCCGGCTTGTCTCCTGCCCGGCACCTTCGGCATCGACTGGGTCGACGGCTACTGCACCGTCGCCTGCGACCCGCAGAACAACCCGTGCCCCGCCGGCGCCGCCTGCACCGGCCTCGGCTGTCTCGAGATCTGCGAGGGCGACGCCGACTGCGGCCGCGCGGACTACTCGTGCGTGCCGATCGAGAACGAGACCGACCAGTGCGGCAACCCGCGCGAGGACGCGACCCGGGTCTGCTTCCCGACGCCGCGCTCGGGCTGCACCGCCGCGAACACCGGCGGCGCCTGCACCACCGACGCCGACTGCGACTTCGGCGTCTGCGACGGCGGCACCTGCGCCTGCTCGCCGCTCGGCGGCGCCTGCATCACCTCGGACGACTGCCTCGAGAACGGCTTCTGCACCGGCGTCGATCGTGACGATCCGGACGTCGGCGGCGAGGGCGGCGTGAAGCCCGGCTACTGCCTCACCCTCGGCGAGTGCGACCCGACGCAGCCGTTCGTCGGCTGCGGCGACCACGGCCGCTGCGAGGACGCCGACGGCACCGCCCGCACCGGCGCGTGCATCCCGCTCTCCGCGTGCGACATCGACCCGGCGAGCGCCCCGGCCTGCACCACCGACGACGACTGCGCGGAGGGCGTCTGCGAGGGCGGCCGCTGCGCGTGCTCCCCCGTCGGCGGCCGCTGCGACGAGTTCGCCGACTGCGTCGAGGGTGGCGAGTGCTTCACCCAGGACGCGTTCCCCGACGGCTACTGCGTGATCTGGGACTGCGATCCGGACAGCGACACCGCCTGCCCGGTCGGCTCCTCCTGCATCGGCATCACCTCGGAGCCGGATCCGCACACCTACGGCCTCGCCCGCACGGTGTTCGCCTGCCTCGACGACTGCGCGCACCTCGCCGGCAACGATCCCGACGGCGTCGGCACCTGCCGCCAGGGCTACACCTGCAACCCGGGCACGCTCCTCGGCGGCATCGGCGACGAGTGCCAGACCAACGCGGACTGCGACCCGAACGGCCCCGAGGGCCGGGCGGTGAGCTGCAACCAGGGCGTCTGCTCGCTGGCGTGCCGCGCGGCGACCCAGGACGCGGACTGCCCGGCGGGCTGGAGCTGCTTCTTCGACTCCCCGCTCCGTCCCGGCATCTGCCTCGCGACCTGCGAGTCCGACGCGGGCTGCGACCAGGCGGCCGGCGAGCGCTGCGCCGACATCGGCTTCCAGCCGCAGTGGGGCATGCCGCTCGCCGAGTGCTCGAGCGACCAGGACTGCGGGTCGCTCGTCGCGGGCGCCACCTGCTCGAAGCTGACGCTCAACGAGACCTGCACCGCGCCGGGCGACTGCCCGAACGGCTTCGGTTGCGAGAGCGGCGTCTGCACCGCGCCCACCGGCACCTGCACCCCCTGGTGCGACTCGGACGACGACTGCCCGATCTCCACCGGCGCCACCGACACCCGCCGCGCCCAGTGCCACAACGGGCAGTGCCAGTTCTTCGTCTGCCTCGGCAACGATCCGGTCGGCGGCTTCTGCTTCCCGGGCTGCAGCGGCGACGGCGACTGCACCGCGGCCTGCGCGGCGGACGACGACTGCGCCGTCGGCTACACCTGCCTCGCGGGCACCTGCCAGCGCGACTGCGCCTGCGCGATCACAGCGGAGGACGCGGCGCTCGGCATCACCACCAAGTGCGCGCCGTCGGAGGACTGCAACCCGACCGGCCAGGTCTGCCAGGTCACCTGCGCGGCCGACGCGGACTGCTCGCTCGGCTCGTCGTGCGTGAACGGCTTCTGCGGTCCGCAGGTCGCCTTCTGCAACGAGGCCAACGGCGCCTGCACGCCCCAGTGCGTCGCCGACGCCCAGTGCGGCGCGGGCCAGGCTTGCGACACGGCCACGGGCGAGTGCTTCCAGGCCTGCGCCTCGGCGGCGGACTGCGCCAGCGGCGCCTGCAACGTGGACCTCGGCCGCTGCGTCGCTCCCTGCGACGTCGCCGGCTGCACCGGCGGCGAGCGCTGCGATCCGGTCGATCGCGCCTGCTACGCCTCGTGCGCCGGTGCCGGCGGCCGGGCCTGCCCGGCCGACCGCATCTGCGACGACGCCAGCGGGATCTGCGAGCTCCGCTGCGACGCGGCGGGCGCGCCGGCCTGCGGCGGCGGCGAGGTCTGCGACCCGGCCACCGGCCTCTGCGCCGCGCGCTGCGTCGCCGGTGGCTGCGGCGACCGCGTCTGCGACGAGGCCTCCGGGGTCTGCGTCGAGTGCCTGAGCGCGGCCGACTGCACCGCGCCTCAGCTCTGCAGCGACAACGTCTGCATCAACCCGTGCGACGACGTCACCAACCCGTGCGCCACCGGCGTCTGCGACGCGGCCTCCGGCCGCTGCGTCGAGTGCGTCGGCGACGGCGACTGCGCCGAGGGCGTCTGCAACCCGGCGACGAACGGCTGCGTCGAGTGCGTCTCCGACGCGACCTGCGCCCCCGGCGTCTGCGACCCGGCCACGAACGGCTGCGTCGGCTGCCTCGACGACGGCGACTGCCTCGGCGACCAGGTCTGCGACACCGCCCGCAACCAGTGCGTGGGCTGCGTCACCGACGCGGACTGCGTCGGCACCGACCGCTGCCTCGTCGCCACCAGCACCTGCGTCGGCTGCCTCGACGCGGCGGACTGCGAGGCCGGCGAGGTCTGCGACCCCGCGGACAACACCTGCCAGGGCTGCGTCGACGCCGCCGACTGCGCGGAGCCGACCCCGGCCTGCGTCGGTCGCACCTGCGTCGCCTGCGACGACGACGCGGACTGCGCCGACACCGCGCTGACGCCGGCCTGCTCGGCCAACGACTGCGTCGAGTGCACCGCCGCGAACGCCACCGCCTGCGCCGCCGACGAGGTCTGCGACACCAACACCCAGCGGTGCGTCGACTGCCTGGTCGACGCCGAGTGCGAGGGCGGCTTCGTCTGCAACCCGGCGACCCAGGCCTGCGTGCAGTGCCTGACCACCGCCGACTGCACCGGGACCGACTTCTGCGACCCGGCGACGAACACCTGCACGTTCGACTGCGACCCGGCGAACAACGACGGGGTGACCTCGATCAACCTGACCGACTGCGCGGCGGGCCAGACTTGCTGCCCGGGCGGCGCCAGCCAGAACCAGTGCGAGCTCGTCGGCACCTGCCCTCCGTAGCGGGCAGGCCGAAGCGTTCGAGCGAGAGGGGCCGTCCGGGCGACCGGGCGGCCCTTCCGCGTTCCTGCCGTCAGGCCGCGGCGGGGAGCCGCAGCCGGAAGATCGCGCCGCCGGCGGACGGACACTCGAGCTCGAGCGCACCGCCGTGCTCCTCGGCGATGCGGCGGGCGATGGCGAGGCCGAGGCCGGTGCCCGCCTCCTTGGTGGTGAAGTACGGCTCGAAGATCCGCTCGCGGTGCTCGGGAGGAACGCCCGGCCCGTCGTCCGCGACCTCGAGCAGCACCGCGCCGCCGTCGGCCCGGGTGCGGACCGTGACGGCGCCGCCCCGTCCGGCGAGCGCCTGCTCCGCGTTCTGCACCAGGTTCAGCAGCACCTGGGTGAGCTGATCCCGGTCGGCCGAGACCGCCGGCAGCTCCGCCGCCAGCTCGCGGCGCAGCGAGAGGCCGGCCGGCGTCGCGCCGTAGAGGGTGAGCACGGAGGCGACGAGCTCGTTCACGTCGAGGCGCTGCAGCTCGGGCCGGGGGAGGCGGGCGAAGCGGCTGAACTCGTCGACGATCCGCTTCAGCCGCGCCACCTCCTCGAGGATCGTCCGCGACGAGGCCTCGAAGAGCTCGTCGAGCGCCGGGCTCCTCGCCGCGTGGGCGTCGCGGAGGTTCTCGATCGACATCGCGATCGGGGTTAGCGGGTTCTTGATCTCGTGGGCGAGGCGGCGCGCCACCTCGCGCCAGGCGGCGACGCGCTCGGCGACCGCGGCGCGCTCCTTCTCGCGGGCGAGGTCGGCCGTCATCTGGTTGAACGAGGCGACCAGGGCGGCGAGCTCGCCGGACGCTCGCGCCTCCACCCGGTGCGAGAGGTCGCCCGACGCGACCGCGGCGGCGCCGCCGGCGAGCGCCTCCACCGGCCGCACGATCCGCCTCGCGAGGAGCACGCCGAGCGCGGCGGCGACGCAGAGGCTCGCGAGGAGGAGCAGCGCGCCGGTGGAGAGGATCCGCGCCTGTACCTCCCGCAGCGCCCGCGCGCTCACCGTCGCCCGGAGCAGCGCCACCGGCGCGCCGTCCTCGCCGGCCACGGGGACGGTGCGCACCCGATCCTCGAGGCCCGGGAGGAGCCACGAAGGCACCGCCCGGGCGGCCTCGCGCCGTGCCGGCTCGGCGGCGACCGCCGCGGCCAGCACCTCGCCCGAGCGCGGCTCGACCAGCTCGATCGACGCCGAGGTCGCCTCCGCGAGCCGCGCGGCGAACGCGGGGCCGAGCGTCCGCCCCGCGACGAGGTAGACGCGGGCGCGGCCGCGGGCCACCGGCCGCGCGGCGACCACGGCGAGCCGCCGGGCGATCCCGTCGGGCGTGCGGACCTCGACGAAGCGCCCCACCGGCCGTCCCGGCCGGCGCTCCGCCAGGGCGCGGGCGTCGGGATCGGGATCGCCGGCCCGCGCCGGGAGGTGGCCCGAGCTCACCACCACGCCGCGCTCGTCGAGGATCGCCAGGACGTCGAGGCCGCCCGCGGCGAGGAGCCGCTCCGCGACCTGCACGTGCGACGCGAGCTCGCCGCCCCCGGCGGCGTCGGCGAGGACGGCCGCGACCGCGTCGCTCCCGGCGAGCGCCTCGAGGGCGGCGGCGACCTCCCGCTCGGTCGCCTCGCGCTCGCGCTCGAGGGCGCGGGCGGCGGCCTCGAGGCGCCGCGCCGACTCGTCCTCGAACGCGTCGGAGACCGCGCGCAGCACCAGCGGCGACGCCACCAGCACCGGGATCGCCGCGACGCCCGCGAAGAAGAGGGCGAGCTTGCGGGAGAGCTTCACCGGGGCTCCGCCGCGGCGTCGGCGCGCCACAGCTCGTCGAGCGGCGGCACGAGCGGCGCGGGCGCGCCGGCCTCCGCGCGGAGCGGCGGACCCCGGAGGGCCGTCCCCTCCGACGCGCCGAGGGCGATCCCGGAGACGTAGAGCGGGAGGATCGCCGGGGGCGCCGCGGCGAGGCGCGACGCCGGCGGCCACGGTGACCTTGCCGTCCGCGGC
>CAZDGH010000142.1:0-13002 GCA_964504805.1 uncultured Myxococcales bacterium | reverse complement strand
CCAGCGCGCCGCGAAGGTGTCGCAGGAGCAGGCGACGTCGGCCTTCGCGCCCTCGAGCTTCGCTTCGACCTTCCCGCGGGTCCGCCGGTCGAAGGCGTGCTTCGCGGGACCGAGCACCGCGGCGGCGAGGCCGGGCGTGCGTCCGCCCGCGATCCGCACCGTCACCTCCGCGGTCGCGGGCGTCGGCCCGACCACCGCGCGCAGCGCGCGTCGCGCCTCCGCGAGCGCGGCCGCGGCGGGCGCGAGCGCTTCGGGCAGCGTCCGGGTCCCGAGCGCGAGCGACCGCTCGGCCTCCCGGGCGAGCGCCTCCGTGCGCGAGGCGCGCTGCTCCTCGAGCCAGGCGAGCGCGGCGTCCTCCACCGCGTCCATCCGGAGCGGCCCGAGCCGCTTGTGCAGCTCGTTGGCGACGTAGCCCTCGGGCGAGGCGAGCTCGCGCACCGCGAAGCCGGCGACCGCGGCGAGGTCCGCCTTCGGCACCCGGCCGTCGAGCACCGAGGCATGGGCGGAGAGCGCGGGGGAGAGGCCGTGGGCGAGGGCCCACTGCGCGAGCTGCCGCGGCGAGCCGAGCGATCGCGCCGGGAGCAGCGCGGCGCGGCCGACCTCGCGCACCCACTCGAGGGCGGGGCGCGGGAGCACGCCGCGCGCGAGGAGCGCGCCGAGGTCGTCGCCGGGGTGCGAGGCCGCGAGCGCCTCGAGGGCCTTGCCCGCCGGCGTCCCGCTCTTCGGGACGTCCTCGGGCCGGACCGCGAGGAGGGTGGCGAGGCCCGCGTCGCGCAGCGCGTCCGCGAGCGCCGCCCCCTCCACGTCGTCGAAGCGCGGCGGCATGCCGCGCTCCTAGCAGGTCAGCGGACGATCTTCACGTTGAAGTCCGGGGTCTGGAGCGCGCCCCAGAGCCGGAGCCACAGCGGGAGGAACGACTCGGTGCCGCGGGCGGTGGAGATGTCGCCGAGGTCGACGATCTGCGACCAGCCGAACCACTCCTTCAGGTAGCCCGACCACCGCGCCTTCGCCTCCTTGTCGTCGCCGGAGACGAACACCGTGCTGTCGCCGCCGGCGACGCGCTTCGCGTCCACCATCAGGTGGCAGTTCATGGTGTTGAGGCTCTTCACCACCTTGGTGCCGGGGAGCGCGCGCTGGAGCTGCTCGCCGAGCGAGTCGGTGTTGCCGGCGAACAGCGTCGGCGGCATCCCCTTCGAGAAGTCGAGGGGGTTGGTCACGTCGACGAGGAGCTTCCCCTTCAGGTTCTCCTCGCCCGCCGCCTTCGCGGCCTCCACCGCGGCGTGGCCGGCGGTGCAGAGGAAGACGAGCTCGCCGAACGCCGCCGCGTCCGCGAAGCTCCCCTCCGAGGCCTTGCCGCCGGCCTGCTTCACCCAGGCCACGGCCTTCTCGTTGCCCTTCGTCCGGGAGCCCATCCGGACCTCGTGGCCGAGCTGCACGAGCTTCGTCCCGATCGCGTTCCCCACCATGCCGGTACCCAGCACGCCGATCTTCATGTCCGTCTCCTTTGGCCGTCGGAAGTGACGCCCTTTGCTACCGTCCAGGATGCCGGTGGACAATCCGCGTATCGGTGGACGCATCGTTTCCCTGGAGTTGACGATGGAGCCGTTCGCGGGCGTGGTGCCGTTCGTGGCCGTGGCGGAGGAGCGGAGCTTCCGCGCCGCGGCGGCGCGCCTCGGCCTGTCGGTGGCCGCGGTGAGCAAGGCGGTGCAGAAGCTCGAGGCGCGGCTCGGCGCCACGCTCCTCGCCCGGACCTCGCGGCAGGTCGCGCTCACCGCCGAGGGCGCGCTGTACCTCGCCCGCTGCCGCGCGGCGCTCGACGAGCTGCAGGCGGGGCGCGAGCTCGTCGCCGAGGCCGGGAAGGTCGCGCAGGGGCCGCTCCGGATCTCGCTCTCGCCGATCGTGGCGCGGCCGGTGGCGACCCGGCTCGGGTCGCTGGCCGCCCGGCACCCGCGCCTCGCCTTCGAGCTCGTGGTCACCGATCGGCTCACGCGTCTCGCCGAGGAGGGCATCGACGTCGCGGTGCGCATCGGCGAGCTCGACGACTCCTCGCTCGTCGGCAAGCTGCTCGCGCGGCCGCGCTGGGCGCTGGTGGCGAGCCCGGGCTACCTCGCCCGCGCCGGCGCGCCGCGGAAGGTCGCGGAGCTCGAGGCCCACGACCGGCTCCTCTTCCGCACCCAGCGCGGCGTGCCGCGGCCGTGGTCGCTCCGGGGCCGGGCGGCGCCCGACGGGCCGGCGCGCCTCGTGACCGACAGCGGCGAGGCGCTCCTCGACGCAGCGCTCGCCGGCCTCGGCGTCGCCCAGGTGTTCGACTTCATGGCCGAGCCGCACCTCGAGGCGGGACGGCTCGTCGAGCTGCTCCCCGAGGAGGGCACCGAGGGTCCGCCGATCCGGGCGCTCACCCTGCCGCGGCGGAAGGGCTCGCCCAAAGTGAAGGTGGCGATCGAGTTCCTGGAGCGGGTCTTCCGCGGCTGACCCCGCCGGCAGGTCGCTGGTAGGGTGCGCCGCGCAAAGGGGGAGACGATCGATGTCGAAGACCTCGCTCCGCGCGGCCGCCGCGCTCGCGCTCCTGCTCGCCTCGTGCGGCCCGACCGGCTCCGCGCCGTCGAAGTCCGCCGCGCCGAAGGCCGAGGAAAAGAAGCCCGACGGACCCGACCACGGCAAGCTCACCGGCCGCATCCAGCGCCTCCGCGAGGACCTCGCCAAGGACGGCTGCAACAAGAAGCTCGCGCTCACCCTCGCCGAGAAGCTCAACGAGGCGAACGACCACGCCGGCGCGATCGAGTGGGTCGGCGCGTTCGAGGAGAAGTGCGGCGCGTGGCCGCGGCTCCTCTGGGCCAAGACCTACGCCCACGAGCAGTCGAAGCAGTGGAAGGAGGCCGCTGCCACCGCGACGCGGCTCGTGGAGTCGGAGCCGTCGGACTCCGACTTCTGGTGGTGGCGCGGCCGCGCCCACGCGGAGCAGGAGCTCCTCCCGCAGGCGGTCGCCGACTTCACCCAGTCGATGGCGCTCCGGCCGAACGGCTTCGCCGCCGGGCGGTGGGCGCGGATCGCCGAGCAGGACGGCAGGCCGTGCGACGGCGCCTTCGCGCTCCAGGCGTACCTCGAGGATCGCACCGGCAAGCCCGACGCCTACGGCGAGGAGAAGCGCACCGAGCTCTGGCTGAAGGGCGGCTGCGACGCGCTGGCGGGGAAGGGCAAGGCCGAGGTGAAGCTGCCGGGCGACGCGCCGCTCGTCACCGCCAAGGGCAAGATCGCCGGGAAGCCGGCGACGTTCCTCGTCTCCGAGCGCGTCGGCCTCACCGCGGTGTCGAAGCGGCTCGCCGCCGCCGCGGGGCTCGCCGCCGAGCCCGGCGCGCCGTCGCTCGCGGTGCGGGCCGGCGGCGCGTTCCGCTCCGGCCCGCGGGTGACCGTGCCGTCCGTCGAGCTCGCCGGCGCCAGGGCCGAGAAGGTCGACGTGGTGATCGTCGACGAGCTGCCGGCCGGCGTCGACGCCGTCCTCGGCGCGAGCTTCCTCCACCGGTTCGCGGCGGAGCGCGAGGGCGGCAAGCTCGCGCTCCGGGCCCGCAAGCAGCGCTGACCGACCCATGGACTCCGCCCCCTGGCCGCCCGCGCCGCGCGGCATCGCCGGCCGCGACGGCCCGAAGCAGCCGCTGCCGAGGTGGCTCCTCGGCTGCCTCGCGGCGCTCGTGCTGGTGGCCGTCGTCGCCGGGCTCGTCGGCCTCGCCGCGGCGGTGTGGTTCTTCATCCCGCCGGAGCAGGTGCACACCCTCGCGGTGATCGGGCCGGAGGCGACCGGCGCGCTCCACTTCCGCGACGACCCGGAGCACGAGGGCCTGAACGCGTTCCTCGACGTCGTCGGCGAGGAGATCGGCGAGCTCGACCGCGCGCGCAAGCGAGGCCGGCTCCCCGAGGACATGCGGTGGATGCAGGGGCTGTCGGGGGGCAGGGCCACCGACGCCGACGGGCTCCGGGCCGCGCTCCTCCCGTCGGACGCCACCGTCGTCCACGAGGCGTCGACGGGCGGCACCCTCGCCGCGGGGAACCCGAGCGGCATGGTGCGGATGTACCGCGCGCTGCTCGTCGGGCTCTCGCCCGAGGGGAAGGCCCGGAGCCACGCCGGCGCGGAGCTCGTCTCGCTGGGCGGCGCCTGGGTCGCGTTCCGCGGCGGCACGATCGTCTGGTCGAAGGACGAGCCGATGCTGCTCGCCGCGCTCGATCGCGTCGCGGCGGCGGAGCGGATCGGCCTGTCGCCGCTCGCGGGCGAGCTCGCGCCGCTCGCCGGGCGGTGGCACCTCTCCGGCGTGCTCGCGCTGCCGACGGGCGAGCTGCTCTCGGAGCTCGATCGGGCCCTCGCGGTCGTCGCGGCGGTCGCGGTCGCCGATCGCGCGCCGGAGCTCCCCGAGCTCCCGGCCGAGGTCGGCGGCGACGCGCTCGTCTCGCTCGGCCTCGAGGTCGCGTCGGCCGACCGGCTCGTCGGCGAGGTCTCGTGGGCCTGCGACGATCCCGCCGGAGCCGAGGCGCTCCGCGCGCGCCTCGCCCGCGACCTGGGGGCGCTCGGCGCGCTGGCGGGCGCCCGCGGCGTGACGCTGACGAGCCGCGAGGAGCCCGGCACCTTCCGGCTCGAGCTCGCCGGCGTCGAGCAGGCGGTTCGCGCGGCGTTCCGGGCCCTCGCCGAGAGCCTGGAGGTGCGTCGATGAGCCGCGCGCCGGTGCACGTCGCGCTGCTCCGCGGCGTGAACGTGGGAGGCAACAACAAGCTCCCGATGAAGGACCTCGCGCGGCTGGTGGAGGAGGCCGGCGCGCGAGAGGTGCGAACCTACATCCAGAGCGGCAACGTGCTGTTCCGTGCGCCCGCGTCGCGCGCGCGGACGCTCGAGGCGGAGCTCGCCGCGGCGATCGCGCGACGCCACGGCCTCCGCGTGCCGGTGGTGATCCGCTCGGCCGAGGAGCTCGCCGCGGCGGTGGCGAGGAACCCGTTCCTCCCCGGCGCTCCGCCCGAGCAGCTCCACCTCGTGTTCCTCGCGGCGGCGCCCACGAAGGCGGCGATCGCCACCCTCGAGCCCGACCGCTCGCCGCCCGACGAGCTGCGCGTCGTCGGCAAGGAGGTCTACCTCCGCTGCCCGAACGGCCTCGCGCGGACGAAGCTCACCAACGCCTGGCTCGACGCGCGGCTCCGCACCGTGAGCACGGCACGGAACTGGCGCACGGTGACGAAGCTCGTCGAGCTCGCGGCCGAGGCGGAGCGCTGAGCGAACGGCGCGTGCCGGCTCGCCCGCGCCGCGGCCTGGCGCCATGGCCGCTCAGCCGGCCCGGTCGCGCTCCACGCTGCCGGTGCCGAAGGAGCGACCGAGCGCGCGCACCTCTTCCTCCAGCGCGGGAACGACCGTGCGCGCGTGCCGCGCCAGCACGCGGTCCGCGAGCGGCCCGGTGAGCATCGAGCGCAGCGCGTCGAAGAGCGCGAGCGAGCGGGGCACGTAGATCTTGCGGCGGCGCCGCTCGATCCCCTCGGCGAGGGCGGCGGCGCAGTCCTCGACCGAGGTCGTGGCGGAGAACGGCCAGGGCAGGCGCCGGAGCATCTCGCGGAAGGCGGCGAGCTCCTCGCGCAGGTCGCGCACGAGGTCGGTCTCGATCCAGCTCGGGTAGGCGACGCCGACCGTCACGCCCTTGTGCGCGTTCTCGAGGCGGAGCGCGTCGGCGAACCAGTCCACGCCGATCTTCGAGGCCGCGTAGGCCGCCATGCCGGGCATCGCCCGGAACGCGGAGGCGGAGGAGACGATCAGGTAGTGGCCGCGCCGCGCCTCGACGTGGGGGAGCGTCGCCGAGACCGTGCGGATCACGCCGATCAGGTTCACCTCCACGGTGCGGGCGAGGGCGTCGGGCGGGTTCACCCTCACGGTGCCGTTGTTGGCGACGCCGGCGTTCGCGACCACGACGTCGAGGCCGCCGAGCTCGCCGACGGCGGCGCGCACGGCGCGATCGAGCGAGGCCTGGTCGGTGACGTCGGCGTCGTAGGCGCGGTGATCCTCGCCGAGCTCGCGCGCGAGCGCCCGGAGCCGCTCGGGCTCGAGGCCGAGCAGCGCGAGCCTCGCGCCGCGGCGCGCGAGCACCCGCGCGAGCTCGGCGCCGATGCCGCGCGCCGCGCCCGTGACCAGGACCACCTTCCCGGAGGCCCCGCTCATCGCGCCTCCCGCCCCCGCTCGATCGTGTACTCGTCGGGATCGAAGCTCGCGAGCCGCCGCCGGAACGTCCAGGTCGGCCCGGGCCAGATCGTGGAGTTGCGGCCGGTGGCGTCGAGGTACCAGCTCGCGCAGCCGCCGGCGTTCCACACCGTGCCGCGCAGGCCCTCGTCGACCTCGCGCACGAACGCCGCCTGCACCTCGGGCCGCGGCTCCAGCGCGGCGGCGCCGCGGCGGCGGAGGTGCCGGAGCGCGAGCAGCGCGTGCTCGATCTGCGCCTCGATCATCACCAGCACCGAGGTGTGCCCGAGGCCGGTGTTCGGGCCCTGCAGCACGAACAGGTTCGGGAAGCCCGCGACGGTGGTGCCGAGGTGCGCCTTCGGGCTGCCGCCCCACGCCTCCTCCAGCGTGCGCCCGTCGCGGCCGCGGACGCGCCTCGCGATCGGCTGCGTCGTCACCTGGAAGCCGGTCGCGAAGACGATCGCGTCGACCTCGCGCGCCTCACCGCCGGCGGCGACGACGCCGCCCGGCCGTACCTCGACGACGGGCGAGGCGATCACCTCGACGTTCGGCCTCGTGACCGCGGGGAGGTAGTCGTCGGTGAGGAGCACGCGCTTGCAGCCGAACCGGTACGAGGGCGTGAGCCTGGCGCGGAGCGCGGGATCCCGGACCTCGCGGGCGAGGTGGCGGCGGGCGGCGCGCTCGACCAGGCGCAGCGCGACGCCGTCGCGGAAGCCGAGGAGCAGCGCCTCGCGGGAGACGTAGATCCCGAGGCGGAGGGCGCGCCGGAGGAGCTCCGACGAGGCGAGGAGCGCGCGGGTCCTCGGGCCGATCGGCCCCGCGTTCCGCGGCAGGATCCACGGCGGGGTGCGCTGGAAGAGGTGGAGCTTCGCGACCTCGGGCTGGATCGCCGGGACGAGCTGGATCGCCGAGGCGCCGGTCCCCACCACCGCGACGCGCTTGCCGGCGAGGTCGTAGCCGTGATCCCACCGGGCCGAGTGGAACCAGCGGCCGCGGAACCGGTCGAGGCCGGGCAGGTCCGGGACGCCCGGCTCGCTGAGCGCGCCGGTCGCGGCCACGAGCACCTCGGCGGTGAGCGGGCCGCGCGAGGTGACGAGGCGCCAGCGCTGCGCGGCCGCGTCCCACGAGGCGTCGAGGACCTCGTGGCCGAAGCGCAGGTGCGGGAGCACGCCGCCTTCGCGGGCGGTGCGCTCGAGGTAGGCGAGGATCTCGGCCTGGCCGGCGTAGGCCGCGGTCCACGAGGGGTTCGGCGCGAACGAGAGCGAGTACAGGTGCGACTGCACGTCGCAGGCGCAGCCGGGGTAGGTGTTGTCGCGCCAGACGCCGCCGAGCCGGTCCGAGCGCTCGAGGATCACGAAGTCGCGCTCGCCCTCGGCGAGGAGGCGCAGCGCGGTGCCGATCCCGGCGAAGCCGCTCCCGACCACGGCGACGCGGACGTGGCTCACCGGCGCGCCTTCCGCCGGCGCGGGGGCGGCGCGAGCAGCACGGCGCGGACGAGCTCCGACGCGGCGTCCTCGAGGATCGACAGGCGCTCCTCGCGGCCCTCCTCGAGGGCGTCGAGGACGAGCTCGTGGATGCCGCCCACGAGCGCGGTGGCCAGCTCGGCCGAGAGCGGCCGGATCCGCACGTCGCGGTCCCGCGCCGACTCGACCAGCTCGACGAGGACCTCGGCGAAGCGGCGGTGGACCGCCCGCCGCACGACGAGGGCGCCCCTCCCGGCGGCGTGGATCTCGAGGAGGAACGTCCGGGTGAGCGCGGGGTTCTCCTCGAGGAGCCGCAGGTACGTCGCGACCGCGGCGTGGACCTGGTCCTCCCAGCGCGCTCTCGGGTCGACCGAGGCCCCGATCGCCTCGAGCATCCGCCAGCTCACGTCCTGGTACGCGAGGAGGAAGCAGTCCTCCATCCCCTCGAAGTGCTCGTAGAAGGTGCGGCGCGAAACGCGGGCGTGGCGCACCACGTCGGCGACGGTCGCCCTGGCGTAGCCCTTCGCCGCCAGCGCCCGCGCGCGCCCGTCGAAGAGCCGCGCGCGGCTCTCCTCCGGCGTCGGGGCGGTCTTCGGGCGCGCCATGGTACGAAGCCGTACCACAGCCTCCGCCGCGCCGACAGCCCCTCCGGTACGCGGCCGTACCACAGCGGCCGAGGTCGCCCGTCACCCGCGCGCCGGCGCGTGTACCGCGTCCGTGGGACGCCGGTGAATCCCGGGGCCGCTCCGGCGTCGGCGCGGCTTGTGTCGGAGACCATCACCCGTGGTACACGGGCCCCCCCATCTCGAAGGAGGCAGCGTGAAGAGGAAGCTCGGCATCCTGGCGATTGGCATCCTGGCCGCGGCGCTCGCGACCGCGTGCGACGACGGCGCGAGCGGCGGCGGCGACGGTGGAGGCGACGGCGGCGGGGGTCCGGGCGGACCCGGCTCGATCATGGGGCAGCTGCAGGGCCTCGACGGCGGCGTCCCCGACGGCGCGACCATCACCGTCGACGGCGAGCCGGTGGAGCTCAACGAGCAGGGCTGGTTCTTCCTCACCGACGTGGCGCCCGGCGAGCGGATCCGCGTCGACGTCACCGCGCCCGGCCACGTGCCGGTGCAGAAGTTCGTCACCATCCGCCCCGGCCGCCAGACCTTCCTCGACGCCAAGATGTTCGCGCGCTCCGCCCCCGTCGACGTCGACGCGGCGACCGGCGGCGACGTCCTCGCCGGCAACGGCAACGCGGTGGTGACCCTCCCGGCGAACGCCTTCCGCAAGGCCGGCGCCGGCTTCGCCGGCAACGCGCGGGTGAGCCTCACCGTCCTCGACCCGTCGGAGCGCGAGAGCCGCCTGGCGATCCCCGGCGACCTCACCGGCCTCCCGCAGGACGGCGGCGACCCGACCCGGATCGCCTCGTTCGGCATGATCGACCTCGCCGCCGAGGACGACGAGGGCAACGCCCTCGAGCTCGACCCCGCCGCGGGCACGATCGTGAAGATCCCGATCCCGGCGGCGCTCGTCGGCGCCCCGCCGGCGACGATCCCGCTCTGGCGCTACGACCTCGCCGAGGGCCGCTGGATCGAGGTCGGCACCGCCACCTACAACGAGGCCTCCACCTGCTACGACGCCCCGGTCGACCAGCCGGCGCAGTGGAACGCCGACCAGCCCTACGCCACCGCCTGCGTCACCGGCCGCGTGGTCACCCCCGACGGCGACCCGGCGATCGGCGGCATCACCGTCGCCAGCGAGGGCATCTCGTACATCGGCGAGGCGATGACCGCCACGGAGGAGGGCGGCACGTTCCGCGTCGAGGTGATGGCCTCGACCGACGGCGCCCCGGCGAGCGCGCGCCTCTGGGCGCAGGGCGGCGGCTTCTACACCACGCCCGAGCAGACGATCGTCGTCGACCCGACGCCGACCGAGCTCTCGGCCGACGGCTGCACCGACGTCGGCACCATCACCCTCGCGTACCCGCTCGCCCGCACGATCCTCACCTGGGGCGAGTCGCCGAGCGACCTCGACAGCCACTTCACCGGCCCCGACGACGCCGGCGGCCGCTTCCACATGTACTACGGGAACTCGGACGTCCCCGGGATCGCCAACCTCGACACCGACGACACCAGCTCGTTCGGCCCCGAGGTGACGAGCCTCCTCGACGATCGCCCGGGCACCTACGTCTACGCGATCCACAACTACTCGGGCGAGGGCGCCGGCCCGATCCAGCAGTCCGGCGCCAAGGTCACCGCGTTCTTCCCGGACGAGGTCCGCACCTTCTCGGTCTCCGAGGCGACCGGCACCGCGACCGGCAACGGCGTCTGGCGCGTCTTCCGCTTCACCATCGCGGACGACGGCTCGGTCGGCGGGCTCGAGCCGCTGAACGAGCTCGTCGAGGCCGGCGACGAGTCGGTGTACGAGCCGTAGCGAGCCGCGCCGCCCCCGGGGCTCGCCGCCCCGGGGTCAGTGCGGCTTCCCGCCGCCGCGGGCGAGGCGCGCGAGCACCTCGCGCCGGGTGGTGGGGCCGTAGGTGCGGAACGAAGGCCGCGGCGCCTCGGCGTACGCGGCCTTCGCGTTGGCGACCTCGTCGGCGGCGAGCCGGCGCAGCTCGGCCTCCTCGATCCCGTACACGCGCACCGCGTTGCCGCCGAAGATCTTCGCCTTCCGCTCCCTGGTGAGCGCCGGGTACCCGTACTTCTCCTGGTACTCGGGCGTGAGCTCGAAGGCGCGGAACGCCTGGATCTGGTCCTGCGGCGACCCGAACCAGATCGCATCGGTGCCCCAGAGGATCCGGTCCTCGCCGAGCCGCGCGAGCAGCTTCCCGAGCACGTGCGCCGCCTCGTCGGGCCGCTTCATCAGCTCGCGCCAGGTGGACCCGAGCTCCGCGTAGACGTTGCCGTCGCCGCCGATCCCGCTCTCCTCGAGGCTGCGCAGGAGCGCGTCGACGCCTCTCGTCGCCGACGGGTCGTACGGGCCCTCGCGCCGGTCCGTCTCCCAGCCGGCGTGGTAGACGAGGAACGTCGCCTCGGGGAACGCCCGGGCGATCGCGCCGACGTCGCGCGGGCTCGCGTAGGCCGGGTCCATCCCCGCGAGCGGCAGCCCCTTGTGCACGGCGAAGCGCTTCACGCCGAGCGAGAGGCCGTGGGCGACGACCTCGTGGCCGAGCGGATCGGTGAGCCACCAGCCGCGGCCCTCCGGTCCCCAGAGCGGGTAGAGCTTCCAGGCGTCGATCTCCACCTCCTCGGCGAGGCGCTGCATCTCCTCCTTCACCGCCGCCAGCGGCGCCTCGTTCGGCTGCAGCAGCCCGTGGATCCGGAGCCGCCCGCGGCCGCCGAGCTTCGCGACCTGCTCGCGGGTGCGCGCCGCCTCGTCGGCCTCGAGCGGGTGCGGCGCGCCCCAGAGGGCCGAGAGCACCGCCATCGAGGTGTCGCTGTCGAGGAACACCTCGCGGACGAGGACGTCGTCGGTGTAGCAGCGCACCCAGCTCGACGCGCCGCACGCCGCCTGCGGGATGCGTCGCAGGAACGAGCCGGCGTTCGGCGCGCCGGTCTCCCACCACGGCCGGTCGGCGCTGACGGCGTGGGTCTGCACGTCGACGACGAGCTCCTTCCCCGCGAGCGCCGCGCGCGCCGCCTCCTCGTCGAGCGCCGCCTCGGGCGAGACCGCGTAGCGGCCGCCGTTGCAGCCGAGCGAGTTCAGCGCCAGGAACACCCCCGCCGCGCCGGCCGTGGAGGCGAGGTACTCGCGCCGGGTCAGCCCGAGCCGCCGCGCCCGGGGCCCCGCCTCGCGGAGCACCTCCTCCTTCGCGTGCACGAGCCGCGGGTCGAGCGGCCGCGGCAGGTACTCGCCGTTCGTCGTGGTGTCGAGCTTCACCGGGAGCCGCGGGGGCGGCTCGAGCTCCGACTTCTTCATGGCGCCTCCGGGGAACGGAGGAGGGTACGGAGGCGCGGCCCTCCGCCGACATCGCCACGGAGGGGCGGCGCGGACGGGGCGGCGGGCTTATGCTCGGCGCCGATGAGCGACGTGACCCGCAGGGACGCCCTGAAGCTGCTCGCCGCCACCGGCCTCGCCGCGGCGGCCCCCGGCTGCAAGGACGCGCCCCGGACGAGCGAGGCGACGATGTCGGACGAGGCGATCCGCGCGGTGGAGCCGCTCGGCTTCCCGTGGAAGACCGACGACCCGTTCCTCTTCTGCGTGCACCACGACGATCGCTACCCGAAGGGCAACGAGCGCTTCGGCCCGGCGGCGTCGCTCGCGGGGCGCGACCTCGGGCAGGACTTCGCCGGCAAGGACGGCTGGCGCATGTACCACGGCGAGGTCGTGCCGGGCTTCCCGGCCCACCCGCACCGCGGCTTCGAGACGGTGACGGTGGTGCGCCGCGGCCTCCTCGATCACGCCGACTCGCTGGGCGCGGCGGCCCGCTACGGCGGCGGCGACGTGCAGTGGCTCACCGCCGGCAAGGGGATCCAGCACGCCGAGATGTTCCCGCTGCTCCGCGCCGACCGCGAGAACCCGCTCGAGCTGTTCCAGATCTGGCTGAACCTCCCGCGGGCCTCGAAGATGGTCGAGCCGCACTTCTCCATGCTGTGGGACGCCACCATCCCGCGGCACCGCGAGGCGGACGCCGAGGGCCGCGCCGTCGAGGTGACGATCGTCGCCGGCCGCCTCGGCGAGCGGGTGGCGCCGAAGCCGCCGCCGAGCTCTTGGGCGTCGCGGCCCGACGCCGACGTGGCGATCTGGACGGTGAAGCTCGCGCCCGGCGCGCGGTTCACGCTGCCGGCGGCGGCCACCGGGACGAACCGCGTCCTCTACTTCTTCCGCGGCACGGGCCTGCGCGCCGCGGGCCGCGAGATCCCCGCGAACCACCGCGTCGTGCTCCGCGCCGGGCACGAGCTCGCCCTCGAGGCGGGGCCCGACGAGGCCGAGCTGCTGCTGCTGCAGGGCAAGCCGATCGGCGAGCCCGTGGTCCAGCACGGGCCGTTCGTGATGAACACCCGCGCCGAGATCGAGCAGGCGTTCCTCGACTACCGGCGCACCCGCTTCGGCGGCTGGCCGTGGGACCGCGCCGATCCCGTGCACGGCCCCGCCGAGGAGCGCTTCGCGAAGCGGCCCGACGGCACGGTCGAGCGACCGGCCTGACGCGGGACGCCGGCGGGCGATCGGCTAGGATCTCGGCCTCGACACCGCCCGGGGGCCGCTCTCCATGCACGCTCGCGTCGCCGCCGCGCTCGCCCTCGCCCTCGGCCTCTCGGTCGCGTGCGGTGACGTCCCGACCGCGACGCCGCCGCCGGCCGCGCCGCCGGGCGCCGGCGGCGGGCCCGGGGCCGGCGGCTCCGGGGGTCCCGGCGG
>CAZDGH010000141.1:0-13040 GCA_964504805.1 uncultured Myxococcales bacterium | reverse complement strand
GCTGGCGCGCGCTCGTCCGCGGCCCGCGAAGGTGCCGGCGGCGCACGAGGCGGAGCCGCGTCAGGCGAGGGCCGCGCCGCCCGAGGTCGCGAAGGCCGCAGCGCCCGAGCTCGCGAAGGCCGCGCCGCCCGAGGTCGCGAAGACCGCGCCGCCCGAGGTCGCGAAGACCGCGCCGCCCGAGCTCGCGAAGGCCGCGCCGGCGCCCGAGGACCCCGAGCCGCCGCCCATCGCGAAGGCCGAGCCGCCACCGGAGGAGCCTGAGCCGCCGCCCGTCGCGAAGGCCGAGCCTCCACCGGAGGACCCCGACCCGCCTCCCGTCGCGAAGGCCGAGCCTCCGCCCGAGGAGCCCGCGCCGCCTCCCGTCGCGAAGGCCGAGCCTCCGCCCGAGAAGCCCGAGCCGCCGCCCGTCGCGAAGGCCGAGCCGCCGCCCGAGGAGCCCCCGCCGCCGCCCGAGCGCGTCGGGCTCGACCCGCCGCCGCTGGACGCGCCGGCTCCACCCGTGCCGCCGGCGCCGGAACCGCCGGCGACGCCGCGGCCGACGAAGCTCGTGATCCGCGATCCCGATCTGCCGCCGCTCGCGCCGAAGCTCGATCCGACGGCCGCCGTCCTCGAGACGATCGCCCGCGAGGCGCGGAGGGCCGAGGCGGAGGCGAAGGCCCGCGAGGCCGGCGCGCCGCCGCGAGCGCCGCCGGCCGCTCCGTCGGACGAGAAGGAGCCGACGGCCCCCGAGGCGGCTCCGGAGCCCGAGCGCCGCGCCGGGGACACCGGCGAGATCCTGGTCGCCGGCACGAGGCACGAGGCCTCCGCGGCCCCTACCGACGGGGTCGCCCTCGGCGGCGCGCGGTCCGGCGACGAGGCCGGGCGCGGCGCCGCTCCCCCGGCGGGCGGCGGCGGCGACGGAGCCCCGCCCGGCGGAGGTGGCGCCCGCGCGGCGAGCGGGACGACGTACGCCGACGAGGCGATCGGCCTCCCGGTCCGCTCCGCGCCCCGTGGCGGGCGCGGCGGGGATGGCGGCACCGCCTCGGGCCTCCCCGGCCGCGGCGGCGAGGTCGGTCCGGGCCTCGGCCCTCTGGCGCGGAAGGGCGTCGCCGGCGGCACGCGCGACGGCGCGAGGCTCCACGGCCGGCCCGGCGGCCCCGGCGTGGACACGGCCGGCGACTTCCTCGACATCGAGGAGGTCGAGGACGCGGGCGTGCGCCTGTGGCTCAAGCTGGTGAAGAAGCGGATCCTCGCCCGGTGGAACACGCCGGACGGCTTCGATCGCGAGGCCGCCGACGGCAAGGTCGTCCGCGTCCGCTTCCGCGTCGGCCGCGACGGCTCGCTCCTCTACCTCGCGCTCGAGCGCAGCTCCGGGAGCGCCGCGCTCGACGGCGCGGTTCTGAAGGCGCTGCGCGAGGCGCAGCTGCCTCCCTTTCCGGCGGAGCTGGTCGCACCTTCCCTGGGGTTCAGTGCCCCGTTCGAGTACTAATGGCGGTTCGACGCGGCCCCTACCCTCGGGGTGGGCGGCGACGCGGACGGAAGCAGGCGTGGTGAGACGTTGGTGAACCCGGCGCACCGATCGTACCGGCGGCAGCTCGCGAGCCAGGCGGCGGTGCTGCGCCTCCTCGCCGCGATCGTCCTCACGGGGCTCCTCCACGGGGCCGCGCTCGGCGCCTGGATCCTGGTCGCGCTGCTCGCCCCCGAAAGGCCGCGGAAGCTCGCCGAGCCGAAGGTCGCCCTCGTCGAGGTGCCGAAGGACCGCTGGGACGCGCTCATGGGCGGGCCTCCGTCCGCCCGCAAGGCCTCGCCTTCGGCGCCGAAGCCGGCGACGCCGCTGCCGCCGCTCGCGAAGCCCGAGGAGAAGAAGGCGCCGGAGCAGAGCCCCGGGCAGGTCGTCGACACCGCGCCCGGCAACCGCGAGGAGTCCCCGGACGCGCGCCTCGCCGCCGAGACCGCCAACAAGGTCGACCGCGAGACGGTCGCCCGCGAGCGCCGCGCCGACGCCAAGGCGGTGACGCCCCGCGAGTCCACGGCGATCCGCCCGCCGGAGTCGCGGCCGGGCGCGTCGCGCGAGCAGAAGAAGGTGGCGCTCGGCTCGCCCGACGAGGACGGCAAGGACTCGAAGCCGAAGAAGGACGGCGAGTTCGGCTCGAAGCTCGAGCTGCCGTCGCTGATCCAGAAGGAGAAGCTGGCGCTCAAGCTCGATCCGAACGGCGCCGGCTCGTTCGCGAACCGCGACGCCACCGACGAGCTCCGCGGCAACTCGAAGCGCTTCCGCGTGCAGCAGGGCGAGGGCGAGGGCGACGACCCCGACGCCTCCACCGGCGGGCCGAAGGGCAGCCGCGACGTCGCCTCGCTGGTGCCGAGCGCCGCGGTGCTCGACCGGATCAGCGGCGCGCCCGCGCCCGATCACCTCGAGGGCGTCGACGAGGGCGACGCCACCTTCCTGAACACCAAGGAGTGGAAGTACGCCTCGTTCTTCAACCGCATCAAGTCGGGCGTGGCGAACCACTGGGATCCCGGCTCGGCGCTGCGCCGCCGCGATCCCACCGGCGAGATCTACGCCTGGAAGGACCGCTACACCATCGTCGGGGTGACGCTCCGCGAGGACGGCCGGCTCAAGGACATCTTCGTGGAGAAGTCCTCGGGCGTGGACTTCCTCGACCAGGAGGCGATCGCCGCCTTCGAGCGGGCGCAGCCGTTCCCGAACCCGCCGTCCGGCCTGCTCGACCGGACCGACGAGATCCACTTCAGCTTCGGCTTCTACCTCGAGACCGCGCGGCCCTCGCTGAAGCTGTTCCGCGGGCCGTAGCCCGCGGCCGCTCCCGCTACGTCGGGTTGGCGGCGGGCGCCGGCGGCTTGCCGTCGTGGCTCGCGCCCATCCACCGCTGCAGCGGCTTGTTCATCACCCAGATCGCGAAGCCGGTGGCGAGGCCCAGGCCGGTGAGGAGGAGGAAGAACGCCTCCATCGAGATCTTGCCGTAGAGCGCGCCGATGTAGCCGGAGAGCAGGTTCCCCGCGAAGCTGGAGAGGAACCACATGCCCATCATCATCGAGACGATCCGGACCGGCGACACCTTGGTCACCAGCGAGAGGCCGATCGGCGAGAGGTAGAGCTCGCCGACGGTGAGCAGCAGCGTGCAGAACACCGGCCAGAAGAGGCTGCCCTTGCCGGTGCCGACGAACTGCGCGCCGACCACCATGACGATGAAGGAGACGCCGAGGATGCCGCAGCCGATCGCCATCTTCGAGACGCTGGTCGGCTCGGCGCCCCGCTTCGCCTGCCAGCGCCACAGCATGTCGAACAGCGGCGCCAGGATGAAGATGAACGCCGGGTTGAACGACTGGAACCAGGTGGACGGGAGCTGCCAGCCGAGGATCGTCGGCCAGATCGTCTGCTCGTCGGCCCAGGTCTGCATGGTGTTGCCCTGCTGCTCGTAGACCGCCCAGAACACCACGTTGAGCGCGCAGAGGATGACGAGGGCCCAGACGCGCTTCCACTCGCTGGGCGAGAGCTTCTCCTTGGCGACCTCGGTGTGGGCTTCCTTGGCCGCCGCCTTCTTCTGCGACAGCGTGTCGGCGGGGAGGAACCGCTGGCCGATCGTGTACATCACCAGGCCGGCGACCATGCCGACGCCGGCGGCGCCGAAGCCGTAGTGCCAGCCGTACACCGCGGCCAGCGTCCCGCAGACGAGGTTCGAGAGGAACGCGCCGAGGTTGATCCCCATGTAGAAGATGGTGAACGCGCCGTCGCGGCGGGCGTCGCCTTCGGGGTAGAGCGAGCCGACCTGGGTGGAGATGTTCGGCTTGAAGGCGCCGTTGCCGACGATGAGGAAGGCGAGCGCGAGGAAGAACCAGTCCTCGAACGCCATCACGAAGTGGCCGATGGCCATGAGGACGCCGCCGACGTAGACGGTCTTCCGCTGGCCGAGGTACCGGTCGGCGACGATGCCGCCGAGGAGCGGCGTCAGGTAGACGAGGCCGGTGTACCAGCCGTAGAGCACCGAGGCCTGGCCGGGGACGTCCGCCGGGAGCAACGACTGGATGAAGCCCCAGCCGACCACCGTGCCGGGATCGCCGGCGATCTTCTCCTCGCTCCCCTGCAGCGCCTGCCGCACGGTGACGAAGAGGTAGTTCACCATGTAGAGCTTCAGGAGGCCGCGCATCCCGTAGTACGAGAAGCGCTCCCACATCTCGGTGAAGAAGAGGAAGTACAGGCCGACGGGGTGGCCGAACAGCTGGCGTCCCTGGGGCACGGCGGTACCTGCGGCGGTGCTCATCGCACGCTCCTCGTCGTGAATCGGCGTGAAAGGGCGCACATAGAAGCACGCCCCACCCTCGGGTGCCAAGGCCGTCCGACCAGGAACGGAAACGGCCACGGCCCCGGGCCGGGGAACGTGGCCGCGGTCTCCGCGTCCGGCGGCGGGCGCTACTTCGCCGGGGTGCCCGGCGCCGGCGGCGCGGCCGGTGCCGGCGCGACGCCGGTCGCGGACATCGGCGCGGTCGGAGGCGTCACGCCGCCCCTCGCGGGCTCCGGGATCCGCAGCTCGAGCGGCGCCGCCTGCCCGCGGACCGGATCCACCTTGCCGCGGGTGAAGCCGTCCGCGAGCGTGAAGGTGAAGTAGACGATCAGGAACACCACCGACGTCATGAAGATGACGGCGTTGATGCGATCGTGGTCGTACCGCAGGTTCATGAAGTACAGCACCACCAGCGACGCCTTGATCGACGCGACCAGCATCGCGACGACGAGGTTCCAGTGCCCGCCGAAGTCGACCATCGCCACGCCGACGGTGACGCCGGTGAGCACGAGCAGCGCGGCCGCCACGCCCAGGTAGATCTTGAGCGGCAGGGGCTCGTGGGCGACCTCGTTCGGGTTTCCGGAGCCGTGCGGCATTTCAGCGTGTGCTTCCGCCATGGTTGGCCTCAGCCGATCAGGTAGAAGAGCGGGAAGAGGAAGATCCAGATGAGATCGACGAGGTGCCAGTACAGCCCCGTCATCTCCACCGGCGTGTAGTAGCCGCTGTAGAAAGCGCCCTTCGAGCCCTTCCAGATCAGCCAGGCGATCACGGCCATCCCGAGCACCACGTGGATGCCGTGGAGGCCGGTCATGAGGAAGTAGAGGCTGAAGAAGATGTGCGGCCTCTCGACGCCGGCGAGCCCCTCGTAGAAGTAGAACTTCCCGGGGAGCGTGCCGTCGTGGAACTTGTGCGGCCACTCGAACGCCAGCTTGATCACCATGAAGGTGGCGGCGCAGAGGAAGGTGATCACCAGCATCGCCATCATCTGCTTCTGCTGGTTCAGCATCGCCCCGCGGATCGCCAGCGCCATGGTGAGCGAGCTGGTGATCAGCACCGCGGTGTTCACGGCCCCGAGCGGGATCGAGAGCACCTTGTGCGCCTCGAAGAACGTCACCGGCAGCTCTGCGCGGTAGACCGCGTAGCCGACGAAGAGCCCTCCGAACATGAGGAGCTCGGTGGCCAGGAAGAGCCAGAGGCCCATCTTGGCCGCGGAGAACTCCTGCTCGGCGTTGTTCCAGTGGTGACCGGCCTTGTGCCGGACGACGTCGGCCGGCACGGGCCCGGCCGAGGTGGTCGCGTGGGTGCTCACGCAGCCCTCCGCTTCGGGGCCGGCAGCTCCTCCGGCCAGTGGTAGGGACCCGTCGAGACCTTCGGGGCCTCGAGGAAGTTGGTGGTCGGAGGCGGCGACGGCGACCGCCACTCGAGGGTCGAGCCGCCCCAGGGGTTCGGACCGGCGATCTTCCCGTTCTTCAGCGACGACAGGAAGCACCACGCCACCACCAGGAAGCCCGAGAGCAGGACCCAGGTGCCCACGGTCGAGATCTTGTGCATGGTCTCGAACTCGGGGAGGTAGTTCGCGTAGCGCCGCGGCATGCCGAGCGAGCCGAGGACGAACTGGATGAAGAAGGTGAGGTTGAAGCCGAGGAAGATGAGCAGCGCGCCGAGCTTGCCGAGCGTCTCGCTGTACATCCGGCCGGTGATCTTCGGCCACCAGTAGTGCAGGCCGCCGATGAACGCGACCACCGTGCCGCCCATCGCCACGTAGTGGAAGTGGGCGATGACGTAGTACGTGTCGGTGAGGTGGATGTCGGTGGACAGCGCGCCGAGCGGGATGCCGGTGAGGCCGCCGATGGTGAACTGGATGATGAAGGCGATCGCGTAGAGCATCGGGCTCTCGAGCGAGTTCGAGCCCTTGTAGAGCGTCGCCGTCCAGTTCAGCACCTTGATGGCCGACGGGATCGACACGAAGAAGGTGAGGAAGCTGAAGGCCATGGTCGCGAACTCGGACTGGCCCGAGACGAACATGTGGTGGCCCCACACCAGGAAGCCGATCACCGCGATGGCCACCGAGGAGAAGGCCACGAAGCGGTAGCCGAAGATCGGGCGGCGCGAGAACGTGGCGATGATCTCGGAGACGATGCCCATCGCCGGCAGGATCATGATGTAGACGGCGGGGTGCGAGTAGAACCAGAAGAAGTGCTGGAAGAGCACCGGGTCGCCGCCCATCGCCGGGTCGAAGATGCCGATGCCGAGGAGCCGCTCCATCATCAGCAGCAAGAGGGTGATCGCCAGCACCGGAGTCGCCAGGATCTGGATGAGCGCGGTGGCGTAGGTCGCCCAGACGAACAGCGGCATCCGGAACCAGGTCAGGCCCGGCGCCCGCATCTTGTGGACGGTCACCACGAAGTTGAGGCCGGTGAGGATCGACGAGAACCCGAGCACGAAGGCCGCCAGGGTCATCATCACCACCGAGGTGTCGGTGGTCACCGAGTACGGCGTGTAGAAGGTCCAGCCGGTGTCGATCGCGCCGAAGACGATCGAGCTGAGCGCGATGCAGGCGCCGGCGACGTATACGTAGAGGCTGAGCAGGTTCAGCTTCGGGAACGCCACGTCGATGGCGCCGAGCTGCATCGGCAGGAAGAAGTTCCCGAGCACGCCGGGGATGGACGGGATGATGAACAAGAACACCATCACCGCGCCGTGCAGCGTGAACATCTGGTTGTAGAGCTTCTCGGTCAGGAACTGCTGTCCGGGCGCGAAGAGCTCGAGCCGCACCACCAGGGCGGCCATGCCGCCGAGGAAGAACGCGGACAGGGTCAGCACCATGTACATGATGCCGATCCGCTTGTGGTCCACCGTGGTGAGCCAGGACCAGAGGCCCTTCTCGGCGTTCCAGTAGTGCTTGGCCGGCCAGCTGCCCTCCGCGACCGTCGCCGTCTCCGCTGCTGCCATGGGTTCCACCTTCCTGCGTGTTGCGGGTCCTGCGAGAAGCCCCTGCCCCGTCGTCTCTACTTCTGCGCCTTGATGAACATGATCAGCGCGTCGATCTCGCCCGGCTTGAGCTGGCCCTGGTACGGCGGCATCGCCGGCGGGAACCCGGCCACGATCTTGGCCGTGGGCTGGAGGAGCGACTCGCGGATGTAGTTGTCGTCCACGGTGACCGTGGTGCCGTCGGTCATCGGCTCGGCCTTGCCGTAGAGGCCCTTGAACGTCGGGCCGACGCGCGGCGAGCCGTCGAGGCTGTGGCAGGCCATGCACTGCCGGGTGTTGTAGAGCTGCTCGCCGAGCTCCAGCGTCGGCTTCACGTCGGCGTCGAGGCTCTTCACGAAGTCCTCGTAGCCCTGCTGGTCGTGGACCACGATCTTCGAGAGCATCCGCGAGTGGCCGTCGCCGCAGTACTCGGTGCACTGCACCTCGAACTCACCCTTGGTGGTGGCGTTGAACCACACCGTGGTGTAGCGGCCCGGGATGACGTCGTACTTCTGGCGGAACGAGCGGGCGAACCAGGAGTGGAGCACGTCCTGCGAGCGCATGTTGAGGCGCACCGGCGTGTCCACCGGCACGTGCAGCTCCGGCGACGACTGGCCGTTCGGGTACTCGTACGACCACGACCACTTCTGCGCCGTCACCCGGATCTCGATGGCGTCGCGCGGCGGCATCGACATGTGCATGTAGCCGCGGAAGCCCCAGAGGAACACCGCCATCACCAGGATGAGCGGGACGATCGACCAGGTGAGCTCGATGGCCAGGTTGTGGCTCGGGCCGGGCCCTTCCTTGTGGCCGCGCTTCCACCGCAGCACGAAGTAGATCACCGCGACGGTGATCGCCACGAGCGAGAAGATCGAGATCCAGTGGATGAACCAGAACAGGTTGTCCACGTCGGCGGCGAACGTCGACGCCTGGGGCGGGAGGACTTCGGCTGCTGCGAGGAGGGTCGGCATGGCTTTCACGTCCGCTCCAGGGCGGGGTGCTTGGTCTTCCGCCACTGGACGAAGAAGAACGCGGCGAGGGCGAGCACGGTCAGCGCGCCGCCTGCACGCATCAGGTTCTGGGCGAAGAGGACGTACCGGCCCGCCTTGGGGTCGTACGTGTAGCAGTAGAGGAGGACCTTGTCGGCGAGGGAGCCGACCTTCCCCTCCGAGGCCTCGAGGACCGCGAGCTTCACGTCCTCGGGCGGCCAGGTGACGCCGTAGAGATACCGAGACACCGTGCCGTCGGGCGTGAGCACCACCACCACCGCCGGGTGGTTCCACTGCCTGGTGGCGGCGTCCCAGCGGTACTCGAAGCCGACCGCCTTGGCGAGGCGCTGGCTCTCCTTCCCTTCCGCGACGTGGAAGGTCCAGCCCTTCTCGGCGCCGGGCCGGCCGAGCTCCTCGAGCACCGCCTGGCGCTTCTCGGCGGCGAGCGACGCCTTCTCGGTCGGGTCGATCGAGACGGTGACGACGTCGAACTCGGTGCCCGGGGTGTACTTCAGGGCCTTCAGGCTGTCGGTGAAGCCCTTCACCACCATCCCGCACAGCGTCGGGCAGCCGTAGTAGGCGAGGTTCAGCACCACCGGGCGGCCGCTCTCGAGCCGGTCGCCGAGGGTGACCTGCTTGCCGTCCTGGTCGGTGAGGACGACGTCGAGCGGCACCTTCTCGCCGAGCCGCTCGATCACGCCGACCTCGCGGATCTGCGGCGGGACGAAGTCCTCGGGGTAGGCGCCGCCGACCTCGTGGCTCGGCGCCGCCGGGAGCCCCGCCGCGACGCCGGGCGCCCCGGCGATCGCGAGCGCGATCCCGAGAGCGGCCGAGGCGATGGCGGCGGGGCGGAAGCTCACTTCGAGCCTCCGGTCGGCGCGGGGGCGGGGGCGGGGGCCGGAGCCTCGGGCGCGGGCGGCGGGGCCGCGGGCGCGGCGACGCGGACCGGCCCGCTCCCGGCGGCCTTCACGTCGGCGAGGTAGAGCTCGATGCCCTTCTCGATCGGCACCCGGTAGACGCCGGCCTTGGCGTCGACGACGCCGTAGGTCGTCAGGGCGGTCTGCTCGCTCTTGCGGAGCGAGGAGAGCTCCTTCGACGTCTTCCCGAGGTTCTGGGCCTGCACGATCGTCTCGGCCTCGCGCACGAAGAAGACCCAGAGCGAGACGAGCGCGCCGAAGTGGAACGCGGTCAGGGCGGCGACGAAGAAGACGAGACCGCGGGCGTTGGAGCGGTCGGGCTCCGCCTCGACGTGGAACGCATGGGCGTCGTGGCCGCCCTCGTGGGCGGCGTGGGTGGCGTCAGACATTCTCGTGCCTCATGGCGGCGCCGAGGTACGGGTCGCCGACCGGGACCAGGGCGTTCGCCGCGAGCATCCGGACGAAGGCGGCGACGAAGACGCCGCCCACGCCGAGGAGCGCGGTGAGGTTCATCCAGTTGAGGTGCGGGCCGTGGTGCTCGAAGTTCGGGAGCACCAGCCAGTGCAGGTCGACGACGCGGGCGAACAGCACCACCAGCGCCCCGAACATCATCACCCCCGGGACGCGCTTCGCCGCCCGCGCCATCAGGATGAAGAACGGGAGGACGAAGCCGGTGGCCACGAGCAGGAGGCTCACCTGCTCCCACGGGCCCCAGCGGTGATCGAAGAAGAGCGTCTCCTCGGGGATGTTCGCGTACCAGATGAGGAAGTACTGCGAGAAGGCGATGTACGCGTAGAACACCGTGAAGCCGAAGAGCAGCTTGCCGAGGTCGTGGTAGTGCTCGACAGTGACGGCCTTCTCGAGCAGGCCCTTGCTCTGCAGCGCGTAGAGGGTGACGACCATCAGCGCCAGCGAGCCCTGCACCGCGCCGGCGAAGTAGTAGACGCCGAACATGGTCGAGTACCAGTGCGGGTCGAGCGACATCAGCCAGTCGAACGAGGCGAAGGTCAGCGAGAGCGCGAAGAGGAGCAGGCCCGGCGGGCTCACCTTCCGGAGCGAGAGGGTCGCCTGGACGGCGGCGTCGCCGCCGGCGTCCGCGGCGACCGACTTCCGCCACAGCACCATCGACAGGACCGTCCACACCACGAAGTAGATCGCGGCGCGCACGTAGAAGAACGGCAGGTTGAGGTAGCCCTTCTTCGCCTGGAGCAGCTCGTCCTTGGCCACCGCCTCGGCGTGGGTCCAGTGGTAGAGCTCGTGGGTACCCCAGATCGCCAGGGGGACGAAGAGCAGCAGGAAGACCGGCAGGGTCGCCATCCCCGCCTCGGCGACGCGCCGCACCGACGCCGACCAGCGCGCGGCGACGAGGTGCTGCACCAGCACGAAGAAGAGACAGCCGAGCGCCAGCGACAGGAAGAGCATGAAGGACGACAGGTAGCTCGTCAGCGCCTTCTGCTTGTCCATCGTCATGCCGAACAGCGTGGCGCCGATCCCGGCGACGCCGACGACGCCGGCGACGATCGAGAGCTTGTTGGCGCTGGCCGGATCCCAGCGGACCTTGAGCGCGTCGAGCTTGGGCTGATCGTAGTGGCTCACTGGAGGTTGCCCCGCTGGGCGGCCGGGACCTCGGCGGCCTTCGCGTAGTGGGACCGCTGCAGCGCCTGCACGTACGCGACGATCGCCCACCGGTCCTGCTCGGGGATCTGCTTGGCGTAGGACGGCATGCTGCGGACGCCGTTGGTGATCACCTGGAAGAACTGCCCCGGCGTGTAGGCGCGCATGTAGTCCTGGTGGAACGAGGGCGGCGGGATCCAGCCGCGCTTCGGAACCAGGCCCTGCCCCGCGCCGACCTGGTCGTGGCACGGCGCGCAGTAGATGTCGTAGCGCTCGCGGCCCCGCTCCACCAGGTTCGCGTTCACCTCGACCGGGAAGCCGGCGAGCGGCGCGCCGTCGGCGCCCACGCCCCGGTAGAACGCCGGGTCGGCGCGGAGCGCGCCGCGGGCCACCGTGTGCTCCGGCGGCATGCGGCTGGTGCGGCCGTCGGGGAAGAAGGACGAGTCCTCCTGCGACTTGTACTTCGGCTGGTCGTCCATGTTGGTGACGCCCATGAGGACGTCGATCACCTTGGACGGGACCATGATCGGCGGCGCGTCCTGCGTCCCGCCGCGGCAGCCGGCCAGGACGAGAAGAGACGCGAGCGCGAGGAGCGAGCGGCGCATCAGCCCTCCACCAGCGCGACGTTGTGGCCGCCGATCCGCTCGAGCAGCTCCCGCGTCTTCACGGGATCGAACTGCGGATCGGTCGACTCGATCGAGAGGAAGAACCGGTCGTCGGAGAAGCGCCGGAAGCCGGGGTGGGTGAGCAGCGGGTGGTGCAGCCGCGGGAGCATGTTGAGCGCCAGCATCCCGAACACCGACCCGAAGGCGGAGAGCAGGATGGTGAGCTCGAAGCAGATGATCACCCAGGCCTGGAAGCTGTTGTACGGCTTGCCGCCGATGATCATCGGGTAGTCGACCGCGCTCGTCCAAGCCTGCAGCGCGTAGCCGCCGATGCAGCCGAGCAGGCCGTGGGCGAAGACGATCCAGCCCAGCTTCGACACCGGGATGTTCATCGCCTTGTCGAGGCCGTGGACCGGGAACGGCGTGTGGGCGTCGAACTTCTTGTAGCCGGCCTCGGTGACCTTCGAGGCGGCCTCGACGATCTGCCCGGGCGTCTCGAACTCGGCGACGAGGATCTTGAGCTTGCCGAACATGGCCTAGTGCCCCCCCGCGGCCAGCTCGCCGCCGTGGTGCGCGCCGTGGTGCGGATCGGCCTGCGGCATCACGCCCTTCACCTCGGCCACCGCCATCATCGGCAGGAAGCGGACGAAGAGGAGGAAGAGCGTGAGGAAGAGGCCGAAGCTGCCGACGAAGATCGAGATGTCGACGATGGTCGGCTGGAAGTAGCCCCACGACGACGGCAGGAAGTCGCGGTGCAGCGAGGTCGCGATGATCACGAACCGCTCGAACCACATGCCGATGTTCACGAAGATCGACAGCACGAACATCACCGGGATCGAGCGGCGCATCTTCCGGAACCAGAAGAACTGCGGCGAGATCACGTTGCAGGTGATCATGATCCAGTACGCCCAGGCGTACGGGCCGAACGCGCGGTTCACGAACGCGAAGCGCTCGTACTCGTTGCCCGAGTACCAGGCGATGAAGAACTCCATGCTGTAGGCGTAGCCGACGATGGTGCCGGTCAGCAGGATGATCTTGTTCATCTTCTCGAGGTGATCGAGCGTCAGGATGTCCTTCAGCCCGTACGCCTGCCTGGCGATGATCATCAGGGTGTTGACCATCGCGAAGCCGGAGAAGATGGCGCCGGCCACGAAGTACGGCGGGAAGATGGTGGTGTGCCAGCCGGGGATGAGCGAGGTCGCGAAGTCGAAGGACACGACCGAGTGCACGGAGAGCACGAGCGGCGTGGAGATGCCGGCGAGGATCAGGTAGGCGCGCTCGTAGTGCACCCAGTGGCGCATCGAGCCGCGCCAGCCGAACGAGAGCACCGAGAAGATGATGTAGCGCCACTTGTTCCGGGCGCGGTCGCGCAGGGTCGCCAGGTCCGGGATCAGGCCGACGTACCAGAACAGCGCGGACACCGTTCCGTAGGTCGAGACCGCGAACACGTCCCAGAGCAGCGGGCTGCGGAAGTTCGGCCACATGCCCATCTGGTTGGGCAGCGGAGCCATGTAGTAGGTCATCCAGATACGGCCGACGTGGATGCCCGGGAACATCAGGGCGCACGCCACCGCGAACAGCGTCATCGCCTCGGCGGCGCGGTTGATCGCCGTGCGCCACTTCTGCCGGAACAGGAAGAGGATGGCGGAGATCAGCGTGCCGGCG
>CAZDGH010000140.1:0-13058 GCA_964504805.1 uncultured Myxococcales bacterium | reverse complement strand
GTGGACGGCGCGGGGCGGACGCGGTAGATGCGCGCCCTCTTCGCGAGGTGTTCGATGTCGCTCGATCGTGCCCGTCGTTCCGTGGAGCGTCTCCGCGAGCTCGCGTCGGGTCGCCACCGCGTCGAGGTGCCGCCGCTCGGGCTCGACCCGCGGCTCGCCCTCGAGCTGTTCGAGTCGCAGCTCCTCACCCGCCTCGTCGACCTCGAGTCGCACGAGCTGCGCGCGCGCGGCCAGGGCTACTACACGATCTGCAGCGCCGGCCACGAGGGCAACGCCGCCCTCGGCCGCGCCACCCGCGTCACCGATCCGGCGCTGCTCCACTACCGCTCCGGCGCCTTCTTCCTCGAGCGCGCGCGGCAGGATCCGTCCGTCGACGGCGTCTACGACCTCCTCCTCTCGCTCTCGGCCAGCGCCGACGACCCGATCTCCGGCGGCCGCCACAAGGTGTTCGGCTCGGTGCCGCTCGGCATCCCGCCGCAGACCTCGACCATCGCCTCGCAGCTCCCGAAGGCGGTGGGCCTCGCCATCGCCCTCGACCGCGCCCAGCGCCTCGGACGCCCCGCGGCGCCGGCCGACGCCATCGTGGTGGTGTCGTTCGGCGACGCCTCGCTCAACCACTCCACCGCCCAGGGCGCGCTCAACGCCGCGTCGTGGGCCGCGTACCAGCGGCTGCCCGTGCCGCTGCTGCTCGTCTGCGAGGACAACGGCCTCGGGATCTCGGTGCGCACGCCGCCGGGCTGGGTCGAGGCGCAGGTGAAGCACACGCCGGCGGTGGCGTTCGTGCAGGTCGACGGCTCCGATCCGACCGGCGCCTGGGAGGGCACCGCCGCCGCGGTGGCGCAGGTGCGGAGGACGCGCGCGCCGGTGTTCCTCCAGCTGCGCACCGAGCGGCTCTGGGGCCACGCCGGCTCCGACGCCGACGCCGACTACCGGCCCGCCGAGGAGGTCGCCGCCGCCGAGGCGCGCGATCCGGTGCACCGCGCCGCGCAGGCGCTCCTCGACGCGGGCGTCCTCGACGGCAAGGCGCTCCTCGGCCTGCTCGAGAAGCACGAGGCGAAGGTGCGGCAGGCCTCGGCGCGGGCGGTGACGCGGCCGAAGCTGAAGACGCGCGACGAGGTGATCTGCACGGTGGCGCCGTCGCGCCCGGAGCTCGTCGCCGCCGAGGCGCGCCGCGCGGGCTACGCGCCGCCGCCGGAGAAGGCCGCGCAGCCGAAGCCGATGGGCCTCGCCATCCGCGAGGGCCTGCACGACCTGATGCAGAAGCACGGCGAGCTGCTCGTCTTCGGCGAGGACGTGGCGCAGAAGGGCGGCGTCTACGGCGTCACCGTCGGGCTCTGGAAGGCGTTCGGCCCGAAGCGCGTCTTCAACACCCTGCTCGACGAGCAGACGATCCTCGGGATGGCGCTCGGCGCCGGGCAGGCGGGGCTCCTGCCGGTGCCGGAGATCCAGTTCCTCGCCTACCTGCACAACGCCGAGGACCAGCTCCGCGGCGAGGCGGCGACGCTCTCCTTCTTCTCGAAGGGGCAGCTCAAGAACCCGATGGTCGTGCGCATCGCCGGCCTCGGCTACCAGAAGGGCTTCGGCGGCCACTTCCACAACGACAACAGCCTCGCCGTGCTCCGCGACCTGCCCGGGGTGATCGTCGGCGTGCCGTCGCGCGGCGACGACGCGGTGCGGATGATGCGCTCGCTCCTCGCCCACGCGAAGGTCGACGGCCGCGTCTGCGTGATCGTCGAGCCGATCGCGCTCTACCCGGTGCGCGACCTGCACCAGGAGGGCGACGGTGGCTGGGCGTTCCCGTTCCCGCCGCAGGGCGAGGCGATCGACCTCGGCGAGGTCGGCGTCTACGGCGCCGAGGATCGCGACCTGGTGATCCTCACCTACGGCAACGGCGTGCCGATGTCGCTCCGGGTGCGGCAGCGCCTCGCGGCGGCGGGCGTGAAGGCGCGGGTCGTCGATCTCCGCTGGATCGCGCCGCTCCCGCTCGAGGCGATCCGGGCGCACGCGAAGGCCGTGGGCAAGGTGCTCGTCCTCGACGAGTGCCGGCGCAGCGGCAACGTCGCCGAGGGGATCGGGCTCGCGCTCTTCGAGCACGACGAGACCCGCGGGATCCGCTTCGCCCGCGTCTCCGGCGCCGACTGCTTCGTGCCGCTCGCGGACGCGGCGCGGCTGGTGCTGCCCGACGACGACGAGGTGCTGCACGCGGCGCTCGCGCTCGCGAGATCGTGAGCCCGCCGCGGCGCGGCGTTGCCAACCCGCCGCGGATCCGCGTAAGAACCGCGGCCATGTCCCACGCCACCGCCCCCACCCCCGCGCCCGCGGGTGCTCCCCCCTCGTCCGCCGAAGGCCACGGCGAGGTGATCGCCAAGCCGATCGATCACCACCCCGACGGCACGCCGATGACGCAGGAGGAGATCGACCAGCACTGGCTGAAGCACGTCTACCGGCCGAACGAGCCGCAGCTCACGCCGCGCGCGGTGATCACCGGCATGCTGATCGGCGGCGTGATGTCGCTGTCGAACCTCTACGTCGGCCTCAAGACCGGCTGGGGGCTGGCGGTGACGGTGACCGCGGCGGTGCTCGCGTTCGGCGTCTTCTCGTCCCTCCGCCGCGTCGCCCCCGTCGGCCCGTTCAAGCGCGACTTCGGCTCGCTCGAGAACAACACCATGGCCTCGGCGGCCTCGGCCGCCGGCTACTTCACCGGCGCCGGCCTCACCTCGGCGATCCCCGCGCTCTTCATGGCCACCGGCAAGACCTTCGCCGGCTGGGAGCTGGCGATCTGGATCCTCGCCATCTCCTTCCTCGGCGTGCTGCTCGCGGTGCCGATGCGCCGGCAGATGATCGACATCGACCGCCTGCCGTTCCCCGAGGGCATGGCGTACGCGGAGACGATCCGCTCGCTCCACGCCGCCCCGGGCGAGGCGCGGAAGAAGGCGAAGGCGCTGCTCTACGGCGCGCTCGCCGGCGCGGGCGTGAAGCTGCTCTCCGGCGTCACCGGCTTCGCCGGCAAGGCGAAGACCTGGGCGCTCGAGAAGCCGATCCTCCCCGAGCACGTCGGCCCCGAGCGCTGGGCGGCGCTGACGCTCGGCCTGCAGAGCGACATCCTGATGATCGGCGCCGGCGCCATGATGGGCGTGCGGATCTCGGTGGGCCTACTCCTCGGCGGGATCATCGGCTGGGGCGCGCTGGCGGTGTGGCTCGACTCCCACGGCCTCGCCGGCCCCGGCGCGACCTTCGGCACGGTGCGCACCTGGATCGTCTGGCCGGGCGTGACGCTGATCGTCGTCAACGGCCTGCTCGCCTTCGCGCTCAAGTGGCGCACCGCGCTCTCGGCCCTCACCGGTCTCGGCCGGATGGCGAAGGGCGGCGCCGGCGGGATGAGCGACGTCGAGGTCCCGGCGAAGTGGTTCCTCGGCGGCCTCGGCGTGGTCGTCCCGATCACGGTGGTGCTCGCCTACGCGCTCTTCGACATCCCGCTGTGGATGGGCCTGCTCGCCACGGTGCTGTCGATCCTGCTCTCGATCGTCGCCTCGCGCGCCACCGGCGAGACCTCGATCACGCCGATCGGCGCCCTCGGCAAGATCACCCAGTTCATGTACGGCGGCCTCGCCGCCGGCAACATCCAGACGAACCTGATGACCGCGTCGATCACCGCCGGCGCGGCGATGCACTCGGCCGACCTGCTCACCGACCTCAAGGGCGGCTACGTCCTCGGCTCGCGGCCGCGCTACCAGTTCCTCTCGCAGTTCTTCGGCATCCTCGCCGGCGCGGTGTTCTGCATCCCGGCGTACCTGCTGCTGGCGACGCCGGAGCGCCTCGGCTCCGCCGACTTCCCGGCGCCGGCGGCGAAGACGTGGCAGGCGGTGGCCGAGCTGCTCGCCGGCGGCGTCGAGGTGAAGTCGCGCGGCGAGACCACCGGCGCCGCGGCGAGGACCGGCAGCGTGCCGCTCGGGCTCGTGCCCGTGGGCACCGCGGCCGGCGACAAGCTGCAGCTCGCCGAGGGGCCGAACGCCGGCGACTACGCGATCGTCGCCGTCGTCGACAAGAACCTCGTCCTCGACCGCGAGCTCCGGTCGCCGGCCGCGCTCGAGGGCGCCGCGGTGAAGATCTTCGACCCCGCCGGCGCCGAGCGCGGCACCGGCAAGGCCAAGAAGCACGCCGAGCTGCCGTCGATCGCGCTCGCCTCGCTGCCCGAGGGCACGGTGAAGGGCGACTGGATCAAGTACGACGCCGCCGGCCACGACGTCTGGTGGTTCGTGAAGGGGGTCACCGGCACGACGGCGATCGTCGACCGGCCGTTCGTCGACCCGCGCGGCGACAAGCCGGCGATCGCCGACGGCGCGAAGCTCGAGGTCCGCAAGGAGAGCCTGCCGCCCCACGCGCTCACCGCGGTGATCGTCGCGGCGCTCGTGGCGGTGGTGTTCACCCTGCTCGAGGTCTACGCGCCGAAGTCGGTGAAGCGCTTCGTCCCCTCGATCACCGGCGTCGGCCTCGGCTTCGTGGTCGCCGGCTTCGACTCGATCTCGATGTTCATCGGGGCGCTGATCGCCTGGGTGTTCGAGAAGTCGAGCCCGAAGAAGGCCGAGGACTACACGCTCGCCGGCGCCTCGGGGATCATGGCCGGCGCGTCGCTCGCCGGCATCCTCATCATCGTGCTCTCGCAGGTGCTGGGGGTGCTGGTCACGCCATGAGGGCGCGCCTCGCCGCGCTCCTCCTGGCGCTGGCGCCGGCGGCGCCCGCCCTCGCCGCCGAAGCGCCCGCCGCGACGGCGACCGAGCGCGCGCCGCGGGCGCGCTGGTGGGACGAGGTCCGCGAGCGGTGGGTGGCGGAGAGCCTGCCGCCGTCGCTGCGCGCGCCGGGGCCTAAGGGCCTGGCGGTGTGGCAGTGGATCGCGCTGCCGCTCCTGCTCGCCTTCGCGCTCGCGGCGGGCCGCGGCCTCTCCTGGCTCTCCCGGGCGCTGCTCCGGCCGGTGGCGCGGCGCACCGCGTGGGAGTGGGACGACGCGCTCCTCGACCGGCTCGCCGGCCCCGCGGCGCTCCTCTGGGCGCTGGCGGTGGCGTGGGCGCTGCTCCCGGCCCTCGGCCTCACCGCCGCGGCGACCGAGCTGCTCCGCGGCGGGTTCCGCGCCGGCGCCCTGGTCGCGTTCTTCTGGGGCCTGCTCCGCAGCGTCGACATGGCCGGCGCCCTCGCCTCGCGCTCGACCTGGGCGAAGGCGCGGCCGAGCGCGCTGGCGGTGGTGCCGCTCGGCGTCCGGATCGCCAAGGTGGCGATCGTGCCGGTCGCCGTCGTGGCCGTGCTCGCCGATCTCGGCTACCCGGTGGCGTCGCTCCTCGCCGGGCTCGGCGTCGGCGGCCTCGCCCTGGCGCTCGCCGCCCAGAAGACGGTGGAGAACCTCTTCGGCTCGCTCTCGATCGGCGTCGACCAGCCGTTCCGCGTCGGCGACTTCGTGCGGATCGAGGACACCACCCTCGGCACCGTCGAGCAGGTCGGCCTCCGCTCCACGCAGATCCGCACCCTCGATCGCACGGTGATCTCGCTCCCCAACGGGAAGCTCGCCGACCTGAAGATCGAGACCTTCGCCCCGCGCGACCGGTACCGCCTCCACACGGTGATCGGCCTCGTCTACTCGACGAAGGCGGCGCAGGTGCGCGCGATCGCCGCCGAGCTCGAGTCGATCCTCCGCGCCCACCCGGGCGTCTTCCCCGAGGGCGCGATCGTCACGCTCCAGGGCTTCGGGGCGAGCTCGCTCGACGTCGAGGTGCAGGCCTGGTTCGTGGCGAAGGACTTCGACGAGTTCCGGCGGCTCCGGCAGGAGGTGCTGCTGCAGCTGCTCGAGGCGGTGGAGCGCGGCGGCAGCGCGCTCGCCTTCCCGACCCGCACCGTCCACCTCGCCGGCGACGTCACGCCTCCCGCGGCCGGCGGACGCTGAGGCTCGTTCGCCCCGCCGCGCTTGCTTTCGCGGTCTCCGCCCGGGGATCCTCCGCCCGCCGGGCCACGCCGGCCCGCGAAAGGATCCCCATGCGCCACGCCCTCGCCCTCGCCGCCGCCGCCGCCACCCTCGCCTTCGCCGGCGCCGCCGCCGCGCGCTGCGACATCCGCAACGAGACCTCGACCAGCTTCACCATCGAGAGCGGCAACGTCGGCAACCAGCGGGTCGGCGGCCACACGACCACGTCGATCCAGCACGGCAAGATCGTCTTCAAGTCGGACGACGGGAAGGCGGGCGGCGGCAGCTGCACCGACGGCCAGAAGATCAAGATCGTGAAGGCCGGCGACGGCTACGCGATCATGCCGCAGTAGGAATCAGCCCTTCAGCAGCCGGTCCACGAGCGCGACGTACTGCTGCTTGGCGGCGTCGCGCGCCGTGCCCTTCCGCTTCGCCCAGGCGTCGTACTTCGCGCGACCCTTGAGGTCGAGCATGCCCGGGCGCGAGCCGGAGACGTCGCCCTCGGTGCCCTGCTTGAACAGCGAGTAGAGCTCGAGCAGCGTGTCGTTCGAGGGGCGCGTCCGGAGCGTCTTCACCCGCTCCTGCGCGGAGCGGAAGTCGTCGTCGAGGGCCATGCGCGCAGGCTAGCCGATCGGCTTCGGCTTCGCCTTCGCGTGCTTGAAGGGCCCGATGAACACGCCCTGCTCCGACGCCTCCACCAGCGCGGCCATGCGGCGGGCGCGGGTGGCCTGCTGCTTCGCGCTCATCACCCAGAACGTCGAGACCTTGCGGTAGCCCGGCGTCTGCGCCTCCCAGAAGCGGAAGGCCCTCGGGCTCGCCTTCAGCATCCGCACGAACGCGGGCGGCAGCTTCGACGGCTTCTCCTGCTCGAACGAGTAGAGGTCCTGCTTCCGCGGGTCGCGGCCGTCGTGGGCGGCGCGACCGGCGGGCGCGACGCGGCCCGCCTGCTCCAGGGCGGCGTACTTCGCCAGGTTCACCCGGCTCCAGGTGCTGCCGCGCTTGCGCGGCGTGTAGCGCTGCACCCAGCGCTCGTCGTCGAGAGCGTTCGCCTTGCCGTCGATCCAGCCGAAGCAGAGCGCCTCGTCCACCGCCTCGGCGTAGGTGAGCCCCCGGTGCTTCGCCTGCTTCTTGTACAGCCCGACCAGGAGCTCCTTCTCGCTCGCGTGGTGCCGCTCGAGCCACCGGCGAAAGGCGGCGGCGCTCTCGAAGAAGGTCGGCTTCATGGCGGTCGAGGCTACCGCGTACGATGGCGGCCATGCGTGCCGTCATCGTGGGTGCGGGGCTCCTCGGGCTCTCGGCGGCCCGGGAGCTCCGGCGCCGAGGCCTCGACGTGGTGGTGGTCGATCCCGGCGTCGTCCCTCGCGCGGAGGCGGCGACGACCGACGTCTCGAAGGTCGTGCGCCTGGACTACGGCGCCGACGAGGTGTGGACGCGGCTCGCCGAGGAGGCGCTCGACGCCTGGCCCGCGTTCGACCAGGAGCTCGGCGGCGGGCTCTTCCACGGCGACGGCTTCCTCGTCCTCTCCGGCGCGCCGCTCCGCCCCGGCACCTTCGAGGGCGACAGCTTCGACTTCCTCGGCGCCCGCGGCCACCGGCTCGTGCGCCTCGACGCCAAGGGCGTCGTCGAGCTGTGCCCCGCGCTCGCGCCGGGGCGGTTCGTCGACGGCTACCTGAACCCGCGGGGCGGCTGGGCGGAGAGCGGCAAGGTGCTCGCGGCGCTCGCGCGCCTCGCCCGCGCCGAGGGCGTCGCGCTCCGCGAGGGCGAGGCCGCCCACGCGCTGCTCGAGCGCGGCGGCAAGGTCTCCGGCGTGTCCACCCGCGAGGGCGCGGTGGAGGGCGACCTCGTCCTCGTCGCCGCCGGGGCGTGGGCGCCGAAGCTCCTGCCGTCGCTCGCCGCGCTCGTGCGGGTGACGGCGCAGCCGGTGCTGCTCTTCCGCCCCGCCGATCCGGCGCCGTTCTCGCACCCGCGCTTCCGCGTCTTCGCCGCCGACATCGCCCGCACCGGCTACTACGGCTTCCCGGCGCTGCCCGACGGCACGGTGAAGCTCGCCAACCACGGGCCGGGCTTCGCGGTCGACCCCGACGGCCCGCGGGTGGTGCCGCCCGACGTCGAGCCCCGCTTCCGTGCCTTCCTCCGCGAGGCAATCCCCGGCCTCGCCGAGGCGCCGCTCGCCGGCGCGCGCCTCTGCCTCTACGCCGACAGCGCCGACGGCGACCTGGTGCTCGCCCGCGATCCGCAGCGGCCCGGCCTGGCGATCGCCTCGGGCGACTCGGGGCACGCCTTCAAGTTCGCGCCGCTCCTCGGGCGCCTCGCCGCCGACGCGGCGCTCGGCGTCGACGCGCCGTGGACGAAGCGCTTCGGCCTGCGCTCGCCGGCGTCCGCGGCCGCGGATCGCGCGCGATTCTCGGGCGGCTGACGGGCCGATGGACCGCCCCGATAGCTCGCGCTAGCCTCCGCTCACCCCATGTCCGCACCGGAGCCGACCGTCATCAGCAAGGGGCGGGGACCGAACTCGGTCCCCGGCTATCGCCTCGACGTCGTCCTCGGGAAGGGCGGCATGGGCGAGGTCTACAAGGGCGTCCAGCTCTCGCTCGACCGGCCGGTCGCCATCAAGTTCCTCGCGCCCGAGCACTCCCGCGACGAGGCGTTCGTCGCCCGCTTCGAGAAGGAGGGCGCCGCCCTCGCGGCGCTCTCGCACCCGAACGTCGTCTCCATCGTCGACCGGGGTCGCGCCGACGACACCTACTACCTGGTGATGGAGCTCATCGACGGGCGCTCGCTCCGCGACGTTCTCCGCGAGGGCCGCACCGACCCGCTCCGCGCGCTGCGGATCGCCGCCGACATCTGCCGCGCCATCGACTACGCCCACGGCAAGGGCGTCATCCACCGCGATCTCAAGCCCGAGAACATCCTCTTCGACGAGCAGGCCGGCGGCATCCCCAAGGTCACCGACTTCGGCCTCGCCGGCTTCCTCGCCAAGGAGGGCGCGGCCGAGCAGTACCAGCTCACCCGCGAGGCGGTCGCCATGGGCACCGTCTCGTACATGGCGCCCGAGCAGCACCTCGACGCCCGCAGCGCCGACGAGCGCGCCGACGTCTACTCGCTCGGGGTGATCCTCTACGAGCTCTTCACCGGCGAGGTGCCGCGCGGGAGCTTCGACCCGCCGTCGGTGAAGAACCCCGAGGTGGACCGGCGCCTCGACGGCGTCGTCGCTCGCTGCCTGAAGACGAACCCCGCCGACCGGTACGCGAACGCCGGCGCGCTCCTGCAGGACCTGCTCCCCAGCCTGCCCGCCGCCTCGGAGCTCGCGGCGGCGCGCAAGGTCGGGCCGTGGGAGCGGGCGCGGGCGCTGGTGGTGCGGCGCGCGCGGCAGATCGCCCTCGGCGCCGGCGTGGCGCTGGTCGCGGCCGCGACGCTGGTGGTGGCGCTGGTGGCGCGCCTCCCGCCGGCGCCGCACGGCACCGGGCGCCTCGGCGTCGCCGCCGCCGCCGCCGACCTCCCCGAGCAGCCGGACGTGACGGTGCCCGGCGTCCGCGACGAGCGCGACGCGGCGCTGGCGGTGGAGCTCGGCGAGGGCAAGGGCGGCGTCGCGCTGCGCCGCTTCGGCCGCGGGCCGGGCCACGCCGCGACCGGGATCGTCTTCGCCATCGGCGAGGACGGCGAGGAGGGCCCGGGCCGCGCCGTCCTCGACGTGCCCGCGGTCGACGCCGACGACGTGGCGCTCTCGGCGACCCTGCTCCCGCCGGCGCCGCCGCCTCGTCGCACGCCGGCGTGGCTGCGGCGGCTCCTCGACATGGAGGAGCCGGCGCCGCGGGCGGCGGTGATGCTCCACCGCGGCAAGGACCAGTTCATCGCCCTGGTGGTGCCCGAGACCGGCGGGCGTGTCGCCCTCGAATGGGAGCTCGGCGAGGCGCGGCGCGGGCTGCTCCTCGGCCCCGAGGTGCCCGAAGGCGAGGTCGAGGTGCGTCTCGCCGTCGACGCCGCCGGCGACGTGCGCGCGGAGCTCGGCCCCGGGGACGAGCCCCTCCCGATCGGCGCGCCGATCCGCCTCGGCCCCGGCTGGCGCGGCTGGCTCGGCAACGAGCCGTGGCCGTCGGTCGCTTGCCTCGACGGCACCTGCTCGTTCCGGCGCGTCCGCTGGGAGGCGACGAAGCCGCCGCCGGCGCTCGGCCTGGTCGCCGAAGGCGGCGCGACCGGCGGGGGCGAGCTCCTGCCGCCACCGCCGCCGCCCGAGCCCGGCGAAGGCGCCACGGCGAACGCGGTCGCGAAGGCCGAGAAGAAGAGCGCGAAGCCGGCCTCGGCGGCGAAGGAGCCGGCGAAGAAGGCGCCGGCGAAGAAGGCGCCGGCGAAGCCGAAGACGAAGCCCGCGAAGTCGAAGAAGCGCTAGGCCCTAGAGGCGCTCGAGCCGCGTCGTCCCCGGGATCTCCAGCACGAAGTCGGCGCCGAACGCGCCCGCGGGCGTCAGCGCGCCCACGTGCCCGCCGGCGAGCAGGCGCTCGACCACGCGCACCGCCGACAGCGCGGTGAAGTCGTAGCCCTCGGGCGCCTCGAGCCACGCCTCCGCGGAGGCGCCGGTGCGCGAGGCGGCGCGGGCCCAGACGAGGCTCTTCGAGCGGGCGCGCTCCTCCGCGGTGGGGCCCGGGCCGCGCGCCTCGATCGCCCGGCGCCCGCGGGACTGCACGAGCGACGAGCCGAGCACGCGCCGGAGCACCGGCTGCCACACGGCGGTCGCGGGCCAGGCGATCCAGAGCGCCCGGGCGAGCCCGTCCGGCACCGCCATGTAGGTGGTGATGTCGGGGATCCCGGTGGTGCGGTAGGCGGTCTCGAGATCGCCCCACGGGATCGGCAGCGCCAGCCGCTCCCGATCGGAGAAGCGGATCCGCTTCAGGCCGCGGCCGAGGGTCCACGGCCGGAGCTCGCCGCCGCGGCGGACCGCGCCGCCGCCGGGCGCCGCCTCGAGGGCGGTGAGGGAGGTGCCCCGCGAGGCGCGACCCAGGGCCGCGAACGCCAGCTCGAGCGACGTCGCCGCCGGCACCTTCCCGGCGACGAACGCGGCGAGGCAGTCGGTGGGCACCACGTCGAACCCCGCCCCCGAGAGCAGCGCCACACCCCGCTCCTTGGCACGGCCGTCCTGCGCGAGCGTGCGGCGGAAGACGGGGATCTCGCCGGTGATGTCGGCGTACGAGGCGCGCGCCTCGAGGCACGCCTCGATCATCGGTCTCGCCGTGTGCACGAACGGCCCGGCGGCGTGCATCACCAGCGCGGCGCCGTCGACGCCCTTCCGCACCTCGGCCGGATCGTCGAGCGCGAACGCCCGGGACTCGAGCCCGCGCGCCTCGGCGAGCGGGCGCAGCTTCTCCGCGGAGCGCCCGGCGAGGATCGGCCGGTGCCCGCGGCGGAGCGCCTCCTCGAGGATGAGCGCGCCGGAGTAGCCGTACGCGCCGTAGAGCAGCCAGGTCTTCGCCGTCACGTGTTCGCTCCCCCCGGGCGCCGGCCTTCAAGGCGCGGGCGCGCGCTGCACGATCACCAGCGTCCGGTCCGCGGCCACGGCGGCGACGCGGTCCACGCCGCCGCCCCAGGGCCAGCGGACGATCACCTCGTCGACGGTGTCCGCGCCGCCGAGGCCGAAGTGGAGCGGCGCCACGGTGGTGGAGACGAACGAGCCGCCGATGCCGCGGAAGGCGCGCTGCCGCACGCCCCCGGCGAGGACCTCCACCTCGGCGCCGACGCCGGACGTGTTCGGCGCCGCGCCGCGGAGCTCGACGAAGAGGTGGTGGCCGAGGCCGGCGGGCTCGGTGACGTTCTCGTAGACCGCGTGCTTCGGCGAGACGTCCGCGCTCGCCTTCACGTTCGAGACCACGACGTCGAGGTCGCCGTCGCCGTCGAGATCGCCCCACACCGCGGCGCGGCCCACGCCGTCGTCGGCGAGCCCGGCCGCGGGCGCGACGTCCACGAAGAGCCCGTCGGCGCGCTGCCGGTAGAGGAGGTCGGGCTCGTACCAGCCCTCCGGGTAGTACGCGCCGACGCCGATCATCCCGTTCACCACGTGGAGGTCGCGGCGGCCGTCGGCGTCGACGTCGACCATCGCGGTCGCCCACGAGGTCAGGCCGAACGAGCGCTCCACCGGCGGCCGGTCGCCGGTCCAGGTCGCGACGAAGTCGTGGTACGCGCGCTGCGCGGCGTTGCCGTTCGGATCGGTGGGGGCGAAGCGCCCCGGCGGCTGCCGCGGGTCGATGTACCAGGCCCCCTGGAGGCGGAGGCGGCGGCCGTCCTCGACGAAGCGGCCCGCGCCGTCGCCGAGGAACGTCGGGTTGCGGAAGATGTTCGAGCTGGTGACGTCGAGGTCGAGGTCGCCATCGAGATCGCCCGCCGTCATGCTCATCCCGTAGATGCCGACCTCGAGCCCCGCGGCGGCGGCGCCGCTCGAGAACCGGCCGGTCCCGTCGTTCACCCAGAGCGCGCTCGGCTCCACCGTGAAGCCGAAGTCGTTGGCGACGCCGAGATCGGGATCGCCGTCGCCGTCGGCGTCGAACGCCGCGGCGGCGAGGCCGAAGCCGTGGTCGACGATCCCGCGCGCCGCCGCCTCCTCGGCGAAGGTGCAGCCGCCGGCGTTCACGAACAGGAAGTCGGGATCGGCGGCGAAGCCCGCCGCGGGATCGACGGCCGAGTAGTTGGCGACGAAGAGGTCGAGGTCGCCGTCGCCCTCGAGGTCGAGCCACGCCGACCCGAAGGAGACGGCCGGGTGGGCGTCGAGGCCGGCCTCGGCCGACACGTCATGGAAGAGGCCGCCGTCGTTGCGGTAGAGGCGGCTCGGCTGCGAGGCCCGCGTCACGAACAGGTCGAGGTCGCCGTCGCCGTCGCAGTCGCCGGGTGAGGCGCCGGTGGCGAGGTCGAGCCCGCCGAGGCCGACGACGTCGGAGAGCTCGCTGAAGCGGAAGAAGCCCTCGTTCCGGTAGTAGCGGCTCGGCCCCGCCTCGTCGGCCGCGAAGAGGTCCAGGTCGCCGTCGCCGTCGCCGTCGAAGAGCGCGAGGCCGCCGCCGGTGCCCGCGGTGCCGGCGCCGGCGACGAAGCCGGCGTGGGGCACGAGGCCGACGGTGCCCGAGACGTCGGC
>CAZDGH010000139.1:0-13105 GCA_964504805.1 uncultured Myxococcales bacterium | reverse complement strand
GCGGCGAGCGGCCGGACGGTGGCGAGGGCGGCACCGGCGGCGGCGGCGGGAGCGGCGGCGCGGGCGGGAGCGGCGGCGCGGGCGGCGGCGGCGGCGGCACCGGCGTCGGCATCCGCGTCGACGGCGTCCGGCCGCGCCGCGGCACGGTCGACGGCGCCGTCGCGGTGAACATCTCCGGCGCCGGCTTCGTGCTCTCGGTGCCGCCCGGCGAGGATCCCGACCAGGCCACCGAGGTGCTCTTCGGCGGCAACGCCGCCATCGGCGTCCGCGTCATCGACGACGACACCATCCTGGTGCCGACGCCGCCCGGCGTCGCCGGCGACGTCGACGTGGTGGTGCAGAACCGCTGGGCGAGCGGCACCTGCGCCGGCTGCTACCGGTACCTGGCGCCGGTGGACCTGACCTCGATCGAGCCGAACGAGGGCCCGATCGGCGGCGGCCAGACGGTGACGCTCCGCGGCCGGAACCTCCGGCCGGGGATGGTGGTGACCTTCGGCGACCGCGCGGCGATCGACGTGACCGCGGCGGAGGACGGCTCGCTCACCGCCATCGCGCCTCCGGGCGACGTGCAAGGGCCGGTGGACGTCCTCGCCTTCGACGCCGACGGCCAGGCCTCGCTCCGCAAGGCGTACACGTACCTGGCGCGCCTCTCGATCGAGCGCGTCGAGCCGCCGGGTGGGCCGCTCGGAGGCGGCAACCGCGTCACCCTCCGCGGCGGCGGCTTCACCGAGACCGCGCGGGTGCGCTTCGGCGGCGTCGAGGCGCCGGCGCAGCTCGGCGAGGACGGCTCGCTCGGCGTGGTCGTGCCGCCGGGCGCGGCGGCGGGCCCGGTCGAGGTCTCGGTGGAGACGGCGGCGGGCACCACCGCCCGCGCCGGCGCCTACGCCTACTTCGATCCCGCCGACGAGACCGTGCACCTCTACGCGGTGTCGCCGGCCCGCGGCCCGCTCGAGGGCGGCACCGAGGTGACCCTCGTCGGCACCGGCCTCGACGGCGCGCAGCTCGCGGTGCGCTTCGGCGACGTGCTCGCCGAGGCCGCGGCGATCGACGGCAACTTCGTCACCGCCACCACGCCCGCCGGCGCGGCGGCAGGCCCGGTCGACGTCTCGGTGCGCCTCGCCGCCGGCGGCGCCACCCTCCCCGGCGCCTTCCGCTACGTCGTGCCGATCGCCGTCACCGGCGTCACGCCCGCGACCGGCCCGGTGGCGGGCGGCACCGCCATCACCGTCACCGGCTCGGGCTTCCCCGAGGGCGCCGAGCTCCGGGTCGGCGCGCTCCCGGCGACCGGCGTCGTCCGCGTCGACGAGGGCACGCTCACCGCGACCACGCCCCGCGGCAGCCCGGGCGCGGTGCCGGTGCGCGTGCTCGATCCCGCCGATCCCGAGGCCGAGGGCGTGCTCGCCGGCGGCTTCGCCTACGAGGGCGAGCTCGCGGTCTCCCTGCTCTCGCCGGAGTCCGGCGCCCGCGCGGGCGGCACCCGGGTGACGCTCCTCGGCCAGGGCTTCGTCGACGGGCTGGCGGTCTCGTTCGGCGGCACGCCGAGCCCGAACGTCACCGTGGAGAGCCCGTTCGTCGCCGTGGCGGCCGCGCCGCGCGGCGACGTAGGCACCGTCGACGTGGCGGTGACCGCCGGCGACGCGTCGGTGACGCTGCCCGCGGCGTACACCTACTTCGACCCGACCAACGCCTACGGCGGCTCCTCGGGCGGGCCGCTCGCGGGCACGCTCAACGTCACCGCCCTCGACGGCGGCAACGCCCGGTTCGGCATCCCGCTCCCCGGCTGCACCGTCATCCTCGGCGCCGACGACGGCACCACGCTGCAGGGCCTCACCGACGACCGCGGCCAGATCACCTTCTCCGATCCGGGCCTGGTGAAGGCGCAGGTCGTCACCGTCGCGCTCGAGGCGTACCAGACGGTGACGGTGGTGAACCAGGAGTCGGAGAACCTCACCGTCTACATGATCCCGAACTTCGAGCCCCCGCAGTGCGACAACGGGCTCGACGACGACGGCGACGGCCTCGTCGACGAGGACGGCGACGGCAACCCGGAGCTCGCCGACCTCGACGGCTGCCGGTGCGGGCCGCAGAACCTGCCCGAGGACAAGCAGCAGTACGCCGACCTCTGCATGTGCCCGATGATCCCGATGGAGCCGGCCACCTGCTGCAACGGCGACGACGACGACGGCGACGGCCTCATCGACGGCGACGACCCGGAGTGCCAGTGCACCGGCGGCTCGTCGGAGGGCCCGCTCACCCAGTGCGCCGACTGCGGCGACAACGACGGCGACGGCTCCTGGGACTTCCAGAACATGTTCGGCCCGCCGGATCCCGGCTGCGCCGGTCCGCAGGACGACGACGAGCGCGGCGCGCTGGTCTCCGGCCGCGTCTTCGGCTTCAAGCGGCCGCCGGGGCGCACCCTCGGGCCGAACGAGGCCGAGGTCGCCTACGTCTCGTACTCGGTGCGGAGCGTCTACAACGCGCCGCCCTGGGCCTCGGCGCGGCCGAAGATCGCCATCGCCCGCGACGGCGGCACCTACGCCTACGAGTTCGCGAGCGACCAGCTCCTGGCGATGTACGCGGTGTACGGCATCGTCGACAACCAGTCGGGCCGCTTCGAGCCGCTGCTCATGGGCGTGCGCCGCGGCGTGAACGCGAGCACCACCGGCGCGGTCACCGGCGCCGACATCACCCTCGACATGCACCTCGACCTCTCGGTGCCGATCGCCATCGACAACCCGCCCGTCTACGGCGGCGCCGCCGGCGTCTCCACCGTCTACGGCTACATGGACCTCGGGCAGGAGGGCGTGATCCCGGTCGGCGACATCACCACCACCGGCTCGACCGCCACCCTCGAGAACCTGCCGGTGATCGGCGGCGAGAACTTCGTCTTCCAGCTCTGGGGCAACCTCGGCGGCCAGAACGTCATCCCGCTCACGGTGAGCTTCCGGCGCCAGGCCGGCGATCTCTCCGGGCGGCCCGACGGCACCGGCGGGATCTCGATGGGCCCGCTGCTCGGCCTCACCCGGATGATCGAGCCGAACCCGGGCTTCGCCGGGGTGATCGAGTGGACCGCCGAGGCGGGCCCCGACGCCGAGCTCGCCATCGTGCAGATCGACGAGCCGACGCTCGCCGGCCCGATCCCGCAGTGGCAGATGGTGGTGCCGGGCGACGAGACGCGGGTGCAGGTGCCGCCGTCGGTCGTCGACATGCTCCGGCAGAAGTACCCGCCGGGCACGACGCTGCAGCTCACGCTGATCACCGGCCGCGAGCCGCGCTTCGCGTTCGACCAGTGGAACTACCAGAACCTCGGGCTCGACGCGTTCACGAGCTTCACCTACGACGTCGTCCCGCTCGTCATCCAGTGAGGCCTTCCTTGCGCCGCGCCGTCCCGCTCCTCGCCGTCGTCGTCGCCGGCCTCGCCGCCTTCGCCGGCTGCCCCGACGAGCCGAACATCGTGGCGCTGTGCCAGGACGACCAGAGGTGCATCGACGACCACGGCGGGAACCCGAACTGGGCCTGCGACCCGCTCTCCGGCGAGTGCGTCTGCACCGCCGACGAGGCGTGCACCGGCGAGCGCGAGTACTGCGAGCCGCTGCCCGGCGGCGACGGCCGCTGCCACCCGCAGCGCACCTGCGTCTGGAACCCCGACTGCCCCGGCGGCTTCTGCGACACCACCAGCCGCTTCTGCCGGCAGACCGGCTGCGAGAAGGACCTGCAGTGCTCGTTCGGCCAGGTCTGCGACGCCATCACCCGCAACTGCGTCGACGGCTGCCGGAGCCACGGCGACTGCGAGTCGGGCCAGACCTGCCTCTGCCTCGACGACGAAGGCGCCGAGGTGCCGTGCGTCTGCGACGGCGTCGACGACGAGGACCGGAGCGCCTGCGAGATCGGCGTCTGCGCCGCGGGCACCTGCGCCGACAAGACGTTCTGCAAGTACGGCGACCTCTGCGCGCCCGGCGACGAGGAGGGCGAGCGCGCCGCCTGCGTCCGCGACGACCGCGGGCCCTACTGCCTGAACTGCATCAACCAGCCGGGCTCGACCGCGTGCGGCTCGGACGGCCCGAACTTCTGCCTCATCGACACCTCGGACCCGGCCGGTCGGGCGAGCTTCTGCGGCGTCGACTGCAGCGAGCGCGACCAGGAGTGCCCGAACGGTTTCTCCTGCCACGACGTGCTCATCCTCACCCAGAACACCTGCCGCGGCGACGCGCAGTGCGTCCCCACCGGCGAGCAGTGCCGCGGCGACGAGGAGTGCCCGGCCGGCTCGCGGTGCGCCAAGGCGGAGGGCCAGGAGTTCGGCCGCTGCGGCGGCCGCTGCGCCGTCGGCGAGGGCGACCAGAGCGGCTTCTGCACCTGCGTCACCGACTCCGACTGCCCGCAGCAGGCCTGCGGCGCCGACGGCCGCTGCTCGATCTCGCGGAAGCGCTGCGTGCCGGGGCAGGACGACACCTGCCGCGGCGCGGACCGGATCGTCTGCGTCAACAACGGCGAGCTCGGCTACTGCATGATCGGCCGCAACTGCGCGCCCGACGAGGGCATCACCTGCGCGGACGTGCGGTGCGCGCAGGATCCCTCGGGCTGCCAGTAGCGGCCGCCGGGTCGGCCCCCGTCGCACATCGGCCGATCGACCGACGCCCCGTCCGTTGACGGGGCTCGGCGTGCGCCCGCACGATCGGCCGCATGAAGAAGCTCCTCGCCCTCCTCCCCGCCCTCGGGCTGCTCCTCTGCGCCGACGGCGCCCTCGCCGAGGCGAAGGTGCTCGAGGTGAAGGGGGCGAAGAAGGGGAAGAAGTGGATCCCCTCGAAGGGCCTCCGCCCGCCGACCAAGGACGAGCTCACCTCCGTCGACGTGGTCCCGAAGGACGACGACGAGGTGGTGGAGCTCGCCCCGCTCGCCAAGGGCAAGCGGAAGAAGAAGGAGGAGCGGGTGCTCGTCGACGGCAAGCCGCTCGGCGAGGAGGACGAGGTCTCCGCGCGCCGCGGCGGCGACACCGAGATCTACGTGGACGAGGCGCCGCCCTCGATCGAGGAGCAGGAGGCGGCCAAGGAGCGGGCCCGCGACGCGGCCGACGGCGCCGATTCCACCGAGGAGGCGACCGCCTCCGACAACAAGTTCCGCCGCCGTCGCTGACGGCGCTTCAGCGGGACCTGCGCGTCCCCTCCTCGCGCTCGCACGAGAGCGGCTGCGCCTTCGCCGCCTTCGCCTCCGCCTCGGTCACGCCCGCGAACGCGGCCATGGCGTCGACGAGCCGGTCGCGCCGGGCGCGGAGCTGCTGCGGGTTCTTGCAGCGGAAGAGCTCGCCGAACCCGTTCTGCGCCAGGCGCAGCTCCGCCGCCCGCGCGGCGTCGAGCGCCGACGGCGCCTTGCCGAAGAGCCGCGCCGACGCGTCCGCGACGCCGTAGGTGGCGGTGTCGAAGTACGCGGCCGAGAGGTAGGCCGCGAGCAGCTCCTCGCGGCCGAGGGCGCCGCGGAGCCGGTGCGCGGCGATGGCGCGGCGGCCGCCCTCGGGCACCCCCAGGGTCGCCGCCAGCCGCTCGGCGTAGAGGAGCCGGCAGCGTCCCGGCCCCGGCGCGCCCAGCCCGCCGCTGGCGGCGAAGGAGACGACGCGGATCGCCCACGGGGCGCCTCCCTCCTCCGGGACGGCGAGGTAGTCGGGGCAGCCGTCGGCGGCGAGCTGCGCGTGCAGCACCGCGGGCGCGAGGTCCGCCGGGCCGAGGAGCGGCTGCTTCGGCCGCGGCGAGTAGCGGCCCATGTCGAGGCCGTCGTTGCCGCGCAGCTCGGCCTCGCGCGCCTGCTCGAGGGCGATCGCGAGCACGCGGGCGGCGTCCTCGCGGGTGCCGAGCGGCGGCAGGTCCGCCGCCAGCCAGAAGTACACGCCCGGGACGACGAGGCCGGCGACGCAGGCGACGATGGTGAGGAGCTTCAGCCACGACTTCATCGGGGGCGCCTCCGCGCCGAACCTACCACCGGCGCCGCGGCGCACGGCGGGCGGGACCGGCGCCGCGCCGTGCTAGGGTCCGCCGCGATGGCGTTCCACCCGGCGACCGTGCGGTCGGTGCGGCGCGAGTCGAAGGACTTGCACGCGGTCGACCTCGAGGTCGCGCCCGAGGTCGCGGCGAGCTACCGCGTGCCCGGCCAGTACCTCGCGGCGCGGCTGCCGTCCGGCGCCGAGGCGTTCTTCGCGCCGGCGAGCGCCCCCGGCGAGGCGCCGCTCGAGCTCCTCGCCAAGGCCGAGGGCGACGTCGGCCTCGCCCTCGCCGGCGCGGCGCCGGGCGCGCCGCTCGAGCTCTCCGAGGCGCGCGGGCAGGGCTTCCCGCCCGGGGCGCTCGCCGGCCGCGACCTCCTGCTCTTCGCCACCGGCGCGGGGATCGCGCCGATCCGCGCCACCCTGCGGGCGGTGCTGGCCCGGCGCGCGGCGGTCGGCGCCATCGACCTGTTCTTCGGCGCGCGCACCCGCGAGGACTTCGCCTACGCGGCCGAGCTCGACGCCCTCGACCCGCGCTCGGTGCGCGTGCACCGGATCGTCTCTCGCGGCACCGCCGCCGATCCGCACGTGGGCTACGTGCAGGAGCGCTTCGCCCGCGAGCTGCCGCCGGTGGGCAACGCCGTGGCGCTCCTCTGCGGGCGCAAGGAGATGACCGACGCGGTGACCGAGACCTTGCTCCGCGCCGGGCTGCCGCGGGAGCGCGTCCTGCTCAACGTCTGAGGCGCTGGTCTAACCGCGCCGGGTCGGGATCGGCCGGATCATCGTCTTCTCGCCGCTGCCCTCCGGCGCCTCGGGCTCGAGGTCGTCGTCGTCCGCCGGCTCGCGGCGCGCCGGCGCGCCCGGGCGCTTCACCAGGCTGCCCTTGTGCTTCAGCGTCGACTCGAGCGGCATCAGCGCGTCGGCCTCGGCCTTGAGGTCGGGGGCGATCTGGATGTTCGAGTGCACGTCCTCGAGCGGCGACGGGGCCGGCGCCTTCGGCGGCGGCACCGACGGGCGGAGCTGCTGGCGCGCGCCGGAGCCCGAGCCGGCGGGCCTCTTCGCGGCCTCGGCCCGGGCGCGCTCCGCCTCGTCGGCGGCGGCCGCGGCGGCGATCGCCTCCTCCATCTGCCGCTCGAACTCCTCGTCGAGCGCGTCGTCCGGCTCCGGGTCGGCGGGCTTCTTCGCCGGCGCGGGCGCGGCCTTCGCCGGCGTCACCAGGGGCCGGCGCGCCGGCGGCTCCTCGGTGCGCGGCACCGGCTGCACGTCGGTGCTCGACTCGGCCTCGGCCTTGGGCGCCGGCTTCGGCGCCGGCGCAGGCGCCGGGGCCGCCTTCGCCACCGGCTTGTCGGCCGGCTTCTCCGCGGGCTTCTCCGGCGGCTTCTCGCCGGCGATGCCCGCCGCGAGCGGCACCGCCAGCGGCACGTTCTTCGGCGGCTCCTTCAGGTCGGACGGCTTCGCCAGGTTCTCGGGATCGGCGTGGCCGTCCTCGCGGTGGCGGAGGCTCTTCGCCCAGCGCGTCTTCACGCCCTCGGCGTGGTTGAAGATCGGCGGCGGCGGCACGCCGTACGTGGCCGGGTCGAAGAACTCCTCGGTGAGGTCGGCGAAGCCGTAGGCGTGGCAGCGGCCGAGGAAGGTCGGGAGGATGCCCGTCGGCGCGTGGTAGCCGATGATCTTGCCGTTCTCGTCCTTGCGCACCGGCGTGTAGACGAAGAGATCCTGCGTCCGGTAGTCGCCCTTCTCGTTGAGCGGCAGCACCTCGGCGATGTGGGTGGTGCGGCGCGAGCCGTCCTGGAAGCGCTCGCAGCAGATCACCACGTTGATCGCGCTCGCCACCTGCGCGCGCACGGCGACCATCGGCAGGTCGACGCCGGACATCAGGCAGAGCGACTCGAGGCGGCGCAGGGTGTCGGTCGGGGTGTTGGCGTGGGTGGTGGCCATCGAGCCGCCGTGGCCGGTGTTCATCGCCTGCAACAGGTCGAACGCCTCGCCGCCGCGGACCTCGCCGACGACGATGCGGTCGGGCCGGAGGCGGAGCGCCGAGGTGAGCAGGTCGCCCATCGTCACCGCGCCCTTGCCGAGCTTGTCGGGCGGCCGCGACTCGAACGGGACGATGTGGTCCTGCTGCAGCTGGAGCTCGGCGGAGTCCTCGATGGTGAGGATGCGCTCGTCGGCGGGGATGAGGGTGGAGACGATGTTGAGGAGGGTCGTCTTCCCGGAGCCGGTGCCGCCGGCGACGATGATGTTCTCCTTGACGATCACGCACGCCTCGATGAAGCGCGCCATCTGCGGCGTCATCGAGCCGAACTCGATCAGCTTGTCGATGCCGAGCTTCGACGAGAAGAACTTGCGGATCGAGATGGTGGTGCCCTTGCGGGCGATCGGCGGGATGACGATGTGGATGCGGCTGCCGTCGGGGAGGCGGGCGTCGAGGCGCGGCCGCTCGGTGTTGATCATGCGCCCGACGTACTGGGCCATGTTGCGGGCGGCGGCCTGCAGCGCCTCCTCGTCGACGAACTTCGCCTCCGTCTTCGTCAGCTTGCCTTTCGCCTCGATCCAGACGTCGTCCGGACCGTTGATCATGATCTCCGAGACGGTCGGGTCGTCGAGGTACGCCACCACGGGCTTGAGGAAGGCCCGGATCGATTCCTGGTACATCGATGCCATGCGCCGAACGCTAGCACGGCGTGAATCGCGGTCGATGGGTCCGCGTCCTCCGCCCCTCCCGCGCTTGACCCCGCGCGCGAGGCCACCGGATGCTGCCGCCCATGGACGAGCGCGAAACCCCGCGGAAGAAGGCCCGGCCGAGCGCCGGAGAGACGGCCGGCCGGCCGGGCGGCGCAGGCCGGGACGGGAAGCCCGCGGGCGACGGCGGCGTTGCACCGCCCGCGGGACCGGTCCTGCCGGTGGACCTGTCGGGCGGCGTCGAGGAGGCGCTGGGGAAGCTCGCCAAGGAGGCGAAGCAGCTCCTCAACAAGGGCCGCTACACCAAGGTGCGCTTCAAGTTCCGGGGCAAGACCCTGCTCCCCGACCTGCCGATGGCGGCGGTGCTCGCCGCCGAGGCGGCCACCTTCTACTGGACCGGGATCCTGAAGGCGCTGGTGTTCAACCTCGTCGGCAAGAGCGTCATCGACGTCGAGCTCATCAACGAGGCCGACCTCGAGGTGGCGCGTGGCCGCGAGCACCTGCTCGCCGGCGACCTGCCCGAGGCCGCGCTCTCGCTGGAGAAGGCGCTCGAGATGGACGGCGACCACGCCGCGGGTCACCTGAACCTCGGCGTCGTCCGCAAGCTGCAGGGCAAGAAGAAGACCGCCGCGAAGCTGTTCCGCCGCGCCCACGAGCTCGACCCGAAGGGCGAGGCCGGTCGCGAGGCGGAGCGGCAGCTCGCGTCGCTCGGCGTCGGCGTGGTGCCGAAGCCGGCGAAGCGCTGACCCGAGAAGGAGCCGACCCGCCGTGCCGAGCCTCTCCGCCGCCCGCCGCCGCGCCCCCTTCGTCGCCGTCGCTTTCGCCGCCTGGGCGATGACCGCGTGCGCGACCACCGAGAGCCGCGGCTACGTCGCCGAGACGACGCTCGACGCACCGCCGCCGCGCACGGTGGCGCTCCTGCCGGTGGACGTGCACGTCGTCTTCGACGGCATGGGCGACCTCGAGCCGGAGGAGGAGGCGGCCCTGCGCAAGGACGTGAACGAGCGGGTGGCGCGGCTGCTCGCCGAGGAGCTGCCGAAGCGCGGCTACGACCTCGCGGCGACCCTCGGCTGGGAGGGCAACGGCGACCTCGACGAGCGCGCCATCTACGACATGATCGACGGCCTGGTCGCCCACTCGAACGAGGTCGCCTGGGGCGGCGAGGGCGGCGGCACCATCGACCCGGAGATCACCCGGTACCTCGGCGCGCAGACCGGCGCCGGCGCGATCCTCTACGTGAACGGCCGGGCGCTCGCGAACACCGAGGCCAAGAAGGTGTGGCAGGTGGTGCTCGTCGGGGTCGCGGCGCTGGCGGTGGTCGGCACGGTCTACGCCGCCTCCCGTCCCTCGAGCGGCGGCCGGCGCGGGCACCACGCCCACGGCGGCGGCACGGTCGTGGTCGGCGGCCCGGTGATCTTCGTCGGCCACCACCACCACCACGACCACGTCGAGGACGACGAGCCGGGCTTCTTCGACGGCGACGCGGTGCGCCTCGCCGCCACGCTCGTGGACGCGAGCTCCGGCGAGATCCTCTGGCACGTGGACCTCGCCGACGGCCTCGATCCGCGCGACGACGAGGAGGTCGCCGAGTACCTCGGGTCGATCTTCGAGACGCTCCCCGAGCCGGCCGGCGGCGCGGCCCCGGCGAGGCCTGCGCCCGCTCCCGCGCCGAAGCCGAAGCCGGCGCCCGGCCCCTCGCCCGCGCCGGCCCCGGCGCCGCACTAGGGTGTAGGTCCGGCTCGCACCGCCCGCCCGCGCGGTGGGTCGGCGCGGACTTGGCGCTACAATGATCCTCTTCCGCGGAGGATCCCCATGCGTCGGCTCCTGCTCCTCGCCTTCGCGCTCGCGTGCGCGAGCGCGTGCTCGGACGAAACCGCCACCGGCGCGCCGCCTGCGTCCGGCGACGGCGGCGGCGGCCAGGCGTGCCTCTCCGACGACGACTGCGGCGCGGAGCTCATCTGCGTCGCCGCCGTCTGCGTGACCCACGACGGCGAGGTCTGCGCGGTCAGCGATCACTGCGACGTCGGCGAGCGCTGCGAGGGCGGCGCGTGCATCGCGGGCGACGCCTGCACCTCGAACTTCGACTGCCCCGCGGGCGAGTCGTGCCAGAACGGCGGCTGCGCCGCCGACGGCCGGAAGCCCTGCGACGCCGACGAGGACTGCGGCCCGGGCGAGACCTGCCAGGACCGGTTCTGCGACGCCGAGGGCGGCGGCGGCTCGGGCGGCGGCGGCGACCCCGGCTGCCTGCGCTACGCGCCGGTCGTCGCGCGCGCCGAAGGCGGCGCGATCCCGGAGGGCGAGATCCTCTTCGGCAGCGCCCCGAACGTCGGCGACGTGCGCGTGGCCGAGGTCACCGTCACCAACATCTGCCCCCGTGACGCCGCCGTCACCAGCGCGGTGTTCGAGTCGAGCACGAGCGACGAGTTCACGATGGAGAGCTCGCAGCCGTTCCCGGCGACGCTCACCTCCGGCGATCAGCTCACCCTGACGGTGACCTACGCGCCGGTCGACTTCGAGGAGGACCGGACCGGCCAGGTCCTGACCATCAACTCGAACGACGTCGAGCCGACCGTCCGCTACGACCTGGTCGTCGATTACAAGGGCACCAGCGTCTTCTCGCTCACCGAGGAGGCGGCGGCGACGCAGCCCGACGTCGCCTCGCTGGGGTTCGGCGCCGTCCCCGTGGGCGGCTCCTCGACGAAGCGCCTCTTCCTGAAGAACACCGGCAACGGCAACCACGTGCTCCACGTGAGCGCGCTCAACATCGACGCCGCCGGGACCGCCTTCGCGGTGGCGCCGGCGATCGGCGGCGCCGACCCGGCCGCGTCGCTGCAGCCGTTCCGCAGCTGCCTCGCCGACGCCGACTGCGCCGAGGGCAACACCTGCGACACGGCGATCGGCGGGATCTGCCGCACCCCCGAGGGCGCCCTCGTCGGCGTCCTCGAGGTCGACGTCACCTTCACGCCGACCCAGGCGCGGCCGGAGCGGCAGGTGCTCGTCGTCGAGCACGACGCCGGCCCGACCGGCGAGAACCCGGTGGTGCAGCGCTGGGAGGTGGTGCTCACCGGCGGCGGCGGCAACCCGCCGGCGCTCGCCATCAACCCGCCGGCCATCGACTTCGGCGAGACGGAGATCGGCACCTTCCGCGAGGTGACGGTGCGCCTCGAGAACGGCGGCGACCAGGAGCTCGTCCTCACCAACCTGCGCCCGGCGAACCTGTCCTCGCCGGAGTTCAGCTTCTCGCCGGCGTCGATCGGCGCCATCCCCTCGGGCTCGTTCCAGAACCTGGTGGTGCGCTACGCGCCGGTCGGACCGGCGATCGGCAACGACCTGGGCGCCATCGAGCTCGACACCAACGACCCGACCCAGCCCATCGCCACCATCCAGCTCGGCGGCATCGCCACCAACCCGACGGCGTTCGTGAGCCCGGCGGTGGCGAACCTCGGCGCGGTGTGGCTCGGCGATCCGGCATCGAGCCAGACCATCTCGATCCGCAACGCCGGCTTCGGCCTCCTCGAGATCACCCAGATCTCGGTCACCGCCGGCAGCGACCCCGCCTTCACCGTGGTCGGCGTCCCGGCCCTGCCGCACCCGCTGCCCGACGGCGTCTCCGAGCTGCAGGTGGCGGTGGAGTTCCTCCCGCTCTCCACCGGCACCAAGACCGGCGCGCTCGAGATCCACACCACCGACGTCGACGCGCCGCTGGTGACCGTGGCGCTCAGCGGCGAGGGCCTCGACTGCAGCTGCAGCGTGCCGAACGCGACGTGGACCTGCGATCACGGCACCTGCATCATGGGCGCCTGCATCCCCGGCTTCATCGACCAGAACGGCGATCCGGCCGACGGCTGCGAGTACGCCTGCACGCCGACCGGCAACGCCGACTTCCCGGATCCGGGCTTCGTCGACGACGACTGCGACGGCATCGACGGCAACATCGCCCGCGGCATCTTCGTCTCGCCCGACGGCTCCGACGCGAGCCCCGGCACGATGGCGCAGCCGTACCGCACGCTGACGCAGGCGCTCTCCTCTGCCCTGCCCGGCGTGCGCGACCACATCTTCGTCTCCGAGGGCACGTACACGGGGCGGATCGCGCTCCGCAACGGCGTCTCGATGTGGGGCGGCTACTCGCGCGGCAACGGCTGGGCCCGCGACCCCGCGTTCCAGACCACGATCACGAGCTCCTCGGTCGTCGGCAACCGGGTCACCGCCGTCGACGGCTCGAACCTCACCGACCAGACGGTAGTCGGCGACTTCGTGATCACCACCGCCGACACCGCGGCGACCGGCGTGTCGAACTACGCGGTCTACTGCAGCTCGTGCGCGGGCCTCGTGCTCGAGCGCAACGAGATCACCGCCGGATCCGGCGGACCCGGCCAGGCGGGCGGCGCGGGCGGTCCGGGCGCGGCGGGCAGCGTGGGCGGCGGCGGCGGCGGCGGCAACTGCGACTCCGGCCCTGCC
>CAZDGH010000138.1:0-13196 GCA_964504805.1 uncultured Myxococcales bacterium | reverse complement strand
GAGCTGCCCGTCCGCGGCGCCGCCGAGGCCGTTGTCGACGAAGTGCACCAGGGTGAGCATCCGCATGCCGGCGGCGTGCAGCCGGTCGACGTCGGAGACGCGCTCGATCCCCTCGCCGCCCTCGACCGAGGGCACGAGGACGATCCGCCCGGCGGCCAGGGCGCGGCGGGCGTCGGCGGCGGAGGAGACGAAGGCGAAGCCGCGGCGCCCGGCGGCGAAGGCGCGGAGGCCGTGGAGCTGGCCGACGGTCTCGTCGAGCGCGCTGCGCTCCGGCGCGAGCGGCGGCGGCGGCCACACCGCGGCGAGGAGCACCCGCACGCCGGCGCGGCGGAGCCCCTCCTCGTCGACCTGGTTGTGGAGGAAGTCCTTCGGCCCCGACGCGCTCGGGCCGTGCCCCGGCGCGCCGCGGAAGACGGGGCGCGCGGCGCGGTCCATGCTCGGGTGGACGTGGAGGTCGGCGACGAGGGCGCCGGGGCGCGCCGGGCCGTCCGCCGCCGGCGGCGACGCGGCGCAGCCGGCCAGCGCGAGCGCCGCCAGCGCGCGCTTCACGGCACGGCGACGCGGTCGAAGACCTTCTGGACGATCCGCTCCGGGGTGAGCTCCTCCGCCTCGTAGGTGAGCGCGATGCGGGGCCGGAGCACGTCGAAGCCGATCGCCTTCACGTCCTCGGGCGTGACGAAGCCGCGGTGCCGGAGGAAGGCGTGGGCGCGCGCCGCCCGCAAGAGGTACAGGCTCGCGCGCGGCGAGGCGCCGTACTCGATCGAGTCCACGAGCTCGCGCAGCCCGGCGCGCTCCGGCTCGCGGGTCGCGAACACCAGGTTGACGACGTACTCCTTCACCTTGTCGTCGACGAAGATCGACTCCACCGTCTCCCGCGCCCGCTTCAGGTCCGCCGGCGAGATCACCCGGCTCGCCGCAGGCGGCGCGCCGGTGCCCATGCGGTCCATGATCGCGAGCTCCTCCTCGCGGGTCGGGTAGCCGACCTTCACCATCAGCATGAAGCGGTCGACCTGCGCCTCCGGGAGCGGGTAGGTGCCCTCCTGCTCGATCGGGTTCTGCGTCGCCATGACGATGAACGGATCGGGCAGCGGGTGGGTGGTGTCGCCGATGGTGACCTGCCGCTCCTGCATCGCCTCGAGCAGCGCGCTCTGCACCTTCGCCGGGGCGCGGTTCACCTCGTCGGCGAGCACCACGTTGGCGAAGATCGGCCCGCGCCGGACCGCGAACGACGCGGTCGCCTGGTTGTAGATCATCGTGCCGATGAGATCGGCCGGCAGCAGGTCGGGCGTGAACTGGATGCGCTTGAAGGTGCCCTCGATGGTGTCGGCGAGGGTCTTCACCGTCAGCGTCTTCGCCAGGCCCGGCACGCCCTCGAGCAGCACGTGGCCGCCGGTGAGCAGGCCGATGAGCAGCCGCTCCAGCATGTAGCGCTGGCCGACGATCACCTTGGAGGCCTCGCCGAGCAGCGCGTCGACGAAGGCGCTCTCGGCCTGCACCCGCTCGGTGGCTGCCCGTACGTCCACGGTCACGCGTCGCTCCTTTCCGGTGTTGGCGGCGGCATCGTATCAGTGCGCGTGCTCGGGGAGGACGCGCGCGAGCACGAGCATGAGCGCGATCCCGGCGACCAGCGCCAGCGAGAGCTGGAGCCGCTTGCCCCGGCTCTTGTGCAGGTCGGGGAGGAGGTCGGCGGCGGCGAGGTGGAGGAAGCTCCCCGCGGAGAACGCGAGCGCCGACGGCGCGAACGCCTCGTGCGAGAGCAGCTCGCCGCCGAGCGTGAACAGCAGCGCCCCGAGCGGCACCACCAGCGCGAACAGCCCGCTCAGCAACAGCGTCCGGCCGCGCGTCCAGCGCTCGTGGAGCAGGATCGCGGCGAGCGAGAACGAGCTCGGGATCTTGTGGAAGAGGATCGCCAGGAAGACGCTGGCGCCGACGCCGGCGTCGATCGACGCGCCGAGCGCGAACCCGTCGGTGAGGGTGTGGATCGACAGCCCCACGAACGCGGCGAGGCCGATGGTGCCGTGGATCCCGTGGGCGTGCGGCGCCGCGGCGTCGCCGTGCGGGTGGAACCCGTGCACCTCGCAGCCGGCCTCCTCGGGCTCCTCGCACCAGTGCACGAGCACGTAGCGCTCGAGCAGGAACAGGAAGAGGAAGCCCGCGAGCACCCACGGCAGCGCGCCGAGCCCGCCGAGGTGCACCGCCTCCGGGAGCATGTGGAAGAAGGCGGCGCCGAGCATCACCCCGGCGGAGAGCGAGAGGAACAGCTCGGTGCGCTGCCGCGTCTGCGGGCGCAGGAGCGGGATCGCCGCGCCGGCGAGGGCGCCGGCGGCGATGCCGACCGCGTACAGCGACAGCTCCGCCGCGTGGCTCACCCGGCCCGCCGGTGGCGCGAGCGCCGGCCGCGCCCGCGCTTCGTCCGCGCCGCGGCCCGCCGCAGCCCGAGCTCCTCGAGCCGCCGCGAGAGCGTGTTCCGGTGCACGTCCAGCAGCGCCGCCGCCGCGCCGAGCGAGCCGCCGCGCTCCATGGCGAGCCGGAGCAGCGCCCGCTCGACCTCGCCGATCACCGTGGCGTGGAGCGCCGGCAGCCGCTGGTCGCCGAGCCGGTCGAGGAACGCGCCGAGGCGCTCGTAGCAGAGCTCCTCGAACGAGCGCTCCGCCAGCGGGCGGGACGCGCCCGCCTCCGCGGAGGCCGGCGCCGGGGCCGGCGCGCGCGGCGCCCCGAGGAGCCGGGGATCGACGAGCGCCACGTCGGGCGACGCGAGCCGCGCCTCCGCCGCGCCGGCGTCCTCGACCCGCTCCACGTACAGGCCCGCCCGCGCCAGGAGCGCCGCCAGCTCGTCGTCGGCACGATCGGTGCGGAGCAGCGCGCGCATGGGAGCCGGGGGATCTCCGGAAAAAGAGGGCGCATCCTGCCCTCCCTCGCCCCTGCCGGCAACCGGCTACGGCCGGCGGGCCACGAGGACGGAGCACGGCGCGTGGCGCACCACCGACTCGGCGACCGAGCCGAGCAGGACCCGCCCGAGCCCGGTGCGGCCGTGGGTGCCGACGACCACGAGCGACGCCCCGAGCGCCGACGCCAGCGCCGGCAGCTCGCGGACCGGACGCCCCTGCACCACGTCCACCTCGGCGGCGATCCCGAGCCGCGCCACGGTCGCCTCGAGCGCGGCCCGCGCCGCGACCTCCTCCGCCCGGACCGCCTCCACCGAGACCGCCGCGCCCGCCTCGGGCACGAGCGGCGCGAGCTCGGAGGCCACCAGCGCCGGCGCGACGGTGACGTGCACGGCGTGCAGCTTCGCGCCGCGCCGCCGCGCCTCCTCGGCGCCGAGCCGCAGCGCGCTCTCCGACGCCCCGGAGAGATCGGAGGCCGCGATCACCGGGCCCGCGGGCGAAGGCCGCGCCACCAGCACCGGACCGTGCGCGAGCCGGGCCACCCGCTCGGCGACGCTGCCGAGCAGCACCGTGGAGAGGCCGGTGCGCCCGCGGCTGGCGACGACGAGCCGCGCCGCGCCCAGCTCCTCGGCGATGCGGACGACGCCCGCGTAGGGCTCGTCGACCCTCACGTGCAGCTCGAGCTCCTCCTCGCGCCGTCCGGTCACCTCGAGCGCCCGAGCGAGCAGCGCGTCCTCCGCGCGATCGAGCAGCCGCTTCTGGTCGAGGAGGTCGGGGAGCCGCTCCTGCGGGAAGAGCAGCCGCAGCGGGAGCAGGTCCTCGACGACGTGGCAGACGGCGAGCGGCGCGCCCGAGGCGCGGGCGAGCGCGTCCGCCTGCCGGATCGCCTCGTCGGAGGCGGGCGAGAGATCGGTCGCCGCCAGGATCGGTGCCAGGGCCATGGTGCCTCCCGTGTCTCGAACCATGCGACCGCGGGCGCCGCGGTGCGACGGGCCGCGGGGCCCTCGGCGCCCGTGGGGACGAGCCGGCTCCGCCGTCCGCGCCTCCCTACCTTGAGCCGGAGATGGGCGGCGGTCGCCGCCGGAACCCTCCCAAGGAGCGACACCATGAACCAGCAGGGAAGCGAGATCGGCCTCGGCCCGGCGGCGCCCGGGGAGGCGCACGGCAAGATGTCCGAGGTCGCGGACAAGGCGAAGCACCTCGGCAGCCAGGCGAAGGAGCAGCTCGTCCACAAGGCCGACGAGCGCAAGGGCATGCTCGTCGAGCACGTCGACAGCCTGGCCGGCGTCTTCGACCGGATGTCCAGGAACCTCGGCGACGACACGCCCGAGCTCGAGCGGAAGCTCGTCGGCCAGGGCGCGGAGCTCGCCCGGAAGCTGTCGAGCCAGCTGCGCGACCGCAGCGCCTCGGAGCTCTTCGACGCGGCGAGCCGACAGATCCACGAGCGCCCCGGCATCTTCGTCGCCGGCTGCCTCGCGCTGGGCTTCCTCGGCGCGCGGATCCTGCGGAGCTAGGGAGGGAGAGGCGATGGAACGACGGGACTACGGGTACGGCCCCTACGGCCGGGGACGAGGGGACGTGCGGCGGCCGGTGCCGGGCGACGGCCTCGAGGCGCTGCCGACCAAGACGCTCCTGCAGGAGCTGTTCGCGCAGGGGCAGCGGCTCTTCCGCGAGGAGGTCCGGCTCGCGAAGGTCGAGGTGAAGGACGAGGCGCAGCGCCTCGGGAAGGGCGCGGGCTTCATGGGCGCGGGCGCCGGCATCGCCTGGATCGGCGCCTGGTGCTTCGTGGCGTTCGTCGTGCTCGCGCTCGGGACCGTGATCCCGCTCTGGGCGTCGGCGCTGATCGTCTCGGCGGTGCTGCTCTGCGTGGGCGCGATCCTCGGCTTCGCCGGGAAGAAGAAGGTCGAGCGGGTGGATCTGGTGCCGCCGGAGACGGCGCGCACCCTCGAGGAGGACAAGCGATGGGTGAGCGAGACGATGCGCGCCGTTCGATCGAAGCGGCACGCGAGCGCATGACCGACATCGCGGAGGAGCTGTCGCGTCGCGCCTCCGCCGACTACTTCGCCGAGCGCGTGAAGGAGAGAGCCGTGAAGAAGGGGCACGAGCTGAAGGGCAGGAGCTACGAGCTGAAGGACCGGGCGAAGGCGAGCCCCACCGCGCTGGCGGTGATCGGCGGCGTCGGCGGCGCGGTGCTGGGGAGCATCCTCGGCAAGCGCGGCCGCGAGCACCGGCTCGAGGGCCGGTACTACGGCCACGAGGAGACGAAGCTGCGCGGCGGCACGTTCTACTCCGGGTACGAGCCGACCACGTTCGGCACCGAGGACGAGGCGCGCCGCTCGGTGGGCGTCGGGCCCGAGGGGTACCGCGCGGCGGGCTACGGCGTCGTCGGCGAGGGCTACGTCGCCGAGGGCGGCGAGCGGCTCGGGTACGGCGGCGGCTACGTCGAGGGCTCGTACGAGGAGGAGGGCGGCGGGGCCAAGGAGAAGCTCGCGGGCAAGGCCCAGGGGATCAAGGAGTCGATCTCCGAGAAGGCCCACGAGGTGAAGGAGTCGATCGCCGGCGCGAAGGGCGCGATCTCCGAGAAGACCCACGCTGCGAAGGGCACGATCTCGGAGAAGGCCTCGATGGTGCGGGAGCGGGCCCACGGCTACCGCGAGCGACTCCCGAGCGCGGGCGAGGTGAAGGGCAAGGCCTCGGACCTGTTCGACCGCAACCCGTGGCTCTTCGGCCTCGGGGTCGCCGCGATCGGCGCGGGGATCGCCTGGATGCTGCCGCTCTCCGAGTCGGAGCGGCGGAGCCTGGCGCCGCTCAAGGACCGGGCGCGGCGGCAGCTCGACAGCCGCTTCGAGCAGGTGAAGGGCAAGGTCGCGGAGGCGAAGGGGAAGCTCGAGGAGAGGTCGGGGATCTCGCTCTCGCAGGAGAAGCCGGTGGAGAGCGGCATCTCGTTCTCGTCGCCGAAGCAGCCCGAGGTCTCGTACGGCACCGTGGGCGGCGGCGGGATCCAGCCGGGGAGCTCCCCGGAGCCGATCGCGACCGGAGAGGGGAAGGACTTCTCGCAGCCGTCCTTCCAGGGCTCCCGCGAGGGCCAGCCGAGCTTCTGGCAGGACACCTCGAAGGCCTCGTTCCAGGGCCGCCCGGGCGCCTACGCCTCGGGGATCGACGAGAGCGGCGTCTCCCGCTCGGCCTCGATGCCCGGCCTCCACGAGGAGGAGGAGCGCGAGAAGGGCGTCTCCGGCGGGGAGAGCACCACGGGCACGGCCTGGGGCAAGTCGGCCCGCGAGGAGGAGGAGGAGAACCGGTAGCGGGCGCGGTGCGCGGCGCGCGCACCTGGAGCGGGTGAGCGAGGGCCGGGCGCTCGACGGGGCGCCCGGCCTCCTCGCGTCAGGGGTGCGGCGCGGCGGTGACGGCGCCGTCGCGGCTCTCGCCGGCGACGACGAGGAAGCCCGCGGCGCAGCCCCACCCTACGAGCGTGCCCGCGTCGTCGAACAGCTTCACCGCCGCGACGGTGTTGCCGCCGGCGGGCACCAGGAAGTCGTGGGTGCCGGGCGGCAGCGCCTCGACGGTCGCCAGCGGCGCCGGCTGGAAGGTCGGGGTGACGATCCCGCAGCCCTGCTCGTTGCGCCAGACGCCGACCTCGCCGCGGGTCGCGCCAGCGGCCGCGCCGTCGAAGGTGAGGTGGAGCGTGCCGAGGTCGTTCACCGTCACCTGGAACACCGCCCCGGTCGCCTCCGGGTAGCTCGCGGTCACCTCGTAGGTCGCGGCGCCCGCGCCGGCGACGAGGCGCGCCGCCGTGCGGCCGTCGGCGTCGGTGGGCGTCGACGCCTCGAGGCGCGCGCCGAAGCCGCCGCCGGCGGGCAGCGCGAAGGCGATGGTGCGGCCGACCTGCGGGACGCCGTCGAGCGTGAGCCGCACCGGCAGCTCCACGATCTTCCCGGCGTGGACCTCGATCGGTCCGCCGCCCTCGACGACGAGCCCGGGGATGACGCTCCCGCCGCCCCCGCCCGAGCCCCCGCCGCCGCCGGCGCCGCCCTCGCCGCCCTCGAGGCCGGTGAGGTCGTCGTCGCCGCAGGCGGGGGCGGACGCGAGCGCGAGGAGCAGGAGGAGGGGGGCGAGCAGGCGGCGGACGGTCACGTTGGCCTCCGGACGAAGCGGAGGATGGTACACCGCGCGCGCGCCGCGCGGGTTTCCGGCATATACCGAGCCCATGGCCGCCACGCCCCTCCTCCCGCCCGACGGCGGCTCCGCGACCGCCGACGGGATCCTCGATCGGTTCGTCGCCTGGGCCGGCGCGCAGGGGCTCGAGCTCTACCCGGCGCAGGAGGAGGCGGTCCTCGAGCTGCTCGCCGGCAAGCACCTCGTCCTGGCGACGCCCACCGGCTCCGGCAAGTCCCTGGTCGCGACCGCGCTGGTGCTCAAGGCGCGCGCCGAGGGGAAGCGGATCTTCTACACCTGCCCGATCAAGGCGCTGGTGAACGAGAAGTTCTTCGCGCTCTGCCAGGCCTTCGGCGCGGAGAAGGTCGGGATGCTCACCGGCGACGCGCAGGTGAACCGCGACGCGCCGATCGTCTGCTGCACCGCCGAGATCCTCGCCAACCTCGCGCTCCGCGATCCGCGGGCGGCGTCGTACGTGGTGATGGACGAGTTCCACTACTACGGCGACCGCGACCGCGGCGTGGCCTGGCAGCTCCCGCTGCTGGCCCTCGAGGACACCACGTTCCTGCTGATGTCGGCGACGCTCGGCGACACCCGCGACATCGAGAAGCGGCTCGAGGCCCGCACCGGCCGCGAGGTCGCGGTGGTGAAGAGCGCCGAGCGCCCGGTGCCGCTCGACTACGAGTACCGGGAGACGCCGCTCCACGAGACCATCGAGCACCTGCTCACCACCGGCCGGTACCCGATCTACCTGGTGCACTTCACGCAGCGCGCCTGCGCCGAGCAGGCGCAGAACCTGATGAGCGTGGACTTCTGCACCAAGGAGGAGAAGGAGCAGCTCCGGCAGGCCCTCTTCGGCGTGCCGATGGAGACGCCGTACGGCAAGGAGCTGGCGAAGTTCCTCAAGCACGGGGTCGGGCTGCACCACGCCGGCCTCCTGCCGCGGTACCGGCTCCTGGTCGAGAAGCTCTCGCAGCAGGGGCTGCTCAAGGTGATCTGCGGGACCGACACCCTCGGCGTCGGCGTGAACATCCCGATCCGCACCGTGCTCTTCACCCAGCTCTGCAAGTTCGACGGCGAGAAGACCTCGCTGCTCACCGCCCGCGACTTCCACCAGATCGCCGGGCGCGCCGGGCGGAAGGGCTTCGACGACCGCGGCAGCGTCGTGGCGCAGGCGCCCGAGCACGTGATCGAGAACAAGAAGCTCGAGGCGAAGGCCGCCGCCGGCAAGAAGGTGGTGAAGCGGCAGCCGCCGCAGAAGGGCTACGTCCACTTCGACCGGTCCACCTTCGAGAAGCTCGTCGGCAAGGAGCCGGAGGCGCTCGAGCCGCGCTTCGAGATCTCCCACGGGCTCCTGCTGGCGCTGCTGCAGGGCGGCCGCTTCGGCTACGAGGGCTACCGGAAGCTGCTCGGCCTGATCGCGCTCTCCCACGTGCACGACCACGGGAAGAAGCGGCTCAAGCGCCAGGCCGCCGCGCGCTTCCGGCAGCTCCGGCAGGCGGGCATCGTCGAGGTGGTGCGCTGGGAGGGGCGGCACGGCTCCGACGTGGTGGTGAGCGAGAAGCTGCAGGACGACTTCTCGATCCACCACTCGCTGGCGCTGTGGCTGCTCTCGACCGTGCCGCTCCTCGATCGCGCCTCGGAGACCTACGCGCTCGACCTGCTCACCCTGGTCGAGTCGATGCTGGAGAACCCCGACGTCGTGCTCTGGAAGCAGCTCGACCGCCTCAAGGGCGAGAAGGTCGCCGAGCTGAAGGCGAAGGGCGTCGAGTACGACGAGCGGATGGCGGAGCTCGAGAAGCTCGAGCACCCGAAGCCGCTCGCCGACTTCGTCTACGCCACCTTCAACGAGTTCTCGCGGACGCGGCCGTGGCTCGGCCACGAGAACATCCGGCCGAAGTCGGTGGCGCGGGAGATGTACGAGAAGCTCGCCACCTTCGACGACTACGTCCGCGACTACGGCCTGCAGCGCTCGGAGGGGGTCGTCCTCCGCTACCTCTCCGAGGTGTACAAGACGCTGGTGCAGTCGGTGCCCGAGGGCGCGCGGGACGACGCCGTCCTCGACGTCATCGCCTACCTGCGCGCGCTCGTGCGCGGCACCGACCCGAGCCTGCTCGAGGAGTGGGAGCGGCTCCGCGACGGCGTCGAGGCGGCGCCGGCGGCGGCGCCCGTGGCGCGGGTGCGCGATCTCGCCTCCGACGAGCGCGCGCTCGGCGCCCGGATCCGGCGCGAGCTCCACGCGATCGTGAAGGCGCTCGCCGACGGCCGCCTCGAGGACGCGCGGCGGCTGCTCGCGCCCGGCGAGGTGGAGTGGACCGACGCCGCGCTCGCGGACGCGCTCGCCGCCTACCGGGCCGAGCACGGGCCGCTCTCGACGACGCCCGCGGCGCGGCGCCCGAACCTGACGCACGTCACCCGCGAGGGGCCGCGGACCTTCACCGTGCGGCACCAGCTCGTCGACCCCGAGGGCGACCTCGACTGGATGCTCGACGGCGTCGTGGAGCTGCCCGAGCCGGTGCCGGAGGACGGGCCGCTGTTCGCGCTGCGCCGCCTCGGCGTCTGACGGTTTTCCGCGGCGGGCGCCGGCTCGTCCACGGACCACAGGCACCCACACGCGAGGCAACGCCGCGGACGAGCGTGGCGGGCGCCGTGGATCTACGCTTGCAGCACCTGCTGCGCCCGCCCACCGGAAGGAGCGACGATGCGCCGCCTCCCGATCCTCGCCCTCCTCGCGCTCGCCGCCGGGTGCGGCCGCGACCTGACGCTGCCCGCCGCCGCCGGCGCGCCGCGCCTGCACCGGGTCGAGCCGGCGATCGCCATCGCCTCCCTCGGCACCGAGGTGCACCTCTTCGGCGAGGACCTCGCGAGCGTCGAGGAGGTCGGCGTCGGGCCGTTCGTGCTCCGCAACGCCGCCGTCGAGCACGTCTCGCCCGGGGAGCTGGTGGTGCGGACGGCGTGGATCGATCCCGCGGCGCTCGAGGGGATCGACGGCGAGGCGCTGCAGGTCCGCGCGTTCGGCCCCGGCGGCGAGGTGGTCGCCCCCGAGCCGCTCCGGCTCTTCTCCGGCGCGGCGCACGTCGACGAGATCATCCCGGCGCGGCTCACGCCGGGCGCGGTGATCCACGTCCGCGGGCGGGGCTTCGATCCGGACGTGATCGAGAACAACGAGCTGCGCTTCGGCGCCGCGGGGTCGTGGTGCCTCGCCGGCGAGGAGGGCGCGGAGATCTTCGACCCCTCGTGCGCGGCGGCGCGGATCGTCTGGGCCGCGGAGGGCATCCTGGTCGCCGAGGTGCCGTTCGAGGCGCCGGCCGGGCCGGTGCAGGTCTTCTACGCGAACCGCGCCTTCCACGAGGTGGAGGAGGCGCTCGCCACCGCCGCGCGCGGCGACGAGCCGCTCGCCGGCGGGGACGGCGGCGAGGAGCCGCCCGCCGACGTGGGCTACGCCGACGGGGCCGCGGCCACCGACGCCTACGGCGCGGCGCCGGGCGCGGGCGATCCGGGCGGCGGCGAGGGCCCCGCGGTGCGCGGCGAGGCGGCCGGGCTCTACGTCTGGCGCGAGCCGGGGCGGCTCACCGTCGAGGGCGCCGCGGCGCCGGGCGCGACGATCACCGTCGTCGGCGAGGGCGTGCTGGCGTACCCCGACCCGTGGATCGAGGGCGCGCTCTCGCCGGAGCTGCTCCTGCTCCTCGACGGCGCGCCGCTCGAGGCGCTCGAGGCGATCGACGGCTGGCCCGAGGCGCTCCGGGTGACGCTCCCCGGCGACCTCGCCGCGGGCCCGCACGCGCTGCAGGTCGTGAACCCCTCGTTCGCCTCGCCGGTCGCCTGGCTGCGCTGAGGCAGGCCGAGCGCCGCCTCGCCCGGCGGCGGAAGTTGTCCCCCCACAGGGTCGCCCCCACCGTTCAGCGGTAGCGGGGTGGCACGCGCCGCCCCGCAGCGACTTGGCGCGGCGCGACGGCTCGTCGCGCCGCCGGGAGGGGTCCATGCGAGGGACGCTGGGGATCGCCGGGCTGTGCGCCGCGCTGGCGGCCTGCGGGGGTGTGGAGAGCGACGGGGAGGTCGGCGCGCTTCCGCGGGCGGAGGTGGAGGGCTCGGTCGGCGTCGGCCTGCGGGCCGCGGGGGATCCGGCGATGCGGCTCCCCGAGGGCGGCTTCTCCCTCGGCGAGCAGGACGGGATGACGGTGGAGCTCGTCGGGACGACCATCGACCTCGAGGGCATGGAGCTGTTCCTGCCCGCGGATCGCACCTGCGAGGACGTGATCCTGCGCGGGCAGGGCATGTGCTACGCGGGGCCGTCGGGCCACTTCATCCGGCTCGAGGGCCCGTTCCAGGTGGACCTCCTCACCGGCCACGTGAGCCCGTCGCTCGAGTGGTTCGAGCTGCCGGCGGACCTCGCGATGCAGCGGGTGGATCTCGTCGTCCGGCGCGGGCGCGTCGGCGGGCCCCCGCGGCGGGAGCCCGCGGGGCTGCTCGAGCACGAAGTCTTCGAGGGCGGGATCCCGGGGCGGATCGACGTGCCGCTCGAGCTCGCCGACCGGATCTCGATCGCCGGCCGCGGGGTGGACCTGCGGCGCGCGGACCTGCTGGTCGTCGGCTTCGACGCCCGGATGTGGCTGGAAGGCGCGTCGCTGCTGCCGGGCCTCGACCCGTCGCGCGCGGCGGGCCTGCCGCTGGGGCAGGTGATCGGGCGCAACGTCGAGGCGTCGGGCTTCCTCGCCTCGGGACGGCGGGTGCCGGATCCGTCGCAGGGCACGATGGCCTCCACCAAGGCCGGGATCTTCGGCCTCGAGGACGGGGCGAAGCGCTCGGAGCAGGTCGAGCAGGTGGACATCCGCAACGCGGGGCGCGCCGCCGCCGACCTCGCCGAGCGGCGCCGCGGCTCGGTGAGCATCGTCCCGGACGACGGCAAGGTCCGCATCGGCGACCTCGAGGCCGACGAGGCGCTCGTGCAGGAGGAGGTCGAGGCGGAGGCGGAGCTCGATCGCGTGTCCGTCGGCGACGTCGACTTCGCGTACCGCCCGGGCGATCGTCGCGGCTCGATCGGCATCGGCGACCTCGACACCAGCGACCGCTTCCCCGAGGGCGGCACCATCGGCATCGGCGACCTCGATCCGCGGCCGGGCGACGAGGGGATCGGCATCGGCGACGTCGGCGACTTCACCCGGGCCGGCGGCGACATCGCGCGGCCCGACGACTTCGACCTCGAGGACGTGGAGCTCGGCGAGGACCACGGCGCGGGCGGCCGGGACGAGCGCTACCCGGGCACGAACCGCGAGTGACGGGCCGGGCGGCGCGCGGTAGGTTCGCGGCCCCATGGCGCGCGCCGTCAAGTTCTTCATGGCCCCGGAGGACGAGAAGCAGTTCCTCCGGGACCTGGCCCCGTTCGGCCTCGAGCTGTACCCGCGGATCGTCGACCTCGGCTACGAGTCGCCGAAGGTCGACGACCCGCTCGCCGGCACGCTGACCGAGGAGCTCTACATACACGGCGCGCCGTCCATCGGCGACGTGCAGATCGACAAGGTGAAGCGCGGCCCCGACAAGGGCCGCTGGAAGATCCTCGAGGTCACCTCGCCGGTGATCCAGTGGGAGCGCTCCGTCGCCGACGAGGACGGGGTCCTGCGCAGCGGCCGGCTCTGGGCCGAGCTGCGCATCTCGGGCGACACCCAGCACCGGGTGCAGAAGAGCGTCGAGTTCGAGAAGCTCTTCGCGCGGATCGAGGAGCAGGTGAAGCGGCGGGCGCGGAAGTCGGATCCGGTCGGCTACTTCGTCTACCCGTCCGCCGCGCGGCTGCACAAGGCGGGGACCGAGCTCCGCGAGGCGGGCCGGAAGGGCGCGCCGGTGCGGCCCTCGCGGTGAAGCTCTTCGTCTCGTGCCCGCCGGGCCTCGAGGCGCCGTGCGCCGCCGAGGTCACGGGCGCGGGCGCGTCGGTCGGGTCGCGGAGGCCGGGCGCGCTCGTCGCCGAGGGGTCGCTCGAGGCGCTCTTGCGCCTCTGCTTCGCGACGCGGATCGCCTCGGGGGCGCGGCTCCTGCTCGGCGCGGGCGACGCGCGGGCGGCGGTCGAGGGGATCGCCGCGGTGCTGCCGCGGGGCGGGGCGTACGCGCTCGAGGTGCAGGGCGGCGGGAAGGCGCCGGCGCAGGTCGCGCGGCCGCTCGAGGCGGCGA
>CAZDGH010000137.1:0-13226 GCA_964504805.1 uncultured Myxococcales bacterium | reverse complement strand
GCGACGTGCTCGAGGAGGAGCCGTGAGGTCGCTGCTCCTCGCCCTGGCGCTGGCACAGGCCGCGCCCGCGGCGCCGCCCGCCGGCGAAGCCGCGACGCAGCCGGAGGGCGCCGCCGCTCCCGCCGCCACCGAGGCGCCGCCCGCCGAGGCGCCGGCGGCGAAGAGCCCGGAGCAGGAGCTCCGCGAGAAGCGCGCCCTGAAGGGACGGAGCCCCGAGGAGGACGAGGAGGCGAAGGTCGTCTCCGACGCCATCGGCGCCTACGAGGAGGAGTCCCGCACCTTCCGCAAGGAGGTGCAGCTCCTCATCGAGAAGAAGTACGGCGAGAAGCGGGCCACCCTCGCGGACTCGTACGAGCGGGCGATCTCCGTGCTCGAGGTCGAGGAGCGCAAGGAGCGCCTCGACGCCATCGCGATGTTCGAGGAGTTCCTCTCCCGCTACCCGGACGACGCGCAGTACACGCCCGACGCCATGTTCCGGCTGGCCGAGCTCTACTACGAGCGCTCGAAGGACGACGCCAACCAGCAGATGGTGGCCTTCGAGGAGAAGGTGAAGGCGGCGCAGGAGGCGGGCAAGGATCCCGGCGACCCGCCGAAGGCCGACTTCTCGCGGTCGATCGCCCTCTACCAGCGGCTGATCAAGCAGTACCCGAGCTACAAGCTCATCGACGCCACCTACTACCTGCTCGCCTACTGCCAGGAGCAGCAGGACCTCCCCGACGAGTCGCGGGCGACGTACCTCGAGCTCATCGCCAGGTACCCGGACTCGAAGTTCGTGCCCGAGGCCTGGGTGCGCATGGGCGAGTACTACTTCGAGGCGACCGAGGGCGACGCCACCGAGAACCTGCGCAAGGCCGCGGAGGCGTACTCGAAGATCCTCGCCTTCCCGGACCACGCCCTCTACGACAAGGCGATCTACAAGCTCGGCTGGACCTACTACCGGCTCGACGAGTACGACGCCGCCGTCGCCGAGTTCGTGAAGCTCATCGACTTCTACGAGAAGAAGGCCCAGGAGTCCGGCGACGACTCGGCGTTCGGCGACCTCCGCAAGGAGGCCCTGCAGTACACCGCCATCTCGTTCACCGACGAGAAGTGGGGCGGCGTCGGCAAGGCCGAGGCGTACTTCAAGGGGATCGGCGGCCGGAAGTGGGAGCCGGAGCTGTACCGGTCCATGGGCGACATCCTCTACGACATCCAGCGCAAGGACGACCGCGGCTACCCGATCGCCGTCGACGCCTACAAGCTCTTCCTCGGCCGCGACCCGCACCACCCCGAGGCGCCGCAGGTGCAGGCGAAGATCGTCGCCGCCCTCTCGCGCGAGCGCCTCTTCGACGAGGAGACGAAGGAGCGCGAGAAGCTGGTCGAGCTCTACGGCGAGGGCACGCCCTGGTTCGAGAAGAACAAGGAAGATCCGGACGTCGTCGCCGCGGCGCAGGAGCTGACCGAGCAGGCGCTCAAGGTCGCGGCGATCTTCCACCACACCCAGGCGCAGCAGCACAAGAAGGACGGCAAGCTGCTCGACGCGTTCCGCGAGTTCAAGGCGGCCGCCAAGGCGTACGGCGACTACCTGAAGCGGTTCCCGAACTCGAAGGACATGTACGAGCTGACGTACTACCACGCCGAGTGTCTCTACAACTCGACCGACTTCCTCGCCGCCGCGAAGCAGTACGAGCGCGTGCGCGACCTCGAGGGCGAGACCAAGTACCTCTCGGACGCGGCGTTCGCGGCGGTGCTCGCGTACCAGAAGCAGATGGAGAAGGACATCACCGAGGGCCGGCTCCAGCAGCCGCCGCTGGTGCTGTCCAAGGACCGGCCCGACGCCCAGTCGGTCGCGAAGAAGGCGCTGCCCGAGGCGATGCAGCGCTTCGTCGGCGCCGCCGACGTCTACGAGGCGAAGGTCCCGCCCGACACCAACACGCCGGCGATCATGTTCAAGGCCGGCGAGCTCTTCTACACCCACGACGACTTCGAGGAAGCGCGCCGCCGCTTCGAGGACGTGATCCTGAAGTTCCCGAAGGACCCGGTGGCGCAGTCGGCGGCGAACCTGATCATCGAGACGTACCTGATCTCGAAGGACTGGGTGAACGTCCAGGTCGCGACCTCGAAGTTCCTCGAGCGCAAGGACCTCGAGCTCGATCCCGAGCTGAAGGCGAACCTCTACACGTTCAAGCTCGGCGCCATCTACAAGCAGGCCGACAAGCTGATGTCGGAGAAGAAGTACGAGGAGGCCGCGCAGGAGTACCTGAACCTCGTCAAGGAGAAGCCCGATCACGAGTTCGCGGACAAGGCGCTGAACAACGCCGCCGTCTGCTACGAGAACTCGGAGCGGTTCGACTCCGCGATGAAGACCTACGAGCGGATCATCCAGGAGTACCCGAAGTCGACCTTCGCCGACGCCGCGCTCTTCCGCGTCGCCGAGAACGCGCGCAAGTCGTACGACTTCGACAAGGCGGTCTCGAAGTACGAGCAGCTGGTCAAGGACTACCCGAACGCCAAGGACCGGGCGAACGCGCTCAACAACGTCGCCGTGCTGCTCGTCGGCCTGCAGCGCTACGACCAGGGCGCGAAGGCGTACCAGCGCTTCGCCGAGCTCTACCCGAACGACCCCGACGCGCCGAAGAACCAGTACAAGGCCGCGCTCGTCTACGAGCGGATGGAGGACGAGCGGAAGCTCATCGGCGCCCTCGAGGCGTTCACCCGCAAGTTCGGCAGGGACCCGAAGCAGAACGAGCTGGTGGTCCAGGCGCAGCTCAAGATCGCCAAGGCCTACGTCTCGCTGAAGAACGAGAAGGCGGCCAAGGCGGCCTACGACGACTGCACCAAGGAGTTCGACCGGCGTTACGGCGGCAAGGCGGTCGAGCCGGGCGCGGCGGCGGCGGCGGCGGAGTGCGCGTTCATGCGCGCCGAGTACGACTTCGCCCAGTGGGACAAGCTCAAGATCGAGGGCTCGAAGAAGGCGCTCGAGGCCTCCTTCAAGAAGAAGAAGGAGGCGGTGAAGACGCTGCGCGACCGGTACCTCGACGTGGTGAAGTACAAGAACGTCGACTGGACGCTGGCGGCGTTCTACCGGAAGGCCTACCTGTTCGAGCGGCTCGCCAACGCGTTCTTCGACGCGCCGATCCCGCCGGAGATCGTGCGGCTCGGCGTCGAGGCGGAGGACCTCTACCGCTCGAAGATCGCCGAGGCGGTCGTCGCCCTCGAGGACCAGGCGGTGAAGGACTACGAGGACACCCTCGCGCAGGCGCGGAAGTTCGGCATCGCCAACGAGTGGACGCGGCGGACCCTCGAGTCGCTGAACCGGTACCGCCCGAAGGAGTACCCGATCCTCAAGGAGGCGACGGTCAAGCTGCAGCCGGAGCAGGTGCTGCCGGTCGGCCTCGCCACGCTGCCGACCGGCTACACCGCGGCCGAGGTGGAGGCGCCGAAGTCGGCGCCGATCCCCGCGCCGACGCCGGAGGGCACGCCCGCCGGGAACCCGGCGCCCCAGGGCGGCGTCCCGAAGCAGCCCGGCGCCGACATCGGCGCGGGCGGCGTGAAGGCCGCGCCCGCGGATCCGAAGGCGGCGCCGCCCGCGGGCGGGAAGGTGGGCAAGTGAGGTCGCTCGGGACCGTCCTCGCCGCGCTCGCCGCCGCGTCGCTCGCCGCGTGCGCGTCGGCGCCGGAGCCGAGGCCGGACGTGCCCGCCGCCGCGCCGACCGCGGCGTCGCCGAAGGTCGGCATCGGTCCTCCGCCGGCCGCGACCGCCGAGGTTGCGTCGGAGGCGGCCGAGGCGGCGCCCGCGCCGGAGAAGCCGAAGGAGCCCGAGAAGCCGAAGATCCCGCCCGGCGCCTCGGAGGTCGAGGACGCGCTCGAGGAGTTCCGGGACGGCGTCGCCGCGGCGCAGAAGGGCGACCTCGAGGCCGCCGAGTCGGCGTTCTCGGACGCGGTCTCCGAGGATCCGCGGTTCGGGTGGGCCTGGTACGACCTCGGCATCGTCCGCGAGCGCAAGAACGACCAGGCCGGCGCGCTGCTCGCGTACCGCACCTCCCTCGCGAACCTGCCGGAGTTCGGCCCGCCCGCGGAGAACCTGGCGAAGCTGCTCGCGCGGCAGGGCCAGGCCGCGGCCGCCGAGCGCGAGCTGCGCGCGCTCCTCGAGAAGGCGCCGACCGCCCTCGGCGTCCGCAACGCCCTCGCCTGGACGCTCATCCAGCAGGGCCGCGCCGGCGAGGCCGAGGCGGAGGCGAAGAAGGTCCTCAAGGCCGACGAGAAGAACGTCGGCGCGATGCTGCAGCTCGCGACGATCTACGCGGCGGCGAAGAAGTTCGAGCTCGCGCTGATGGTGCTCGAGACCGCGAAGCGGATCTCGCCCGGCGACGCGGTGGTGCTGAACCAGCTCGGCTTCGTGAAGCTGGCGCTCAAGGACAAGGAGGGCGCGCTCGCGGACTTCAAGGCGGCGGCGCTCGTCCGCCCCGACTTCGCCGAGGCGCAGATCAACTACGGCGCGACGCTGGTGCAGGTCGAGAAGTTCGACGACGCGGTGAAGGTGCTCGAGCGGGCGGTGCGCTTCGCGCCCGAGCTCGCCGCCGGGCACCTCAACCTCGCGAACGCGCTCCGAGGCGCGCGGCAGTTCGATCGCGCCCTCGCCGAGTACAAGGAGGCGCAGCGCCTCGACGCCAGGACGCCGGACGTGCTCTTCAACCTCGCGCTGCTCCACCTCGACGGCGAGCTCGCGGGCCAGAGCACGTCGCAGCGCCTCGAGACCAGCCTGGCGCTCTTCCAGCGCTACCGCGACGCCGGCGGCGCGAACGCGCAGCTCGAGGCGTACGAGAAGGACGCGAAGAAGCTCCTCGACAAGGAGAAGCGCCGCCTCGAGCGCGAGGAGAAGGACAAGGCGCGCAAGGCGAAGAAGGCCGCCGAGGAGGCGGCGAAGAAGGCCGAGGAGGAGAAGCAGGCCGCCGCGGAGGCGAAGAAGCAGGCGGAGGAGGAGGCGAAGGCGAAGGCGGCGGCCGCCGCGGCGCCGCCGGCCGGTCCCGCCGGGGCCCCGCCGAAGGCCGGCACGGCACCCGCCGCCGGAGGCGCCGCTCCCACCTCGACGCCTCCCGCCGGCGGGAAGATCGGCGGCAAGGAGGCCGGCGGGCCCGCGTCGTCGGCGGCGCCGGCCGCGGACCCGGGGGCGGCCAAGGGCGCGACCACGCCCCCGGCCGCCGCGCCCACCACCCCGGCTGCGAAGGGCTGCAAGGCCGACGCGGACTGCCCCGGCGGCGCCTGCAAGGCCGGCAGCTGCGTGGCCCTCCCGGCGCCGGCCGGGAAGCTCGGCAAGTAGATGCGCGCGGAGGTTCCCATGCGGTTTCCGGTGGTTGGCCTGGCCGTCGCCCTCGTGCTAACACTCTTCGCGACGGACGCCGGGGCGGAGGAGAAGCCGAGGGCCGGGACGCGGAAGGTGCTCCGGCTCGACGCCATCACCGTCGAGGGCAAGATCCAGAAGCCGCAGGCCTTCTACATCCTCCAGCGCTCGAACCTGAACTTCAACGAGCTGGACCGGGTGGAGAGCTTCCTGCCGAAGGTCGTGCAGTCGGTCGAGAAGGACGCGCTGTAGCCACACGAACCCGGCGCCGGGGGAACCCTCCCGCGACGCCGCTGTCGAACGGGTCGCCGGTCTGCCCGCGTGCAGGCCCGAGAACCCGAGGGGAACATGGCCGCGCCCGCACAGCAGAAGGTCCTCCGCATCGGGGTGATCCAGGGTGGCAAGATCATCGAGGAGCGGCTGCTCAAGCGCCGCGAGCCGGTGACCATCGGCCAGGGCCCGAAGAACACCATCGTCATCCCGGTCTCGAACCTGCCGCAGACGTTCTCGCTCTTCGAGCTCAAGGGCGGGCAGTACACCCTCGGCTTCTCCGAGCAGATGGACGGCCGGCTCTCGCTCACCGAGACGGCCGCCGTCGACTTCGCGGCGCTGAAGTCGTCGGGCCAGGCCAAGCCGAAGGGCGGCGGGGCCTACGCGGTCGCGCTGCCCGACACCGCCCGCGGCAAGGTGCAGATCGGCGAGGTCACCGTCCTCTTCCAGTTCGTGAGCCCGCCGCCGGAGCCGGCGAAGCCGGTGCTCCCGGCCGCGGCGAGGGGCGGCGTCGCCGGCTTCATGATGGGCGTCGACCGGCTCTTCACCGGCCTCGTCGTCGGCTCGCTGGTCGTCCACTACGCGGCGGTCCTCGTCATCTCGCAGCGCGAGGTGAACGAGGAGGTGCGGCTCGAGGAGATCCCGGACCGGCTGGTGAAGATGATCATGCCGGAGAAGCCGCCCGAGCTGCCGAAGCCCGAGGAAGAGGTGGTGGCCGAGGCCCCCAAGACCGACGACAAGAAGGCCGACGCCAAGGCCGAAAAGCCGGAGTCGGGCGCGGACAAGCCGGCGCCGTCGAAGGAGGAGATCGAGAAGAAGGTGGCCAGCGCGGGCCTCCTCGCCGTCATCGGCTCCGAGGGCGACGGCGCGGGTGCCCTCGACGACGTGCTCTCGACCGGCACCGGCCCCGCCGACGTCGCCGAGGCCCTCGCCGGCGCGACCCAGGTCGGCGTCGCCACCGCCGACAACATCGGCACCCAGACGCGCGGCAGCGGCACCGGCACCGCCGCGGGCATCGGCGACCTCGGCACGACCGGCGGCGGCAACGTCGGCCTCGCCGCGAAGAAGGAGGTCGTGGTCGCCCGCGTCGAGACCATGGGCGGCCCCGAGGTCGAGTCTTCTTCCGTGGATCGCAACGCGGTCGCGAAGTTCGTGAGGGGCCGCATCAAGGCGGTCGCGAGCTGCTACGAGAAGGAGCTGAAGCGGAACCCTTCGCTGAAGGGCAAGGTGGTGGTGCGCTTCACCATCGGCACCAGCGGCCGCGTCACCGAGGTCGACATCGAGGAGAACACCCTCGGCAACGCCGGCGTCGGCAGCTGCATCCGCACCATCGTCCGCGGCTGGGCCTTCCCGTTCAAGCCCGAGGACGAGGTCCCGGTCTCGTACCCGTTCGTCTTCTCGCCGAGCTCCTCGTAGCCCGGGGCGGCGCGGCGACAGGAGGCTGCCATGAAGGCGGTCAGGCTCCCGGAGCTGCGCGCGCTCCTCGGCTCCCACGTCTTCGAGGACTTCTGGACGCGGCTCCGGCAGGCGCGCGCCGCGTTCGCGGACGCCTCGGACCAGCACGACGAGCTGCTCACCCAGGCGACGCTCACCGCGTTCCGGGCCGACCTCGCCCAGAAGCGCGCGACCGAGACGCTCTTCCAGGCCGGCGAGGCGGAGGACACCGCCGCGCGGCTCCTCGCCGAGGCGTCCACCTGGGAGAACCGCGGGCTCGAGCTGGTAGGGCAGTTCGAGGAGCAGCGCTACGTCTCGAGCGACCACTGGTACCGGCTCAACGCCGCGGAGCGCTCGCGCGACGAGCGCCGCGACGCGGTCGAGGCGGCGCGCGCCGGAGGCGGCAAGGAGCTCGGCCACCTCGAGGCGGAGCTCGCGACCGCCGAGCGCCACGTCGCCGAGCTGAGGGAGTCGTACCTCGTCGCCGACCGCGGGAAGCAGGCGCTCTGGGAGGAGGTCGAGGCCGCCTGGGCCCGCTCCGCCGAGATCTCGCTGGTGGTCGCCGAGAAGCAGCTCGAGGCGAAGCGGATCAAGCGCCGGGCCGAGCTGCTCTTCCGGCAGGCCGAGGAGCGGAGCGCGCGCGCGGCGAAGCTGCGCGAGGACGCCGACGCGCTCGCCCGCGCCAAGGACGAGGCGAGGACCGCCACCGAGTCGCTGCTCGCCTCGACCCGCGAGGCGCTCGGCGGCGTCGCCACCGGCGACTTCCTCTACTTCAGGAGCCGCGAGCAGCAGCGCGCGGCCTACGCGGTCGCGCTCGTCGCCGACCCGGACACGTACAACCTCGAGCTGCAGGAGCTCCACGTCTACCAGGTGGACCGGAGCCGCGGCGTCGGGTTCCTCGAGCCGGCGGTGGACGGCGTGCCGTCGGACGCGGACGGCGACCGCCGCTTCGAGAAGTGGTTCCTCGAGGGTCGCAAGGGCGTGGTGCGGCCCGAGCCCGACCCGCGCGCGGACGCCGACGCGAGCGTCGCCTAGGAGGGGGTCCGATGCAGAAGCTCGAGGTGCTCCAGCGGTCGCCGCTGTTCGAGATGCTCTCCGCGCCGGAGCTGCAGCTCCTCGCCGAGCTGACCCGCGAGCGGCGGTTCGCCGAGGGCGAGGTCGTGTTCGAGGAGGGAGACCTCGGCGACTCGCTGTTCGTCATCGTCTCCGGTGAGGTCGAGGTGCTCCGGAAGGGGCCCGACGGCGCCGAGCGGGTCATCGCCACCCTCCGGGCGCCGCTGTTCTTCGGCGAGATGTCGCTCGTCGACAAGGAGTACCGCTCCGCGACCGTCCGGGCGAAGAGCCAGGCGGAGCTGCTCCACCTCTCGGCGGAGAACCTGAACACGTTCCGCAAGCACCACCGGGACGGGTTCACCTTCGTGGTGATCAACATCGCGAGGGTGCTCTCGTCGAGGCTCCGCGAGACCAACGCGAAGCTCGCGGCGCGGATGTAGCCGCCGTCCAGGCTGGACCGAAAATTCCGCCGTGGCTGCGCGGACTTGGCGTCCACTGGGCGCGGACCGTTCGTTGACAGTCCTCGGGCGGCGCCCGTATACTTCCCGGGATTCTGGTCTTTCGACGGGTCGTGGTCGCCCAGGAGCCTCCCCGCGTGCGCACGAAGATCCTCGCAGTGGTCGCCGCGGCCGCGCTCCTGGCGCCGACCTTCGCCTCGGCACAGGCCGTCGCCGCCCCGCCGGCCGCGCCGGCCGCGCCGAAGGTCGACAAGGACATCGAGCTCAAGTTCGAGAAGGCCACCGACCTCTCCGACCAGGAGAAGGTCGAGAAGGCCCGCGAGCACATCGACCGGATGCGCTCGGTGCTCTCCGAGGTGCTGAAGAAGCTCGAGGAGGCCCGCGACTCGAAGGACGTCATCAAGCTCAACTGCGTGAACGAGAAGCTCACGCAGGTGAAGGGCCTCCTGAAGATCTCCGAGAACGCGGACATCGCGCTCGAGGAGGCGGTCGCGAAGCGCGAGAGCGACACCGCCGAGCACGAGTACACGAAGATCGTGATCGCGCGGCAGAAGGTCGATCAGCTGCGCACCGAGGCCGAGGAGTGCATCGGCGAGGTCGTCATCGGGCTCGATGACGACACCATCGTCGAGGTCGAGGAGCCGGAGGGCCTCCCCGAGACCGATCCCACCACCGACCCGCCGCTGCCGCCGACCGTCGTCCGGCCGCCGCCGGCGAGCCCCATCGAGTAGCCACGGCTGCAGGGCCCAGGGCGCGCACGACCGCGGCGCCGTGGAGGGGGAAATTCCATTGACAAGCCCGCAGGCCGGCTCTTAAGTCCGGCCGCGGATGCTTCGCCCGCTTCGGGTGCTATCGCACCGAAGGCGGAGCGCGTGTCGCCGCGACATGGGTCGCGGCCCGAGAGAGGGGCACGTTGGAGGGCGAGCGGTCCAGGGGCACCATCTCGGGGTTCGTCGCGCTCGCAGCGCTGGTGCTCCTCGTGGCGGCGCCTGCGCGCGCGGCCGAGAACGGGCTCAAGGTCGGCGAGGGGCGCCTCCACCCGTTCTTCGAGCTCGAGTCGCGGTACGACTCGCTGGCCGGCTACATCGGCAGAGGCGAGACCCCCGAGGACGTCCGCCTCGTCCCGGTCGCGGACCTCATCCTCCACTTCCGTCCCGGCCTCCGGCTCGACGTCCCGTCCGAGGTCGCCGCCGTCGCGGTCGCCGGCAACGCCGACTACGCCCTGTACACGGGCCTCGAGGACGCCGGCACGCGCGAGCAGAGCCGGCTGCAGGCCGACGCCGACCTCGGGGTGACGTTCAACCCGAACGGCGCCGTCTACGTGCACCTCGGCGATCACTTCTCCCGGAGCGACCGCACCTCGAACCTCGCGCTCGGCGTCGGCACGGTCACCGACTTCAACGAGGCGCGCTTCAAGCTCGGCTTCCAGCCAGGAGGCAAGGCCCTCGTGGTCGAGCCCGGCTACACCCTGGCGTTCGAGCACTTCGAGCAGCGCGACGTGGTCCTGCCCGAGAACTGCACGCCGGGCGATCCGACCTGCGATCCGTCGGCGGCGGGCCAGTTCGACTACCTCCAGCACACCGCGCACCTCGACGCCCGCTGGAAGTTCCTGCCGAAGACCGCCGTCGTCTTCGACGGACAGCTCGGGTTCCGCGGGTACCTGCAGCCGACGCAGTCGCAGTTCGGCACCGCCAACCTGAAGACGATGGTCGGCCTCACCGGCCTCGTCTCGACGAAGGTGGCGCTGACCGCCAAGGCCGGCTGGGGCGACCAGCTCGCCGGGAGCGGCTACAAGAGCGTGATCGGGCAGCTCGAGCTCGCCTACCTGTTCTCCGAGCAGGCGCAGACGAGGGTCGGCTACGTCCGCACCTTCGAGCCGAGCCCCGGGCCGGATCTCTTCTTCGGCGACGACCGGGCGTACCTCGACGTGCGGGCGCTCCTCGGCGGCCGGCTCACCCTCCACGGCCACGGCGCGTTCGACTACATCACCTTCGGCACCGGCCGCGTGGACACCCAGGTCACCGCGAGCCTCGGCCCCGACTACGAGATCACCGACTGGCTCAACGCCGGCCTCGGCTACCAGCTCGGCTACCGCGAGTCGTCGGACGATCGGATCGGCTTCGACTACGTGCGGCACGAGGCGTTCGCCCGCGTGCAGGTGATCTACTAGGACCCGCGTGTGCGGGCCACGCCGCGGTGGTACGGTCCCGGCGTGATGCGCCGCGCCTCGCTCCTCCTCCTCCTCGCCGCCGCCTGCGCCACCCCGCCGGAGCCCGTCCCGGAGCCGCCCCCGGCGCCGGTGATCGCCGGCGAGCCGGTGGCCGCGCAGACCCTCGGCCCGAACGACGTCTTCGAGGTGCGCGTCGTCGGCGAGGCGGAGCTCTCGGGCGTCTACCGCGTGTCGAGCGAGGGGGCGATCGCCTTCCCGTTCTGCGGCCGCGTGGAGGTCTCGGGCCTCTCGGCGCCGCACGTGGCGGAGAAGCTCACCCGGTGCCTGGCCGAGGGCTACCTGAAGAGCCCGCAGGTGACGGTGTTCCTCAAGGAGTACAACTCGAAGAAGGTGTTCGTCTTCGGCGAGGTCAACAAGCCGGGGACGTTCCCCTACGAGGACGGGATGAGCGTGGTCCAGGCGATCACGCTCGCGGGCGGCTTCACCAAGGTGGCGGCGCGGAACTCGGTGCTCGTCACCCGCTCCGCCGACGGCCAGGAGCAGAAGGTGAAGATCGCCGTCGACGACATCGGCACCGGCAAGCGCGAGAACTTCCGGCTGCAGCCGGGCGACATCGTCTTCGTGCCGGAGAGCTTCTTCTAGAGCGGCGCGAGGCCGAAGCCGCCGGCGCGCCGCGCCGCCTCGTAGCCGACGACGGCGACGCTCATCGCCACGTTGATCGAGTTCGCCATCCCGAAGCAGGGAAGCTCGACGACCTCGTCGGCCTCGCCGAGGAGGCCCTCGGGGACGCCGCGGCGCTCGTGTCCGGCGACGATCGCGAGCGGTGGCTCGAGGCTGGCGCGATCGAGCGGCACCGCCCCCTCCGCCTGCTCGAGCACCACGATCCGGAGGCCGGCGGCCCTGCGCGCACGGACGACGCGAAGCGGATCGGGATCGTGGGTCCAGGGCACGTACGGGACGGCCATCACCGCGGTGCGCTCGATGTCCCGGGCGGAGCGGGCCTGCACCGCCTCCGGCCGCGGGTCGCCGGGGTAGGGCGGGTGCCCGGTGACGCCGGCGAGCCAGAGGTGCGCCGCGCGGAGGTTGTCGCAGAGCCGGAAGACGAGGCCGACGTTGGCGAGGCCGCGGACGTCGGCGAGCACGACCTCGAGCGGCGCCCGCGGCACCTCCGCCCAGCGCTCCGGCGGCGGCTTCCGGGCGAGGAGCTCGTCGGTCGAGCGCCGGCGGACCCTCAGAAGTCGCTCCGCCCCGCGGCCACGTCGGCCTCGATGGTGGAGGCGATCCGCTCGACGGACGCCGGGTGGTCGGTGACGAGGCCGATCTCGCGGTTGCGGTCGAGGGAGCTGAAGGTCAGGTTCACCGAGCCGAGGTAGGCCGCCGACCGATCGACGACGATGGCCTTGGCGTGGAGCTCGGGGCTGGCGAGCCAGCGCACCGTGGCGCCGGCCTCCGAGAGCACGCGGGCGGTCTCGGCGTGATCGGCGATGTCGGCCGGGTCCTCGAGCACGACGCGGACGTCGACGCCGGCGCGGGCCTTCGCCGCGACCATGTCGCGGACGTGCCCGTCGTTGAAGACCTCCATGGCGATGAGGAGCTCGTCGCGCGCCGCCGCCACCAGGCCCTCGAGGCGGCGGCGGCTGTTCACCGGGGACACCACCAGGTCGGTCTCGCCGGACCAGCCCGAGCGCCCCCAGTCGGCGTCGAAGATCGCGGCGAGGTCCGCGACCTCGGGGCCGCTGAACGAGGCGTCGAACTCGCGGTTCGTCTCGAAGCCGGCGCGGGTGAGGTTCTGGTTGAGCACGAAGGCGAGCGCGTCGTCGACGACGACGGCCTTCTCGTGGGTGAGCGCGAAGGAGGGATCCCCCTCGCGCACCTGGACGCCGCCGGCGGCGAGGCGGGTGCGGGCCTCGGCGTTCGAGCCCTGCGAGCCCTCGACGATGACGCGCACCTCGACGCCGCGCGCGGCGGCGGCGAGGAGCTCGTCCTCCACGTCGTCGTCGGTGAGGAGGTACGAGACGACGCGGATCGAGCGGACCGCGCCGCGCAGGGCGTCGAGGAGGAAGGCGCGGCCACCGCCCGGCTGCACGGTGAGCGCGATCGGCGAGACGACGGGCACGTCGAGGGGGCCGGCGCCGCCGCCTCCGTCGCTCCCGCCGCCGCCGCCGGTGCCCGCGCTTCCGCCGGTGGCGCCGCCGCCGTCGCCGTTGCCGAGGTCCGGCGGGCCGGGGTCGGGCGCGCAGGCGGCGAGGAGCAGGGCTGCGAGGAGAGCGCGGCGCATCGGGCGATCGTAGCGGACGGCGCGCCGGGGGCGAAGCGTCGAGAGGGGCGTGGAGGGCTTCAGCGGAGGAGGCCCGCCGCGTCGAGGCCGAGGAGGGCGAGCAGCGTGAGGCCGCAGGCCACGACGGCGAGGACCACGACGGCCAGGCCCCCGGGCAGGCCGCGCCGGGCGGGCGCGGGGGTGGGCGCGGTGGCGGAAGGCGGCGCACCGGCGGGCGCGGACGCGGAGGGCGGCGCGGCGGCGG
>CAZDGH010000136.1:2251-13262 GCA_964504805.1 uncultured Myxococcales bacterium | reverse complement strand
CGCTCCTCGCGGTCGCCGTGGCGCTCGCGCGCGTCCGCCGGTACCCTCCGGGGCCGTGATCGCGAAGGACCTCGTCTCCCGGATCCGCCGCATCGAGATCACCACCCGGCGGGTGGTGACCGAGACGCTCGCGGGCCAGTACGTCTCGGTGTTCCGCGGCCGCGGGATGGCGTTCTCGGAGGTGCGGCTCTACCAGCCCGGCGACGAGATCCGCACCATCGACTGGAACGTCTCGGCCCGGATGAACGAGCCGTACGTGAAGGTCTTCACCGAGGAGCGCGAGCTCACGGTGATGCTCCTCGTCGACCTCTCGCGATCGCAGGACTTCGGCACCGTCGACAAGACCAAGGGCGAGCTCGCCGCCGAGATCGCCGCGATGCTCGCCTTCTCCGCGATCACAAACAACGACCGCGTCGGCGCCGTGCTCTTCACCGATCGCGTCGAGCGCTTCATCCCGCCGAAGAAGGGCAAGAAGCACGTCCTCGCGCTGATCACCGAGATCCTGGCGACGAGGCCGGTCGGGAAGGGCACCGACCTGCCGATGGCGCTGCAGTACCTCGGCAACGTCACCCGCCGCCGCACCGTCACCTTCGTCCTCTCCGACTTCCTCGTGCCCGGCCAGGCCGGCCCCGCCGCCGCCAGGGCCTGGGAGCAGTCGCTCCGCCTCGCTGCGAAGCGCCACGACCTCGTCCCGATCTCGATCGCCGACCCCCTCGAGGAGGAGCTCCCCCCGCTCGGGATCGTCTACGCCGAGGACCCGGAGACCGGCGCCACCGTCCGCGTCGACCTCCGCGACCCCGGCGTACGCCGCCGCTACGCCCGCCTCGTCGAGCTGCAGCGCGAGGCCCGCACCCGGCTCTTCCGCAAGCTCGACCTCGACGCCGTCGAGGTCGGCGCCGGCGGCGAGTACGTGAAGGCGCTGGTGGCGTTCTTCCGGATGCGGGCGAGGCGGATGGCGACCTAGAAGCAGGCTTCAGGCTCCAGGCTACGGACTCCAGCAACCGGCAGGTCCCGGTTGCTGGAGCCCGGAGCCTGGAGCCCGGAGCCCGATTCCCGGGAATGCAAAGGCCAATCCAGCGTTTACGGCCCCGATCCCCTGTCCTACGATGGCCGCGCCCAAAGGCCTCCCCGTGTCCCGGACCGCGCTCCTCATCGTTCCGCTGCTCCTCGTGTCTCCGCACGGCGCCGCGGCCGCGCCGGAGGCGTCGCCGCACAGCTTCAGCGCGAAGGCGGAGCCGGCGGAGGTGGCGCTGGGGCAGCCGTTCCGGATCGAGCTCGAGGTGCGACACGACGCCGCCGAGAGCTACCGGGCGAAGGCGTTGCTCGACCTCGGGAAGGCCGAGGCGCGGGGGGCGCCGCAGGTCGTCCGGAACGTGACCGGGGGAACCGCGACCACCACCATCGGCGTCGAGGCGGCGGTGTTCGAGGCCCTCGGCGAGGTGGAGCTGCCGGACGTCGTCCTCGACGTGGACACCCCGGACGGCCCGAAGCAGCTCACCGTGCCGGGGCCGCCGCTGAAGGTGATCGAGACGTTCCAGGGCGAGGAGCTCGAGGACATCCGGCCGCCGCAGGAGATCCTCGTCCGCGACGTGGCGCGGCTGCTGAAGGCGGTGGCGATCGCCCTCGGCGTCGCCGCCCTGGCGTTCCTGGCGGTGTGGCTGTGGAGGCGCCGCAAGGCGGGGCCGAAGGCGGCGCCGCCGCTCGCGCCCGACGAGCGCGCGCTCGCGGCGCTGGCGCGGCTCTCCGCCGACGACCTGCCGTCGCAGGGCCGCGCCCGCGAGCACTACTTCGCGATCTCCGAGATCCTGCGCGGCTACCTCGGCGAGGCCTCGGGCGTGAACGCCCTCGACATGACCACCGCCGAGCTCGTGGCGGCGCTGCGCCGCCGGCCGATCGAGGGGCTCGACACGGGGGCGTTCGAGTCGTGGCTCGCCCGCGGCGACCTCGTCCGCTTCGCCCGCGAGGAGGTCGATCCCGCCGAGGCGCGCAAGGACCTCTCCTTCGCCGAGGCGTCCGTCCGCTCGGTGGCGCTGGCGAGGAAGCTCCGCCTCGAGCGCGAGGCCCTCGAGGCCGAGCGCGCCCGGGCCGCGCGCCGGCCGCCGCCGCCCGCCGCGCCGTCGGCGCCCGCCGGGGGGCCGCGGTGAAGCTCCTCGGGTTCGAGCTCGCGCAGCCCTGGGCGCTCTTGCTCCTCGCCGCGGTGCCGCTCCTGGTGGCGCTCGCGGTGCTCGAGCGGCGGCGCGCGCCGCACGTGAAGCTGCCGACCACCCTCGTCCTCGCCGCCGCCGGCCGCGGCGTCCTCGCCCACCTCGCCTGGGTCCCGGCGGTGCTGGCGATCGCCGCGGCGGGCCTCACCGCGATCGCGCTGGCGCGGCCGCAGACGCGCACGCAGGTGAGCCGCGACCTCTCGGTCGAGGGCATCGACATCGTCATCGCCCTCGACCTCTCCACCTCGATGAACGCGGTGGACTTCCGGCCGCAGGACCGCCTCGCCGTCGCCCGCGAGGTGCTCGCCGGGTTCATCGACCGCAGGCCGAACGACCGCCTCGGCCTGGTGGTCTTCGCCGGCGAGGCCTACACCCAGTGCCCGCTCACCCTCGATCACCGCGCCCTCAAGGACATCCTCCGGGCGCTGCGCACCGGCGCGATCGAGGACGGCACCGCCATCGGCAACGCGCTCGGCACCAGCCTGAACCGCCTCCGCGACTCCGACGCCAAGAGCCGCGTCGTCATCCTCATCACCGACGGCGACAACAACGCCGGCAACATCTCGCCGCGCGAGGCGGCGAAGATCGCCGCGGAGCTCGGGATCAAGGTCTTCACGATCATGGTCGGGAAGATCTGCGACAAGCCCGACGGCTGCCCGGTGCCGTTCCCCGCCGGCACCGACATGTTCGGGCGCCCCGCCTTCAAGAACGTGGTGATCCCCACGAACCCCGAGCTGCTCAAGGACATGGCCAAGGCGTCGGGCGGCGAGTTCTACGTGGCCACCGACAAGGAGTCGCTCGAGGGCGGCCTCGACGCGGTGCTCCAGAAGCTCGAGAAGAGCCGCTTCTTCGAGGCGAGCCAGAGCGCCAACGTCGACGACGTCTACGAGGCGGTGCTGCTGCCGGCGTTCCTGCTCGCCTGCCTCTCGCTCGCGCTCGGCGCGACGGTCTTCCGGCGGTTCCCGTGACGGAGGCCCCGCTCACCTTCCAGATCCTCGGCTACGCCGGCCGGATCGCGCGGCCGCAGCTGCTCTGGCTGCTCCTCGCCGTCGCCGCCGTCGGCCTCGCGGTCGCCTGGGCGGCCTGGCAGCGCCACCGCGCCCTGCGCCGGGCGGTGAAGGTCGAGCGCCTCGACGACAAGGTCGTGCCGGGCCTCTCCACCGTGCGGCCGGTCACCCAGGGCGGCCTCTCGGTGCTCGGCCTCGCGCTGCTCGCCTTCGCCGTCGCCGGCCCGCAGTGCGGCGAGCGCGCCGAGCTGTCGCAGCGCACCGGCGCCGACATCGTGGTGGCCATCGACGCCTCGAACAGCATGCTCGGCCGCGACATCCTCCCGTCGCGCCTCGGCCGCTCGAAGCTCGAGCTCGCCAGCCTCATCGACCGCCTCAAGGGCGACCGCGTCGGCCTCGTCGTCTTCGCCGGGCAGGCGTTCGTGCAGTGCCCGCTCACCACCGACTACGGCGCGGCGAAGCTCTTCCTCCGCGCCATCGATCCTTCGGCGATGCCGGTGCAGGGCACGGCGATCGCCGAGGCGCTCACGGTCGCCGACCAGATGCTGAAGAACGCCGACCGCGGCGCGACCGGGAAGGCGGTGCTCCTGCTCACCGACGGCGAGGACCACGAGGGCGACGTCGAGGCCGCGCTCGAGCCGCTCGTCGCCGCCGGCGTCCGGATCTACGCCCTCGGCGTCGGCACCGCGACCGGCGCGCAGATCCCGATCCTCTCCAAGGGCGGCGACGTCGTCGGCTACCGCAAGGACCGCGACGGCAGGCCGGTGCTGACGAAGCTCGAGGACGGGCAGCTCCGGAAGATCGCCGAGGCCACCGGCGGCAAGTACTTCGCCGCCAGCGGCGGCGACATCGGCATGGGCGAGGTCTTCGCCGAGCTCGACCGCCTCGAGAAGACCGAGTTCGAGAGCCGCCTCACCGTGCAGTTCGGCGAGGCGTTCCACTTCTTCGCGCTGCCGGGGTTCCTGCTCCTGCTGGCGGCGGCGGCGATCCGGCCGGGGAGGCGCGAGGGATGAGGCGCGCCCGCACGCTCCGCGTCGCCGCGGCGCTCGCCGCGCTGCTCTTGCTGCCGCTGCACCCGCGGGACGCCCGCGCCGGCCTCTTCGACGCCGTGCACCCGGACGTCGAGAAGGGCAACGACGCCTACGCCAGCGGGAAGTACCAGGAGGCGCTCGAGGCCTACGAGGACGCGCTCCGCGAGAAGCCCGACGCGCCCGAGGTGCACTACAACCTCGGCAACGCGTACTACAAGCTCGGCCGCTACGACGAGGCCCGCGACGCGTACCTGCACGCGCTCTCCCGCCGCGGCGACGAGGCCCTCGGCGGCGCCGACTACTACAACATGGGCAACGCCCTCGCCTCGCTCGGCAAGGACGACGAGGCGATCAAGAGCTACCGCCGCGCGCTCGAGCTCGATCCCGGCGACGAGCTCGCCCGGCACAACCTCGAGGTGATGCTGCGCCGGAAGCAGAAGCCGCCGCCCGACCAGCCGGACGCCGGGCCCGACGGAGGCGAGGACGGCGGGGAGGACGCGGGCGAGGATGCGGGCGAGGACGCGGGCGAGGACGCCGGCCCCGACGCCGGCCCCGACGCCGGCGAGGACGGGGGCGAGGACGGCGGTGACGACGGCGGCGAGGACGCCGGCCCCGACGGTGGCCAGGACGCGGGGCCCGACGGCGGCCCGGACGGCGGCGAGGACGGCGGTCTCTCCGACGCCGGCGAGGAGCAGGACGGGGGCGAGCCCGACGGCGGCGAGGGCGACGCCGGCGCCGACGCCGGCCCCGACGGCGGCCCGCCCGACGGCGGCGAGGAGGACGGGGGCACCAAGGGCGGCGGCGACGAGACCAGCGATCGCGACGGCGGCCCCGACGGCGGCTCCGAGGAGGTCGACCAGGGCGATCCGGGCGTCTCCGACGGCGGCGTCCCGGCCGAGGAGGCCGTCCCCCCGATGGACCGCTCCGAGGCGGAGCGGATCCTCGACTCCCTCGAGAGCGGGGAGAAGAACTTCCAGCTGTGGCGCTACCAGAAGGACCTGAAGCGGAAACGACGCGACGCGGAGAAGGACTGGTGACCCGGAAGCTCCTCGCCCTCGCCCTCGTGCTCCTCGCGCTGCCGGCCTCGGCCGCGGTCGATCCGGTCGAGTACTACGCGACGGTCGATCGCGACGAGGCGGCGCTCGACGAGACGGTCACGCTCTCGGTCACCCTGGCCATGAACGAGGGCAAGGAGCCGAAGACCCTCGAGCTGCCGAAGGCGCCGGACTTCGAGGTGGCGTCGACCTCGCGCGCCGACCAGATGTCGTTCGCGTTCGGCGGCGGCACCCCGAGCTTCCGCAAGGTGCGCGTCTACACGCTCGTGCTCCGGCCGAAGCGGGAGGGCGAGCTCTCGATCCTGCCGGGCTGGGTCGTCGTCGACGGCAAGCGCTACGAGACCGCGAAGCTCACCGTGCGGGTGACCCCGGCCGGCTCCGGCGGCCGCGTGCGCCCGGCGCCGCCGCCGGGCGCGGGGCCTCCGGGCTTCCCGCCCGGCTTCGGCCCGCCGCCCGGCTTCTTCGACGACGACGAGGATCCGTTCGGCTCGATCCTCGGCGGCGGCCCGAAGCCCGGCGACGCCGACATCTTCCTGCGCTCCACCGTCGATCGCCGCAAGGCGTACGTCGGCGAGCAGGTGACGCTCTCCGTCTACCTGATGAGCCGCCTGGAGATCTCCGGCATCGAGGCCTTCAAGATGCCGAGGCTCGACGGCTTCTGGGCCGAGGACATCGAGAGCCCGACGCAGATCACCGGCGAGCTCAAGTACGTGGACGGCGTGCCGTACCGCGCCTACCTGCTCAAGCGCCGCGCGCTCTTCCCGCTCAAGGCCGGCTCGCTGGAGATCGAGCCGGTCGAGGTCGACGTCGTCACCGGGTTCTCCTTCCTCGCCTCCGGACGGAAGGTGCACCGGAAGAGCGTCGCCGACACCATCGAGGTGAAGCCGCTCCCGCCCGGCGCGCCCGCGGGGTTCCTCCCCGGCAACGTCGGGCAGTGGGAGCTCTCGATCTCCGCCGAGCCGCTCGAGGTGCCGGTGGGCAGCCCCGTCACCGTGCGCATCGCCGCCAACGGCCGCGGCAACCTGCAGAACCTCGAGCCGCCGGCGCTGCCGAAGCTGCCCGGCTTCAAGGTCTTCGACCCGGTGCGCGAGGAGAAGGTGGCGATCCGGGGCGGCCGCTACGGCGGCCGGAAGACCCTCGAGTACGTGCTGGTGCCGGAGCAGGCCGGCGCGTACGTGATCCCCGGACAGAGGCTGGTCTACTTCGACCCGAAGCAGGAGCAGTACCTCGTCTCCGAGACCGAGCCGATCGAGCTGCGGATCGAGCCGGGCGCGGGCGTCGCCGCGCGGACCGGCCCGGCGGCGGCCGCGGAGGACGGCAACGCCGGGCTCAGGCCGATCGTCGCCTCGCCCGAGCTCGAGGGCCCGGGCGCGCCGCCGTGGCGGGCGTCGTGGTTCTGGGTCGCCCTGGCGATCCCGGCGGTAGTGCTCGTCGGCGGCTCGGTGGCGCCGCTCGTCGCCCGCGCCCGGGCGAAGGGCGAGGGCCGCCGGCAGGTGCGCCAGGCGGGGAAGGTGGCGAAGAAGCGCCTCGCCTCGTCGTCGTCGCTGGCCGTCGCCCGCGACAAGGCGTTCTTCGCCGAGCTCGACCGCGCGCTCCACGAGTATTTGGCGGTGAAGCTCGGCCGGCCCACCGTCGGCCTCACCCGCGACGACCTGGCGAGGGTGCTCGGCGAGGCGGGCGCGCCGGCGGCGGCGATCGCGTCGATCCGCGAGGTGCTCGAGGCGTGCGACGTCGGCCGCTTCGCGCCGGGCGCGGTGGACGGCGCCTCGGTGGATCGCGCCCTCGAGGAGGCGGCCGGGGCCATCGACGCCCTCGAGGCCGCGGGCTTCGGGAGGAAGGCGTGAGCCTCGACCCGGGCGCCGCGCGCACCGCGCTCCAGGCCGGCAACGACGCCTACGGCCGCGGCGACTACGGCGCGGCGGTGGCGGCGTACGAGCAGGCGCTCGCCGCCGGGGCCGACTCCGCCGACGTGCTCCACAACCTCGGCAACGCGCTCTACCGCGCGGGCCAGATGGGCCGCGCCGCCCTCGCCTACGAGCGCGCGCTGCGCCGGGAGCCGTCCCACGAGCTCGCCCGGCACAACCTGCAGCTCGTCCGCGCCCAGGGCCGCGACGCGGCGCTCGTCGGCGCGGAGCCGTTCTTCCTCCGGCTGGGGCAGCGGGTCGATCCCGACCTCGCCGGCGCCGGGCTCCTCGGCGGCTGGTACCTGTTCGCGGGCCTGCTCCTGGCGCGGCGGCGCGTCGCCGCCGGGATCCCGCGGCTCGCGCTCCTCGTCGCCGCGCTCGTGGCGCTCGCGCTCGCCTCCGCCTCCGGCGTCGCCACCTGGGCCTCGCACCGCGTCCGCGAGGGCGGCTGGTCGGTGGTGGTCGCCGACGAGGCGAGCGTGCGCGAGCAGCCGGAGGGCGAGGCGAAGGTCGCCTTCCAGGTCCACGAGGGCCTGAAGGTGCGGCAGGCCGGCCGGGTCGCGGGCTTCGCGAAGATCGAGCTGCCGAGCGGCCTGTCCGGCTGGGTCGAGGCCGGGGCGCTCGAGCGCATCGACGCCCCGTGACGCGCAGGCGGGCCGGGGGTACTGTCCGCCGCGCATGCTGACCCTTCGCGACGTCCGGAAGACCTACACGCGGGGCCGCACCTCGGTCGAGGCGCTGCGCGGCGTGGACCTCGAGGTGCCGAAGGGCCAGTTCCTCTCGATCATGGGCCCCTCCGGCAGCGGCAAGTCGACGCTGCTCAACCTGCTCGGCGCCCTCGACCGGCCCACCGGCGGCAGCATCGAGATCGGCGGCGAGGCGATCCACGCCCTCGACGACGACGGCCTCACCCGGTTCCGCCGCGACAAGATCGGCTTCGTCTTCCAGTTCTTCAACCTGCTGCCGACCATGAGCGCCGCGGAGAACGTGATGCTGCCTGCGCTCCTCGCCGGCAAGCCGCGCGACGCCGTCGAGGCGCGGGCGCTGAAGCTCCTCGAGCAGGTCGGCCTCGGCGCCCGGGCGCACCACCGGCCCGACGAGCTCTCCGGCGGCGAGATGCAGCGGGTCGCGGTGGCCCGCGCGCTCTCCACCGAGCCGCGGATCGTCCTCGCCGACGAGCCGACCGGCAACCTCGACTCCAAGGCCGGCGCGGAGATCCTCCGGCTGGTGCGCGCCGTCGCCGCCGAGAGCGGCGTGACCGTGGTGATGGTGACCCACGACGCCCGCGCCGCGCAGGTCGGCGATCGGCTGGTGCGCGTGCAGGACGGCCGGATCGTCGCCGACGAGGTCGCCGAGGGCGGCCGCGCCAAGATCCTGGAGAGCGCGTAGTGCTCCGGCACCTGTTGCGGCTGGTGTCGCTCCGCCACGTGGCGGGGGCGCGGCTCCGCACCACGCTCACCGTCGCCGGGATCGCCATCGGCGTCTCGGTGCTCGTCGCCGTCTCCGGCGTCAACGGCTCCATCCTCCGCGCCTTCCGCGACATGCTCGACGCCGTCTCCGGCAAGGCGGTGCTCACCGTCGCCGCCGGGCCGTCGGGCTTCCCGGAGGAGGTGCTCGAGCGGGTGCGCGCCGTGCCCGGCGTGCACAAGGCGGCGCCGTCGCTCGGCGTCACCGTGCCGGTCGTCGGCCACCCGTCCGAGCGCATCTTCGTCATGGGCGTCGACCTCGCGGACGACGGCTACTTCCGCGAGTACAAGACCCTCGACGGCGACGCCGACGCCGACGTCGGCGATCCGCTCGACTTCCTCAACGGCACCGACCGGGTCCTGCTCTCCGAGCGGGTGGCGAAGCGGCTCGGGGTGAAGAAGGGCGACACCTTCAAGGTGCGCGGCCCGAACGGCGAGCTCGCGCTCGAGGTGCGCGCGCTGCTCCGCGAGACCGGCCCGGCCCGCGCCTTCGGCGGCTCGTTCGCGGTGATGGACGTCTTCGCCGCGCAGATCGCCTTCGGCAAGGAGCGGAAGTTCGACCGGATCGACGTGGCGGTGCCCGAGGGCGCCGAGGTGGGCCCGGTGCGCGAGGCGCTCGCCGCCGCCCTCGGCTCCGGGTTCGAGGTCGACCGCCCCGACCGCCGCGGCTCGAACGTGGAGAAGATGCTGCGCTCCTTCCAGCTCGGGCTCTCGCTCGGCTCGATGGTCGCGCTCGTCGTCGGGATCTTCCTCGTCTACAACACCGTCTCCATCGGCGTGGTCCAGCGGCGCCGCGAGATCGGCACCCTCCGCGCGCTCGGCCTCACCGCCGGCGAGGCGAAGCGGCTCTTCGTCCTCGAGGGCCTGGTCTACGGCGTCGCCGGCACGGCGCTGGGCGTGCCGCTCGGGCAGCTCCTCGCCCGGGCGTCGCTCGGCTTCGTCGCCGACACCATCTCCACGCTCTACATCCAGGTGAACCCCGGCGAGGGCGGCGCGACCGCCACCGAGGCGGCGCTGGCGGCGCTCGGAGGGATCGCCTCGGCGACGTTCGCGGCGTGGCGGCCGGCGTCGGCGGCCGCGGAGGTGGCGCCGGTCGAGGCGTTGCGCCGGGACCTCGCCATCGGCGCCGGCGGCGGCGCCCAGCGGTGGCCGACGATCGTGGGGATCGTGCTCGTCGCGATCGCCTACCCGCTCTCGACGCTCTCCTCGCCGATCGAGAACGTCGCCTTCTTCGGCTACGCCGGGCTGCTCGCGGTCTTCGCCGGCGCGGCGCTGGTCTCGCCGAAGGTGGTCGAGCTCTCGCACGGGATCCTGCGCCGGATCTTCGGCGGGCTCTTCGGCGTGCCGGGGCGCTACGCCGCCGACAACTTCGCGCGTGCGCCGGGCCGGAGCGCGGTGCCGGTGGCGGCGCTCACCGTCGGCGTGGCCATGAGCGTCTGCGTCGCCGGCTTCGTCGGCTCGTTCCGCGGCGCCGCCGAGGCGTGGATCGACCAGACCGTGCCCGCCGACCTCTTCATCACCGGCTCCTCCAAGCTCGCCGGCGTGAAGAACGTCCCGCTCGACCCGAAGCTCGCCGCCGAGCTCCGGGCGCTGCCCGGCGTGCGCAACGTCGACTCGGTGCGGCTGCGCGCCCACGACTGGGAGGGGCTGCGGATCTTCGTGGTCGCGGTGACGCCGGGGATCTACGAGGGGAACCCGACCTACCTCGAGGGGGGTCCCGAGAGCGGCAAGGCGGCGATGCGCTCGGGCGGCGTGCTCGTCTCCGAGAACCTCTCGCGGCGCCGCGGCGTCCACCTCGGCGACGAGCTGACGCTGGTGACGCCGACGGGGCCGAAGAAGAAGAAGGTCGGCGGCGTGATCGTGGACTACACCGGGGACCAGGGCGTCATCTTCCTGTCGACCGCCACCTGGGACGAGGACTTCCGCGACCCGACCGTGGACACCTTCGAGCTCTACCTCGAGGAAGGCGCCGATCCGGCGGCGGTGCGGGCGCTGGTCAACGAGCGCTGGGGCAAGAGCCACGACCTGTTCGTGCTCACCAACCAGGAGCTCCGCGACGAGGCGAAGAAGCTCATCGAGGACGCCTTCGCGGTGACCTACGCGCTCCAGGCGATCGCGGTGCTGCTCGCGCTCCTCGGCGTGGTGAACACGCTGCTCGCCGCGGTGCTCGACCGCACCCGGGAGCTCGGGCTGCTCCGGGCGATCGGCGCCTCGAAGGGGCAGGTGGTGAAGGCGATCGCCGCCGAGGCGGGGATGATCGGCCTCACCGGCGGCTTCATCGGCGTGACCTCGGGCAGCTTCCTGGCGGTGATCCTCGTCTACGTCGTCGGCACCCAGGCCACCG
>CAZDGH010000136.1:0-2241 GCA_964504805.1 uncultured Myxococcales bacterium | reverse complement strand
CCGGCTGGTCGTTGCCGTTCCTGTTCCCGCCCGCGAACGCGCTGCAGATCACCGCGCTCGCGTCGCTCGCGGCGATCGCCGCGGGCCTCTACCCGGCGCGCCGCGCCGCCGGCCTCGACGTGGTCGAGGCCCTGGCCTACGAGTAGGATCGCCGCGTGGGAGCTGGCTTCCACATCCTGCTGGTCGAGGACGAGCCGGTCATCCGCGAGCTGGTGCAGACCATGCTCTCGGCCGGCGACGTCACCGTCTCGTGCTGCGTCGACGGCGTCTCGGCGATCAAGGTCGCCCGCGGCGAGCCGAGGCCGTCGCTCGTCCTCCTCGACATCGTGCTGCCGGGGATGGACGGCATCTCGGTGTGCCGGATCCTGAAGAGCGACCCGCGGACCGCGGGGATCCCCGTCTACATGCTCACCGCCAAGGTCCGCGACGCCGACAAGGAGGCCGCGACCCGGGCCGGCGCCGACGGCTACCTCGAGAAGCCGTTCAAGGGCGCCGAGCTGTTCGACCTCGTCGACAAGCTGAGGAGCGCATGACCGCGTTGTTCCGGAAGGTCGCACAGTCGGACGGCTTCACCCGCTTCGTGACCGGGGCCATCGTCATCGCCGGCATCCTGGTCGGCGTCGAGACGTACCCGGACCTCGTGCACCGCTACGAGGGGCCGCTGCACCTGCTCGACAAGGTGATCCTCGGGATCTTCGTCGTCGAGATCGTGGTGAAGATCGGCGCCGAGGGTGCGAAGCCGTGGCGGTACTTCAAGGACGGCTGGAACGTCTTCGACTTCGTGATCGTCGCCGCGGCGTTCCTCCCGCTCGACGCGCAGTACGTGACGGTGCTCCGGCTGCTCCGGCTCCTCCGCGTGCTCAAGCTCGTCCGCGCGCTGCCGAAGCTGCAGGTGATCGTCGGCGCGCTGCTCAAGTCGATCCCGTCGATGGGCTACGTCGGCGTGCTGCTCGGCCTGCTCTTCTACGTGTACGGCGTCGCCGCGACGTTCCTCTTCGGCCACAACGACCCGGTCCACTTCGGCAAGCTCACCAGCTCGCTGCTGACGCTGTTCCAGCTCGTGACCCTCGAGGCCTGGACGGACCTGCTCAACATCCAGGTCCAGGGCTGCGACAAGTTCGGCTACGACGGCATCGAGGCGCTCTGCACCGCGCCGAAGGCCCAGCCGGCCGTCGCCATCGTCTTCTTCCTGAGCTTCATCCTCCTCGGCACCATGATCATGCTGAACCTGTTCATCGGCGTGATCATGAACGGCATGCAGGAGGCGCAGGAGGAGCAGGCCGACGCGGACCGTGCCGCCCGCCCCGACAAGGCGACGCTGGCGGAGGACCTCGGCGACCTGCAGCGGCAGCTCGTCGAGCTCACCGAGAAGCTCGGGCAGCTCAAGCGGCAGTCGGAGCTCGAGGCGAAGCAGGCCGCCGCCGCGCCGTCGGAGCCGCCCGCCGAGGCGGCGCCAGGTTCGGCCGTGGCGCCGGGGTAGGGCGATGTCGCGGTCGGGGACGCTGGGGCTCGCGGCGCTCGCGGCGGCGACCGTCGCGGCGCACGCGGCGCTGGCGCTGCTCCCGCGCCCGGCTCCGCAGTCGACGCCGACCGTGCCCGCGCGCACCTGCGAGCAGGAGCTGGCGGCGTGCCGCACCGAGGCCGTGGTGCGAGCGGTCGCTCGCGCCGCTCCCCCGACGTCCGAGGCGCCGCGCCCCAAGCCCGCGGTCCCGGCCGTGGCGGTCGCGCGCCCGGTGCCGCCGCCGGTCCCCGCGGACGCGCCGGCCGATCCCGCGCTGCAGCAGGATCTGCTCTCGCAGATCGCCCGCGAGCACCTGGTGCGACAGTGGGAGGGCGGCCGCGCCGACGCCCTCTCGTCGCTCCGCGCCGAGCTCGCCGACCCCGAGAAGCAGTCCCGCGAGGCCGAGCGGATGACCGCCACCCTCGCCGCAGCCCTCGGCCTCGACGCCGCCGCGACCGCCCGCTTCCGGGCCACGTACCTCCCGCTCCGCGCCGCGCGGATCGAGCGCGCCCACGCCGCCCTCGCCGCCGAGCCCCCGCGCTGGCTCGACGCGCGCGAGGAGGCCCGCGCGCTGTTCGCGGCGGAGGACGCCCTCGCCTTCGAGCTCCGCGGCGTCGAGGGCCGCGAGCGCCTGCGCGCCGCCGAGCTCGAGGCCGGCACCGTGATCCTCGCGCTGCTGACCACCTGGGGCGGCGGCGCGTGGGACGACGGGCTGGGCTGGTAGCCGGCCGCGCGTCGGT